>NZ_JBAQEO010000116.1:0-4337 GCF_049286785.1 Rhodococcus sp. (in: high G+C Gram-positive bacteria) | reverse complement strand
AGGCCCGGACCGATGTTCTCCACCTCGCCCATGGCCCGGTCGCCCTCGGCGAAGACGTAGAACTCGGTGACCTTGCTGCCGTTGTTGGTGACCTGGAACGTGGTGCTCCCGGTGGTGCCGGAGTCGGCGCCGACGTCGCAGCCGTCGTCGGTGGCGGTGACGGTGATGTCGCCGTCTGCGGCGGTCGACTTCTCGGTGCACCCGGCGAGCGCCAGCGGGAGAACCGCTACCGATGCGAGTGTGAGGGTGGTGCGGCGCAGGATTTTCATGGGAGGTGGGGGCCTTTCACAACACTGTCTCGTCGGGCTCGGGGGAGGCGATGCGCGCGGTTGCAGGGGTGCCCGCGGTGCGCGCGACCGGTCGGAGGAAGAGGAACAGGACGACCGCGATGTACACGACCCATGCGATGGCCTGCAGCAGTGTCGGGTCGGGGCGGAAGTTGAAGATCCCGGCGAGGATCGTGCCATACCAACTGGACGCGTCGTAGCCGGCGCTGACGTCGAATGCGAGCGTGGATACACCCGGTAGGACGCCGCCGATCTGCAGTGCCCGGATGCCGTACGCGAGGATTCCCGCGGCGACCACGATCAGGAAGATGCCGGTGTATCGGAAGAACTTCGCGAAGTCGAGGCGGACGGCGCCGAAGTACAGCAGCACCGTGACGACAGCGGCGACGGCGATTCCGAGGACAAGCCCGACGAGCGGCCACGCGCTGCCGGCGGTGTTCTCGGCGTAGCCCACCATCAGCAGGGCCGTCTCGACACCTTCTCTGCCCACGGCGAAGAACGCGAGTGCGAGCACCGCGACCGGGCCGGTGACCAGTGCCTTCTCCATTCCGGCCCGTAGATCGGTGGAGATGGTGCGTGAGGCCGTTCGCATCCACAGAACCATTGCGGTGACGATCACGACTGCCACCAGGGAGGCAGCTCCCGCGATGATTTCGGCGGTCAGCCCGGTGACAGTGGACGTGCCGTAGTGGATGGTCAGGAAGATCACCGCCACCATGGCGACGGCAATGGTGACACCGAGCCACACCCACTTCAGTGCGTCCTTGCGCTCCGACTTGACCAGGAATGCGGCGAGGACCATCACGACGATCCCGGCCTCGAGCCCCTCGCGCAGTCCGATGAGGCCGCTGCCGAACAGCTGTGTGGCGATCGACGGCGCGGTCCCTGCAGCAAGGACGGACATGAGCACTCCTGGCGAGCTGGACGCGATCGACGTGTCCGAGTCAGTTTGGGTAGGCGAACCTTAGGTCTGGGGGAAAGGTACACGGTCACGCAAGGGATAGCGAAGCCCTCGCCTGCTCTTTTCCAAGCCTTTACTTCCGCCGGTGCCGGCATCGCGCCGGCGATATGCAAGATGGAGGAGTGACCCGATATCCCGTGCGCTCTCGACGCCCTTACCGATGGCCGCGCGCGGTGGTCGCGTTTCTTGCTGCCATGGTCCTCGTGGTGCTCGCGTTCGGTGCCTGCGCGCGGGATCAGCAGCCCCGGACAGCCATACCCGAAGGCATCCCTCCGGGGCCCGGTGCGCCGACACCGCCACTCGACATCAACGCCCCCGGACGATCCGCGGACCAGCTGCGTGGGTGGTCGGGGGAACTGGCGGAGGCGATCGAAATCGGGAACACGGCACTGGAGGCGTACGGCTACGCCGCGGCGGTGATGACGGAGACCGAGCCGGAATGCGGGATCGGATGGACCACCCTTGCCGGGATCGCCGGCGTGGAGATCAGGCACGGTACCCATGGTGGCGCGTCGGTCGACCCGACGGGTCAGGTGCACCCCGCGATCCGCGGTGTCCCGCTCGACGGCGGTCCCGGCGTCGCGGAGATCCCGGACACCGACGGGGGAGCCCTGGACGGCGATGCCGTGCACGACCGCGCGATGGGGCCGCTCCAGTTCATTCCCGAGACCTGGAAGCGATGGGCCGTCGACGCCAACGGTGATGGCATCGCCGACGTCGACAACATCGACGACGCTGCGCTCACCGCCGCCCGCTACCTTTGCGCGCGAGGTGGTGACCTGACGACACCGGAGGGGTGGCGAGCGGCGCTGATGGCGTACAACCTGTCGGGCAGATATCTGACTCTGGTGCGCGACCGGGCGTCCGCATACTCGGTGGGTCTGCGGCCGTAGACGAAGACGGGGCGCGCCGTCCCACGTCCGTTTCGGTGTGCCGTTACGCTGTGTGCTGGCACGATCTGGTGTCCTGGCACGATCGGACCGGTCGGTGCACAGTGCGAAGCCCCATAAAAGGAGAATCAGCAAGTGTCCATCATTGAGCAGGTCGGAGCCCGTGAGATCCTCGATTCCCGTGGAAACCCCACGGTGGAGGTCGAGGTGCTGCTCGACGACGGAAGTTTCGCTCGCGCCGCGGTTCCCTCCGGCGCGTCGACCGGTGAGCACGAGGCGGTCGAACTTCGCGACGGCGGCGACCGCTATGGCGGCAAGGGCGTCGAGAAGGCCGTCGAGGCTGTTCTCGGTGAGATCGCACCGGCGATCATCGGTATCGATGCCACCGAGCAGCGCACGGTCGACCAGGCCCTGCTCGACGCGGACGGAACCGCCGACAAGTCGCGGCTGGGCGCCAACGCTCTCCTCGGCGCGTCGCTCGCCGTCGCCCGCGCGGCGTCGGAATCGTCGGGTCTCGAGCTCTTCCGTTACATCGGCGGACCCAACGCGCACGTGCTGCCCGTCCCGATGATGAACATCCTCAACGGCGGTGCGCACGCAGACACCGGCGTCGACGTCCAGGAGTTCATGGTTGCCCCGATCGGTGCGGCGACCTTCAAGGAATCGCTTCGGTGGGGTGCCGAGGTGTACCACGCACTCAAGTCGGTGCTCAAGGAGAAGGGGCTCGCCACCGGACTCGGCGACGAGGGCGGTTTCGCTCCCGACGTCGCGGGCACCCGCGAAGCCCTCGACCTCATCAGCGTCGCGATCGGGAAGACCGGCCTGAGTCTGGGTACCGAGGTGGCGCTGGCGCTCGACGTCGCAGCCACCGAGTTCTACACCGACGGCTCCGGCTACAAGTTCGAGGGGAGCAACCGCACCGCTGCGGAGATGGCCGACTTCTACTCCGAGCTGATCGACGCGTACCCGCTCGTCTCGATCGAGGATCCGCTGAGCGAGGACGACTGGGACGGCTGGGTCGCACTCACCGACCAGATCGGCGGCAAGATCCAGCTCGTCGGTGACGACCTCTTCGTCACCAACCCTGAGCGCCTCGAGGAGGGCATCGTGAAGGGCGCCGCCAACGCGCTGCTGGTCAAGGTCAACCAGATCGGAACTCTCACCGAGACTCTCGACGCCGTCGATCTCGCGCACCGCAACGGATACAAGACGATGATGAGCCACCGGTCCGGTGAGACCGAGGACACCACCATCGCGGATCTCGCCGTTGCCGTGGGCAGTGGTCAGATCAAGACCGGTGCGCCGGCTCGCAGCGAGCGGGTGGCCAAGTACAACCAGCTTCTGCGCATCGAGGAGCACCTGGGGGACGCCGCCCGCTACGCCGGCGAGGTCGCCTTCCCGCGGTTCGCTTTCGAAGGCTGACATTGCGTAGTCGGACACGGTAGGGGGCGTCGAGGTAGTGGCACAGCGCGGCAGGCCGCGGTCGTCCGGAGCAAGTCCGGGCGGCCGCGGTTCCGGGCGTGGTGAACGTTCCCTGCGTGGTCGGACCGACGGAGTTCCCGGCGGCGCGCGACGCCCGCGCACCACCAAGGCGACTCCGTCGAGTGGCGGGGCCGACGGCAAGCCGGACGCCACCGACGACGCGGGCAAGGTCCTGCGCGGTCGTGCCCGGCCCAGAAGAGTGGGGACGTCCGCCGCCGCCCGCCTGGCACGATCCGACCACACGATCCTCGGGTTGTCGACCGGCCGGGCGTTGGTTCTCGTGGTGGTCGTACTGCTCCTTGCTCTCACCCTCGCCGTGCCGCTGCGGACGTACCTCACCCAGCGCGGGGAAGCGGATCGTGTTGCGGCAGAACAACTGCAGCTCGAGAAGGACTTGAAGGAACTGCGGATCCTGAAGGAGCGCTACTCCGACCCCGCCTACATCGAGGCGCAGGCGCGGGGGCGGCTCCGCTGGGTCAAACCCGGCGACACCCCGATTCAGGTGCAACTACCGGGCGACAACAAGGAACCGGAGAAGCCGGAGGAGGAGGACCCCGAGACTGCGGGTCCCTGGTACTCCGACCTGTGGACGACGATCTCCGAGCCCCCGGCCGAACCGAAGGTGCAGCCCGCCCCTGCCCCCGCACTGCCACCGGCGCCACTGCTGCCCGTACCGCCAGAACCAGGAGAACCCACCGGGTGACTACTTCGTCCGAC
>NZ_JBAQEO010000115.1:0-1629 GCF_049286785.1 Rhodococcus sp. (in: high G+C Gram-positive bacteria) | reverse complement strand
GAAGTTCTTTCCTCACCGTCAACGTAATGGTCGGGGCGTGCGCGCGGGGCGAGAGAGGCGAATCCGGTGATGATCCGTGACCGGGTCCGGCTGCCACCCGCGCGATTGCGCGGGCGGCCCCCCGACCTCAAAGGGGAGAGTTGCTCCCGCTCCGGGGTGCGTCGAGGATCACCCGTGGCGGTCCGGTCTTCCCTGCGGTGGATGCTGCCGCCCACGACTGACCGTCGCGGAGAATGATGTTGTGCGGCAGGATTCTGCCCAGCACCAGGAGCCCCCACCCGGCGTCGGGTATGTCGTCCACCAGGTGGAGCCCAGGGGGGAACTCGACCAGTCCGGCCGCCGCGACCACGGCGAGGGCGCTGTGCCGACGGACCACCTCGTCGCCGGACGTGTGCTCCTCGCCGGCCGGCGAGTAGGCGTACCGGTGTCCGCGCAGTGCCTGGCCGAGATCCACCGAATGGATACCGGCGTCGCCGCGCGCGGACAGCGCCAGACGTATACCCCGACCGTCCCGTCCCGATTCGCCGAGCGTCACCTCCGGCAACGGCTGCGCGAGCGGTGCTGGGTCGCCGGGAAGGGACCGCGACGTCGCCAGGTAGTCGGCGTCCGCGGCGACGAACGCCACCGTGTCCACGTCGTCGGTGATGCGATCGGATTGCCAGCGGAGCAATGTCCGGGACGAGGTCCACGGTGACCCGGACACCACCGCCGGAAGGACAGCGGCCGCTTCCGTCTGAAACCCGTAGGCGCCGTCCACGGCGGTATCCGACACTGCCGCGGCCGCGACCCGGACGATGGCTTCGTGGCGGACCCTGCGGGTGAGGAGGTCGGCAACGAAATGCTGCCGGGCCGAGCCGAAGCGGCGTAGACCGTGCGCATCCACAGCCAGTGTCACCTCCTCCCAGTTCTCGTACGGAAGCAACGCATCGCGCAGGAGGACCAGTTGGTGCAACCACTCGTTGTAGAGCTGCATGATCGCCGGCGCATCGGGAGCGCCGGTGAGGTGGGCCGCAGCGGCCTCGGTCCAGACATGGCCCTCGCAGTGACTGCGGACGGTGACGTCCGACGCGGCGGTTCCCGTGGCCGCGGCAAGCCTCGACAGTGACGCCCCGATGTCCCTCGCCTGTCTGGCGATCGTGCCCCGGTGATCGTGATCGCCCTCGTACCCGGCCAGGGTGAGAACGGCTTCCCGGCCCTCGGTGCGCAAAGCGGCGGTCAGCCCTGCGAGGAGGTCGCCGCGGACGCGGTCATCCGCCCGGAGACGGTGCAGAACGGACGACAGCAGGGTGTCGGCTTCGGTGACGAATGCCGCCGGCGTGACGCGGCTGCCCTGCCCCCAGTTGTTCCAGGTGCTCATCGATCGATCCTCGTTCCGTAGAAGTTGGGGCGGCTCGACGCGTCGAGTACCACACCCTGGGTGCCGGGTGATGTAGCGATGATGGTCGACTGCTCGAACAGGGGAATCCCGTGTCCCTGATCGATCACCTCACCGGCAGCAGCGGTGGTAATGGATTGTCGTGCAGCAGGATCGGTTGTCCGTCCGAGCCGGTCGAGGAGTTCGTCGATCCGCTCCGGAACGGTGCGCCGATTCGGATTCGAGCCCGTCGTCCCGAACAGCGTGACCAGCAC
>NZ_JBAQEO010000114.1:0-8435 GCF_049286785.1 Rhodococcus sp. (in: high G+C Gram-positive bacteria) | reverse complement strand
TTCGGAGTTTCCGCCCTCCGTGTTACCGAGGCCCGAATCCTCACTCCTTCCTTGGTACCACGCACCGAAGCTCAGCCGATAGGAGATGGGAAATTCCACTGGTAGCAGAGTGCTTATTGCTCACTGCAGTGACTGTTGATGCGGAATTCGCTTCCATCGCAGGATTATTGGCGCAAAAACAAGGAGACCGGTCTGGCTATTCGAGCAGCCCCGCGAGTTTCCTTTGCCCGCAATACAGTTCGGGAGGAGAAACAATCAGACTGGTTTGTTTGTCTGTGCTGCAGAAAGACTCGCGCGGCGGGGGGTCAGCTGCAGCAGCTCACCGCGCCGGGGCGGCAACCCCGCCCGCTGGTGGCCCAATGTCACAGCGGTCTACTCAGAGGGAACCAATGTCACATCGGGCGACCACACCGCGCACCCCACCCCCTGGCCCAATGTCACACCGGTGCAGTCAGACTGAACAAATGTCACATTGGGCGACGGCGGCGGGACCCACCGGACGCCTATGCGGACTCGGGCCGCCAGAGTTCGAGTTTCGGGATGTCCGGGGGTTCGAAGCCGAGGATCTGGCCGTAGAAGGACAGTTCTGCGTTGCGGGAGCTGATGAGGGTGGCGTGCTTGCGGAATCCGTGCGACTCCCCCGGGTACGTCAGATACGCGTGCGGAATTCCTTTCCGCACGAGGGCGTCGCGGAATCGTTCGGCCTGGGCCGGCGGGACGATCGGGTCGTCGAGTCCCTGCAACAGAAGCACCGGGCAGTTGAGTCCGTCGACGTGGGCCAGGGGTGCCCGCTGCTTGTACAGCTCGGCGGCCTCGGGAAGCGGACCGACCAGGCCGTCGACGTACCGGGATTCGAAGTCGTGTGTTTCCTTGACGAACTCTTCGAGTTCCGCGACTCCGAAGTAGGAAGCGCCGCAGGCGAAGACGTCCGACGTGGTGAGCGCAGCGAGTACTGTCCAGCCGCCGGCGGAGCCGCCCTCGATGGCGAGGCGGCGACGGTCGGCGAGCCCGGCGTCGGCGAGGCCGGTCACCGCGGTCACCACGTCCTCGACGTCGACGACGCCCCATTGCCCGCGTAGCCGGTTGCGGTATTCGCGGCCGTACCCGGTGGATCCGCCGTAGTTCACGTCGATCACGCCGATGCCGCGGCTGGTGAAGAACGCGAACACCGGGTTCAGGGTGGGGGCTACCCGGGAGGTGGGTCCGCCGTGCACGAACGCGACGTACGGCGGCAGTTCGCCCGCCGATCCTTCGTATCCGGGGTGGCGGGGCGGGTACGCGATGGCGTGGACTTCCCGTTCGGGTCCCTGGAACGTCAGCTGCCGCGCCTCGGGAAGATAGGCCGATTCGGGAAGGTCGGTCACCGACTGCCGGATGGTGCGAAGTTCACCGGTGCCGAGGTCGAGTTCGCGCAGGCCCGACGGCGTCTGGGCGCCGCCGGTGAGCAGTAGCAGCCGGTTGCCCCGGCGATCGGCGAGTCCGATGGTGGTGATGCCGGGAAGGGGGATGTCGGTGAGCGCCCCGGTGCCGGGATCGAGGACGGCGAGCGTGTCGGTGCCGAACGTGCGGACGGTGAGCAGTGTGCCGTCCTCACGCCGGGTGTGCCAGCGGGAACCGAGGAACCACATCGCGCCACCGAAGTCGGCTTCCTTGGGGCACAGGGCAATCGGTTGGGGGTTGTCGATGTCGATGCGGTAGAGATTCCACCAGCCGCTGCGGTCGCTGATGGTGTACAGCTCGGACACACCCACCCATTCGGGTTGGAGTACCGATTCTTCCGGACCGCCGAGGAGCGTGGTCACCGGGCCCCGCACGACACCGTTCGAGAGGTCCGCGACCCGAAGTTCGGTGCCGTCCCACGGCATCTGCGGGTGGTTCCACGCGATCCAGGCGAGGCGCCGCCCGTCGGGGGACAGCCGGGGGTTGGCCAGGAAATCGGAGCCGCCCACCACCGAGCGCACGCGTCGCGGGTCGTCCGCGGCTGAGCCGTCCAGCGGAATGGCGCAGATGTCGCGGGTGATGGTGCCGTCGGCGTCGTGGCTTTCGCGGACTGCCCACACTTCCTGGCCGATGATCGTCAGGTCGCCGTAGCGCAGGGCGCAGGGTCGCTCGGGTTCGACGGTGAGCGGCATCGGGGTGGCGCCTTCGAGCAGGTAGAGCCGCTGGTCGGTGAACTCGGCGAATACCAGGTGCCCGGACACCGTGACGGTCCACGCGGCCCCACCGTATTCGTGTACGCGGGTGCGGGCGTTCCATGGGGCGGGGAGGACGTCCTCGGGTTCCTCGTCCAAACCGGTGCGCCGCACGGCCACACGCCCGCCTTCGGTGGGCCGCAACTCCGCCCACCACGCGTCGTCCCCCACATAGTGTCCGCCTTCGACGGGATGGCCGCTGGCGGCGACGTCCGCCGCGGTGATGGGTGAGGGCCAGGAACCGTACGGCGCGGAAGTCATCTGCCGACGATATCGCTCAACCCGGCAGCCATGCCCCGTGAAGCCCGCCCGGCACCCGAATCGGGAGCCGTACCGTGCAGAGCGGGCCGGCTGCCGGGTCTTCGGCGGGTAGCAGGAAGAACCACGACGACCTGTCGTCGAGGTCGGTGCCGATCATTCCCCAGTACTCGTGCTCGGAGCCGGGGATGAAGATGGGTTCTCCGACGGAAACGCGGCCCGGGTGCCAGTGCGCTTCGCTGCCGGTAGCGGTGTCGAAGAACCACAGCGAGTCGAGCACCCCGTCGCGGACACCGAGTTTCCCGACCGTGGCCGTCGTGCGGTGTCTCTTGGTGATTTCCCGGTCGTCGATCCGCGGGAACTCGACGTCCCGCTCGCATACGGTTTCCCGCGTCACGGTGCCGCGTTCGGGGTCGATCGCGGCGCGGACCAGGGTGCCGAGCGACGGCGAATCCATCTTTGCGAAGCCCGCGGGATAGGTCCATTCCACGTAGTCGACGCTCACTCTCCCGTCGGGGAGGTCGAAGGCGTTGGCGAAGTGCCACACCCAGTAGGCGTCGCGGCCGATCCACCGAACCGCGCCACCGTCGCGCGGGATCAGTGCGATCCGGGTGCCCATCTCGGGTCGCCAGTCGAGCACCGATCCGCCGGTGATCACCGCCCCCATGTCGAAGACCAGCGGACAGAGCATCAAGACGAGGTACCGCCCGGTGAGTGCCATGTCGTGGATCATCAGCGGCGTGTCCGCCCCCTCGACCGCGGTGGGCGGGCGTGCGAGGGATCCGTCCGGCGCCACCACCGACCACGTCAGATACGGCGCGTCGAGGACGTAGTTGAACAGCACCAGTTCCCCGGTCACGGGGTCGATCTTGGGGTGCGCGGTGCTTCCCACCGCCATCGCGCCGTCGCAGTCCGTCCTGCCGAGGGTGCTCAGATCGTCGGGGTTCAGCTGGAACGGGAGGGTGGTCTCGGCCATCGCAAGGAGGCGGCCGTCGTGCCGCACCACGTTGATGTCGGGCAGCTCTCTCCTCGTCCCCGCCAGTTCCGGGCCCACCTCGTCTTCGGCGGGGGTGTACGGGTCGGTGACACCGGCCCAGATCACCTGCCCCGCCTTCTCCTCGGCCACCACCATGGGGGTCCGGACGAACCGGTTGGTGTATCGGGCGGTGCCCTCACTCAGTTCGACGCGGTGGACCATGCCGTCGCCGTCGAGGGGGTAGACGTAGGTTCCGATCGGGTCGAACCGCGGATTGGGGCCGTTGCGCAGGTACGCGCCCGTGATGTCGGTGGGGAGCTCACCGATCACCTCGAGGTTCCGGACGTCCACCTCCTCGCGCTGCGGTTCGCAGACCCCCGTGAGGTGGCGGTGGTGGGCGATGTCGACGGGTCCGGGACGCCGAAAAGCGGGTGCGGACATCTGGGTCGCTCCTTCGGAAGTGATGGGGATCACGAGACGAGGACCTATTCCCGAGGGTACGGCGACTACCCACCTGTGCGCACTTGCTCACCATGGAGTGGTATCCAGCACGAATGGCACCCACCAGTAGAAATCCAGTTGCCCGGGAGTGGGAGAATGACCGTCGTGAGCAAAGACCACGGCCACCCCCGCACACCGCCCCGCACGCTGGAACAGTCGACCAAGCTTCAGAACGTGCTGTACGAGATCCGGGGACCGGTGCACGCCCACGCCGCCCGGCTCGAGGCGGAGGGCCACCGGATCCTCAAGCTCAACATCGGCAACCCTGCGCCGTTCGGTTTCGACGCGCCCGACGTGATCATGCGCGACATGATCGCGGCGCTCCCGTACGCCCAGGGCTACTCGGAGTCGAAGGGGATCCTGTCGGCCCGGCGGGCGATCGTGACGCGGTACGAGCTGGTCCCCGGGTTCCCCGAACTCGACGTGGACGACATCTACCTGGGTAACGGCGTGTCCGAGCTCATCACGATGACGATGCAGGCATTGCTGAACAACGGTGACGAGGTGCTCATCCCCGCCCCGGACTATCCGCTGTGGACGGCGATGACCAGCCTGGCAGGCGGCACCCCGGTGCACTACCTGTGCGACGAGGACAACGACTGGAACCCGGATGTCGCCGACATCGAGTCGAAGATCACCGACAGGACGAAGGCCCTGCTGGTGATCAACCCGAACAATCCGACGGGTGCGGTGTATTCGATGGAGGTGCTGCAGCAGCTCGTCGACGTGGCCCGCAAGCACCAGTTGCTGCTGCTGGCGGATGAGATCTACGACAAGATCCTCTACGACGACGCCAAGCACATCTCTCTGGCTACGCTCGCACCCGACCTGCTGTGCCTGACGTTCAACGGTCTGTCGAAGGCGTACCGGGTGGCCGGTTACCGGTCCGGCTGGGTGGCGATCACGGGCCCGAAGGAACACGCCGCCGGTTTCCTCGAGGGTCTCGATCTTCTCGCGTCGACGCGGCTGTGCCCGAACGTGCCTGGTCAGCACGCCATCCAGGTGGCCCTCGGCGGGCACCAGAGCATCGAGGATCTGATCCTGCCGGGCGGTCGCCTGCTCGAGCAGCGCGACGTGGCCTGGGAGCGGCTCAACATGATTCCCGGTGTCTCGTGCATCAAGCCGAAGGGCGCGCTGTATGCGTTCCCGCGGCTCGATCCCGAGGTGTACGAGATCTACGACGACGAGAAGCTGGTCCAGGATCTGCTCCTGCAGGAGAAGATCCTGATGGTGCAGGGCACGGGCTTCAACTGGCCCGATCATGACCATCTCCGCATCGTGACGCTTCCGTGGGCGCGGGATCTCGCGGTCGCCATCGAGCGGTTCGGCAACTTCCTCACGAGCTACAAGCAGTAGTATCGAGGCACAGCGAGCGACACACGTGTCGCTTGGGTATGCCTTGGGGGAAGCGTTGGTTACCAGCACGCGTGCGCGGTTCGGACAGATCGTCTACCGGCGACGGCGTCTGCTGAACCTCACGCAGGATCAGGTGACAGCGGCGGGTGGCCCGTCGGATGCCGCGCAGACCCGCGCGGAGAACGGCACCGGACCCGACCCGAGTATCGAGACCCTGCGCAAGCTCGACGTCGCGCTGCGGTGGGCGCCGGGTAGTGCGGCCAGAACTCTCGAGGGTGGCTCCCCCACCCCGGTCGAGGAGCTGGACGTCCAGGAGCGGCAGCGGCATCTGCCGGCGGGCGCACTGGCATTGGGGCCGTCCGAGATTCCGCTGGAACTCGACACCATCATCGACATTCTGGGTCCGCAGACGGAGATCGCCAAGATCAGCGCAGCGCATCCCGAGGTGCCCGGGCTCGCCGACGCTGCCGGCAATCTCACCCGGGTTGTGTCCAAGATCACGGGCGCGTATGTGACGCGTCTGCTCGAGGTCAACGGTGGTCCGGCCGGGCCACGGCAGCCGTTGGTGGAGTTCGCGTTCGGACATCTTCTGGAGGAACCCACCGGGGTCACCGATCCCCGGGAGCGGGAAGAGGCGCAGTATCGCCGCTTTCTCTGCGGTCGTGACGAAATACTCGATTCGGCTACGCGAGAACGGTTCTGGCGCCGGTGGGAGAGCTCGGTGGGATTCGGGCCGACGGACGAATCCGGTACCGGCGCCACGGAGGTTTCGGCGTGACCGAAGTGGGCATCCCCGATGGGCTTCGATCCTGAGCGGTCGGAGGCAAGATGACGACACGCCGAACAATTTCACCCACCCGGTTGACGCGCACCCCCATGTTGTCGGTAGATTGGCAGACGGCACTTCGAGTGCCGCGAGCACCTGATACCCCTCCCCCCCCTGTGGGTGTCAGGTTGGTGGCGGGGTCAACCCCCCCTGTACCCCGCCACCCAGCTCGGCAAATCGATCGAATCGATCCCTCACCGCAATTCACTCGCCTGAGCGGGCTCGCTGCTGCCCGCGCGTGGGTGCCGGAATTGTTCACAGAACCCACCCCTCGTCGAGTTCTGCACCACATACTCCGTGTTCGGACAATCTAAACACATCGGCGACAGGTGAGCGACACCGGAGCTATATGGACGCGACATTGGGGCAACACCGGTATCACTGGTCGCTTCCGTCGCAGCGATAGACGGTATTACGGCTAGCCTGGCTGCGTGCGAAGACAATTCATCCACCGGCCGACGCGACCCGTGTGATGGCCGAACTACACGGCCACGGCCACGGCCACGGCCACGGACCGGTCCCGGTGGGTCCGGTGGCGGCGCGAGTGGTGATCGGGCTCCTGGTCGCGATCGGCGTCGCAGTGCTCATCGGTGCGGTCGCGTTGTGGCCCGACAGGTCCGGTCTGGATGTCGACCT
The DNA here is from genome assembly GCF_049286785.1 of Rhodococcus sp. (in: high G+C Gram-positive bacteria). Lineage (GTDB taxonomy): Bacteria > Actinomycetota > Actinomycetes > Mycobacteriales > Mycobacteriaceae > Rhodococcus_F. The sequence goes on along the minus strand of NZ_JBAQEO010000114.1, from coordinate 1,690 downwards.
GCCCTTCCAGAGCGCGCAGGGCGGTGTGCCGGTCACCGAGGCGGGCACGGTCACCATGCAGGACATCGCGGCGTGCGGAAGCCCCTCTGCCGGAAAGGCCTTCACCGGGTCGCCGGTGCCGCCGCCGACCGGTGCCTACGAATGCCAGCGCAGCATCGTCGACATCGAGTCCGGTCCCAACGCCGGCACGCAGACTCTCCTCGAGATCATTCCCGGCCCGGGCCAGCCCGATCTGCGGGTGGGCGAGCACATCCGGTTGTCCCGCCAGACGGATGTGAACGGGACGACGGAGTATTCGTTCGAGGACTTCGCCCGGGGCCTGCCCGTCGCACTCATCGCTCTGGTGTTCGCCGTGGTCGTCATCGTGGTGGCCCGGTGGCGTGGATTCCGGGCCCTGGTCGGCATCGTCGTGTCATTCGGGGTGCTCGTGGGCTTCATGCTGCCGGCCCTGCTCGACGGCAAGCCGGCGATCCCGGTGGCTCTCGTCTCGGGCGCCGTGATCCTGTATGCCGTGCTGTATCTGGCGCACGGAGTGTCGCTCCGGACGAGTTCGGCGTTGCTCGGCACCCTCGCGTCGATGGCGCTGGCCGCGGTCCTGTCGTACGTGACGATCGAATTGACTCATCTGACCGGGCTGTCCGAAGAGCAGAACACGAATGTGCAGACGTACATCCAGCACGTCAGCATCACGGGACTGCTTCTGGCCGGTTTCATCATCGGTTCGCTCGGTGTGCTCAACGACGTCACCATCACGCAGGCGGCGTCGGCTTTCGAACTTGCGTCGCTGGACGCGGATGCGTCCCGGCGCCAGATCTTCGGTTCGGCGATGCGGGTGGGCCGCGACCACATCGCCAGCACCGTCTACACCCTTGTTCTGGCGTATGCCGGTGGTGCGCTGCCCCTTCTGCTTCTGTTCAGCGTGGCGGGCCGGCCGATCCAGGACGTGCTGCTCAGTGACGCGGTGGCCATCGAGATCGTGCGGTCCTCGGTCGGCGGTATCGCCCTGGCCCTGTCGGTTCCTCTCACCACCGCGATCGCGGTGATGCTGGCACGCCCGCTCGGCACCGGCCGTAACGCCGCATCCGTAATGGACAAGCCAGTAACGCACAAGCCGGTGGACGAACCAATGGACACACCGGTGGACAAACCGGCACGCGGGGGCCGTCACGCCCGATAGTGGTCAGAGCACGCCTGCCACCCGCAGGGCGATGAAGATGATGGCCGCGGCCTCGATCGCGTAGAGGGCGATCATCGTGTATTTCTCGGCGGCTTCGCTGGTCGCCGGAAACATCCTGAGCAACGGAGGGTCGGGTGGCCGCTGGTACGGGGCGAAATGAAGCGAACCGCTCGACGCGGTGGGCATGGCGAATCCCGATCCGCGGCTGTCCCTGTACTGGTCACGGTCGGCAGGATGTGAAGTCATCTGCCCTCACCCTCTCTCAGCAGCTTCGAACTAACACAATGGTAGGCGCGAATGGCTGCTCGCCGACACCTCCGACCGCGTTTCGTTGTCGGTTGCGGACCCGGCCCGGCCGACCGGTCGACTACCTGCCGGGCAGTCTCGGCAACTCGGGCAGTTGCAGCGTCGGCAATTGGATCTGCGGGAGTCCGGGAATGAGCGGCGCGGGGGCCGGCGCCGGTGCGGGTTCGACCGGGGAAACCTCGATCACCGGCGCGGTCTCGACGGGTT
>NZ_JBAQEO010000113.1:0-21222 GCF_049286785.1 Rhodococcus sp. (in: high G+C Gram-positive bacteria) | reverse complement strand
TCGCACCGCCGGCGTCGATGCGCCGATCGGAGGAGCCGAGCCCGAAGGCCTCGGCGAAGTCCTGTGCCATGGGCCCCAGGTGACGGACCGAGCGGTGGTCGAATCCGTAGGTCCAGGTGCTGATCTTCAGGTCGGCCAGCCGCTCGAGGACGTCATCGGCGCTGGTCGGTACGGGTCGCGCGGCATCGCCCAGGCCCCGACGTCGGGCGGCGCGCGAACGGAGCCACGCCATGGGGTGGCGAGCACGGGCCGTGAGCCGCGCCCGTTTTCGCTGCTGCTCGGCGTCGCTGTCTGCCCGACTCATGTGTGCTCGCTCGGTCGGTGAGTTCGTGGACGAGGGCGCCGCCCCGACAGGAGGTTTCGCCCTCTTCGTGCGCATCCTTCACATTCCTCCGGCGGAGGGACGATGACAACCCCTTCACGGAGGATTCGTGCAGCTCCGGGGCGGATCCACCAACGAGCAGAAACCGGGAGGGCGGTCTGGTTCGTAGGTGTCGGGAAGGCCGTCCGCGATGATGTCGCGGTAGGCCGCGACCGCGTCGGTCGGCCGCCGGGTGAGGGTCGGATCGGTCAGGGCGTCGACCGTGTGGAGCCCGAAGCGGGGCCGGTAGGTTCCCCACTCGTAGTTGTCCGTGATGGACCAGTAGTTGTAGCCGATCACGGGTGCCCCGTTCTTCCGTGCCCGCTCCATCCAGTAGACGTGATCGCGCAGGTGGTCCGAACGGGTGTACCCGTCCGGGCGTGGTGTCCCGTTGTCCGTCGGCATCCCGTTCTCCACCACGTAGAGCGGCAGCCCCGGGAACCGGTGTGTGTACCGCATGAGGGCGTGGTAGATGCCGTCCGGCTGTGGAGTGATGTCGTAGAAGGCGTCGGTGACGGCGTTCGCCGCGGTGAGATTGTCGAGTGAGAGGCCGTAGTAATAATCGACCCCCAGGAAGTCGAGCTTGTCGGCCACCCGGTCGACGAACATCCGGTCGACCGTATCGGTGACTCCGGGGAGGTAGGCGAGGTTGCTGCTCACGGGGGCGCCCGGGTCCAGGTCGTGGATCAGGTCGTAGGCGCGGCGGTGGGCCTCGACGAGTCGGTCGAGCATCAGCGGAGCCTGGGCGGGAGTGATTCCGCCGAACGTCAATTCCTTTTGCACGTAGGTCAGTGGCTCGTTGATCGTGATCCACAGGGCCCCGAGCCCTGCATACCGTTGCGCGACCGTCCGGGCGTGCGCGAGCCAGTAGTCGACGATCGCAGGATCCGTCCATCCACCGCGGTCGGCCACCCAGCCCGGGTAGACCCAGTGATCGAGGGTGATCATCGGCGTCATTCCGTGACCCGTGATCTCCCGGACCACGTCGTCGTAGTAGCGAAGCTCGGTCTCGTCCCAGACCCCCGGGGACGGCTGTATGCGGGCCCATTCCACCCCGAAGCGGAAGACGTCGACACCCAGATCGGCCGCACGGTCGACGTCCTCCGCGTAGCGGTGACGAAAATCGACCGAGTTGCCGACGGCGTCGTGGGTCCGGCCCGAATCCGAATACCGTCGCCAGTTGCTGTCGGGCGAGGATCCCTCCGACTGGAAGCCCGAAGTGGCTACGCCCCAGAGGAAGTCGTCGGGAAGCGGTGCAGCCCCCGTTGTGGCCGTTGGAGTCAGCAGGGCCAGTGTGAGGCAGGCGGTGGCCAGGATTGCCGGAAAGAACCGCATCGGCCGAACGATACGCGTGAGTGGGTTTCGTCCGACCCGTTTCGGGGGATACCCGCCAGTAGGTATTACCCGTCGGTAGGAGGCGCGTCATGGTCGTCACAGGAACTCCCAGGGTCACCGAGGAAGAATCTCGGGCCGTCGCCGAGGAGGCGAGGGAATCCGGTTGGGAGAAGCCGTCTTTCGCGAAGGAGTTGTTTCTGGGGCGGTTCCGGCTGGATCTGATCCATCCGTTCCCACGGCCCCCAGCGGACGACGTCGCGAAGACCGAGGAATTTCTCGCGCGGCTGCGGACCTGCTGCGAGAACATGGCCGGGGCGACCATCGAGTCCCAGTCGCGAATCCCCGACGAGTACGTGCGGTCGCTGGCTGATCTCGGGTGCTTCGGTTTGAAGATTCCCGGGGAGTACGGTGGCCTGGGGTTGTCCCAGGTGGCCTACAACAAGGCGTTGATGCTCGTCGGTTCCGTGCACCCCAGCCTGGGTGCGCTGTTGTCGGCACACCAGTCCATCGGCGTTCCCGAACCGCTGAAACTCGCGGGTACGCCCGAGCAGAAGCGGGAATTCCTGCCCCGCTGTGCCCGCGGCGCGATCTCGGCGTTCCTGCTCACCGAACCCGACGTCGGTTCGGACCCCGCGCGGCTGGCGTCCAGTGCGGTCCCCATCGAAGGGGGCGCCGCGTACGAACTGGACGGTGTGAAACTGTGGACCACCAACGGCGTCGTCGCCGAACTCCTGGTCGTCATGGCGCGGGTGCCGCGCAGTGAGGGACACCGTGGCGGGATCTCGGCGTTCGTCGTCGAGGCCGACACCGCGGGCATCACCGTCGAACGTCGCAATGCCTTCATGGGGTTGCGGGGCATCGAGAACGGCGTGACCCGCATGTACAAGGTTCGCGTGCCCAAGGAGAACCTGATCGGTCGGGAGGGCGACGGCCTCAAGATCGCGCTCACCACCCTCAACGCGGGCAGGCTTGCGATCCCGGCGATGTGCGCGGGGGGCGGCAAGTGGTCCTTGAAGATCGCCAGGGAATGGTCCGGGCAGCGCGTTCAGTGGGGGAAACCCGTCGGGCAACACGGCGCGGTGGCAAACAAGATTTCTTTCATGGCGGCGACCACGTACGCGCTCGAGGCAGTGGTGGACCTGTCGGGTCAGATGAACGACGAAGGGCGCAACGACATCCGGATCGAAGCGGCACTCGCCAAGCTGTGGTCGAGCGAGATGGGGTGCATCATCGCGGACGAGTTGATCCAGGTGCGGGGTGGACGCGGGTACGAAACGGCCGCCTCGCTCGCCGCCCGGGGCGAGCGTGCTGTTCCCGCCGAGCAGCTGGCCCGCGACCTGCGTATCAACAGGATCTTCGAGGGTTCCAGCGAGATCATGCGCCTGCTCGTCGCCCGTGAAGCCGTCGATGCGCACCTCACCGCTGCGGGTGAACTCGCCAACCCCCACGCCGCCCCGGTCGCCAAGGCGCGTGCCGCAGCGAAAGCCAGTGGGTTTTACGCGAAGTGGCTGCCGCAGCTCGTTGCGGGCAGGGGTCAGGTTCCCACGTCGTACGGTGAGTTCGGCGTGCTGGCGAAGCATCTCCGATTCGTCGAACGGAGCTCCCGCAAGCTGGCTCGGTCCACGTTCTACGGGATGGCTCGCTGGCAGGCGGCGCTGGAAAAGCAGCAGGGTTTCCTCGGCCGGGTGGTCGACATCGGTGCCGAACTGTTCGCCATGTCCGCCGCCTGCGTCCGAGCGCAGATGCAGCAGGAGGAGGATGCCGCTGAGGGTGCCAGTGCCATCGAGCTCGCCGACGCGTTCTGCCGCCAATCGGCGCTGCGAGTCGAGAAACTGTTCGACGGCCTGTGGCACAACACCGACGACGTCGACCGCCACCTCGCGGAGGCGGTGCTGGACGGACGGTGTCAGTGGCTCGAGAAGGGAGTGGTGGACCAGAGCGAAGGCACCGGCCCGTGGATCACCGAATGGGCCCCCGGCCCCTCCACGGAGGAGAACCTCGCCCGGAGCTTCCTGCACCACACGGCCCTCTGAGAACGCGGGCGGTCTTCCACCCGGGGGCCACCCTGCCAGAGCGAACTCCGGCCCCCGCTGCGCGAGTCAGGTGGTGAAGCGGTCCAGGATCGAGCGGGCGCATCTCACAACGGTGGGCCGGTCGTAGGAGACGACGTAGTCGAATTCGCGGTCCTGGTCGCGCTCGCCGCGGTGGAGGTCTGTACCGGAGAGCGCGCAGCAGAAGTGCGGCCCGAGGACGACGACGTTCCATTCCTCGACGAGGGGATCCTCGGGGTCGAGTGGAGCGAAATGGATGCCGTCTTCTGCGATGGGCCCCATTCCGACCCCGTACACACCTGCGTACGCGATGCGTTCGGCCATGTTCCGCCATCGAGTCCGGGCGTGCTCGGTGAAATGCTCGGCGCGCTGAAATGTTCCGAGGACCAGGGTCTCGGGACCTGCGGCGGCCGCTCGTATCTCGAGTGTCGAACTCATGTGGACCAACAGGCGCTTGGAGCTACGCACGGGTGTCCGGCTTGCGGCGACGAGGGCGTACGGCGAGCGCGCAGGTTCTTCCACGGGCCGGCGCGGGACGGGAGGGAAGGGTGCGAGGTCGCCTCGTCCGAGTGCCTCGGGGGAGCCGGCGGCGGGGTACAGCGCGCCGAGGCCGTAGGCCGCCCCTAGTGCCAGCGCCCGCAGTCGGTGTTCCGGGGAATCGACACCGTCGGCGACGACGAGGGCCCCGGTGAGTTCGACCTGCGCCGCAACCGCGTGCGCCGTCCGGGCCGCGGCGGAGTCCGGGGGATGTGCGACGAGTGCCGGCGCGAGAATGATCACGTCGGGTTCGATCAGCGGGAGCAGCGACAGGCTGTTGGGGTCGGAGCCGATTTCGTCGACCGCAATCACCATGCCGTCCCGGCGTGCGGCAGCGACGGCCCGCAGAGTCCGGGCGGGGTCGCCGGTCAGCGACTCCCGGGTGATGATCGCGATGTGTGGCCCCGGTGGAGCGCCCGCCGCGGAATCGAGTCCTGCGATCGATTCCAGATCCACCGTGACCAGCGTCGGGACGCCTCCCGGTGCGGTACCGCCGTCTCCCGGGATCGACTGAGCGACCGACCATGTCAAGCGGTCCAGTTCACGCTTCTCGCACAGCGCTCGCGCAGTAGCGCGCAAGGCATGGGCGGTGGCGAGAGGACCGCCGGCCGGGCCTCGAAGCTGCACCTCTATGCCCGCGAGTGCATGGTTGTCGAGGCGTCGGATCGGCGCGTACCACGCCTCGACCGACAGCCCTTCGTCGCGGCGGGTGCTGGAATCGACGAGGGAGAACATGTTCCCATCATCGGCCCGGGTCCATTGCCCGACTAGGGCCTTTCGTCGTGCTCCGATCGGCGCGGAACAGTGTGTTCCGTCACGTCGTGTTCGCTCACGTCGCGGCGACGAGCATGCCCGATAGACCGGCCCCGATCACCAGCACCCAGAAGCCGAGTAGCGGTGAGCCCGAGAGAACCGTGGTGACCAACCCGCACAGAACTATCAGCACCACCACCACAACCCAGCCCGCGGACCGGCGTCCCAGCACCGGATCAGGGTCGACGAAACCCTCGGTACCCGTATCGGACATCGTGATCGCCTGCTTTCCCGAAGATTTGCGTGCCGCCCGCGGTGTGACTACACACAAGCGGCACGCCCGCACGGAAGTTCCCGACCGATACTGCGGGTCCCCGCTTTCATCGCCGCAGCGAGAACATCTCGACGCGGTAACTTCCGGCAACGAAACGGTAACGGCGCCTGTGTCCGCTTCGGCGCTGCCCGGCGTGTCTGGCGGCATCGGCCGTCGACCGGTGAAAACGATGTGCGTCTATCCTGGATAATCGGTGTGGAGAACGCCCCGGCAGGGGCAGTTCTGTCACCGGCGCGTCTCGTAGAACCATCGTGCCCCACCCGTCGCAGAGAGGACCTCTCATGCTCGCCCGCACCGACCTTCGTGGTCGTACCCCTTCCACGGCCGAACTTCGTGCCGCACTTCCTCGAGGTGGAGTGGATGTGGACGCGGTGCTGCATCAGGTTCGCCCGGTCGTCGAGGCAGTTCGCGAGCGTGGTGCCGAAGCAGCTCTCGAGTTCAGTGAGAAGTTCGACGGTGTCCGGCCGACGCAGGTGCGCGTCCCGCAGGCCGAACTGGACCGGGCACTCGGCGAAATCGATCCCGCGGTGCGCGCCGCACTCGAGGTGGCGATCGAACGCACCCGCAAGGTCCACGCCGACCAGCGCCGCACCGACACCGTCACCGAGGTGGTGCCCGGTGGTACCGTCACCGAGCGGTGGGTTCCCGTCGACCGCGTCGGTCTCTACGTTCCGGGCGGCAACGCGGTGTACCCGTCGAGCGTCGTGATGAACGTGGTCCCGGCGCAGGCTGCCGGCGTCCGCTCGCTGGTTGTCGCCTCACCGCCACAGTCGGCGTTCGGTGGCCTGCCGCACCCCACCATCCTCGCGGCAGCAGCCCTCCTCGGGGTGGAGGAAGTGTGGGCGGTCGGCGGCGGCCAGGCCGTCGCTCTCCTCACCTACGGGGGCACCGACACCGATGACGCCGAACTGGCTCCGGTCGATCTCATCACCGGGCCCGGCAACATCTATGTCACCGCGGCCAAGCGGCTGTGCCGCGGGCTCGTCGGGATCGATGCGGAGGCCGGGCCCACCGAGATCGCCATCCTCGCCGACCACACCGCCGACCCGACGCACGTCGCCGCCGACATGATCAGCCAGGCGGAGCACGACGTCATGGCCGCGAGTGTCCTGGTTACCAGCAGCGTCGAACTCGCCGACGCGGTCGACACGGCACTGGCCGCGCAGCTCGAGATCACCAAGCACAAGGAGCGGGTCACCGCCGCGCTGTCCGGCACGCAGTCGGGCACGGTACTGGTCTCCGACATCGAGGCCGGCCTGCGGGTGGTCAACGCCTACGCGGCCGAGCACCTCGAGATCCAGACCGAGAACGCCTCCGCGGTCGCGGGCAGGGTCACCAGCGCCGGTGCGGTGTTCGTCGGACCGTGGGCCCCGGTGAGCCTCGGTGACTACTGCGCCGGATCGAACCATGTCCTGCCCACCGCGGGATGTGCCCGGCACTCGTCCGGACTGAGCGTGCAGACGTTCCTGCGCGGCATCCACGTCGTCGACTACTCCGAGTCCGCATTGAAGGATGTGTCCGGCCACGTCATCACCCTCGCCAACGCCGAGGACCTGCCCGCGCACGGTCAAGCCGTGCGGGTACGTTTCGAGGCGCTCCGGTGACGGGGCCGAAGGTTCCGGGATCGTCTGTCGGCGTCGACGCACTGCCGATTCGGGAGAACCTCCGGGGCAAGTCCGCGTACGGCGCTCCCCAGCTGAGCGTTCCCGTGCAGCTGAACACCAACGAGAACCCGCACCCGCCCACCCAGGCGCTGGTGGACGACGTCGCCGAGTCCGTCCGGGAGGCGGCGCGCGAGCTGCACCGCTACCCGGATCGTGACGCGGTGGCACTGCGCACCGATCTCGCGGCGTACCTCGTGCGGCAGACCGGAGTGCCCGTCACTGTCGACAACGTGTGGGCGGCCAACGGCTCCAACGAGATCCTGCAGCAGCTGCTGCAGGCCTTCGGCGGTCCGGGGCGCACTGCGATGGGCTTCGTGCCGTCGTACTCGATGCACCCCATCCTCGCGGACGGAACCGAGACTGCGTGGCTGCCTGTTCTGCGCGGCACCGACTTCGCGCTGGACGTGGACGCCGCCGTCGAGGCGATCATCGAGCGCGCACCCGACGTCGTGTTCGTCACCAGTCCCAACAACCCCACCGGGCACAGCGTGGGAATCGCGGAACTGCGCCGCATCCTCGATGCCGCTCCGGGCATCGTCATCGTCGACGAAGCGTATGCCGAGTTCTCCGACGCGCCGAGCGCCATGACGTTGATCGACGAGTACCCCACCAAGCTGGTGGTGTCGCGCACGATGAGCAAGGCGTTCGCGTTCGCCGGCGGCCGGCTCGGGTACCTCGCGGCGGCACCGGCGTTCATCGAGGCGCTCCTGCTCGTCCGCCTGCCCTACCACCTGTCGGTGGTGACCCAGGCCGCGGCGCGGGCCGCGCTCCGGCACGCCGACGAGACCCTTGCCAGCGTGCACGCCCTCGCCACCGAACGGGTGCGGATTTCGAAAGCTCTGGAAGACAACGGGTTCCGGGTGATCCCCAGTGACGCGAATTTCATCCTCTTCGGTGAGTTCACGGACAGTGCCCGCGCCTGGCAGGCCTACCTGGACCGAGGTGTGCTGATCCGGGACGTCGGTATTCCCGGCTATCTCCGCGCCACGGTCGGACTGGCCTCCGAAAACGACGCCTTCATCGTGGTGAGCGACCGGATCGCCGCCACCGAACTCACGAGCTCAGGAGACCGGGCATGACCGATCGCATTGCACGTGTGGAGCGCACCACCAAGGAATCGTCCATCGTGGTGGAGCTCGACCTCGACGGGACCGGCATCGTGAACGTGTCGACGGGTGTGCCGTTCTTCGATCACATGCTGACCGCGCTGGGAACCCACGCGAGCTTCGATCTCACCGTTCAGGCCGAGGGCGACATCGAGATCGAAGCGCACCACACCGTCGAGGACACCTCGATCGTCCTCGGTCAGGCTCTCGGTCAGGCGCTCGGCGACAAGAAGGGCATCCGCCGCTTCGGTGACGCATTCATCCCGATGGACGAAACCCTCGCGCACGCGTCGGTCGACGTGTCGGGCCGGCCCTACTGCGTCCACACCGGCGAGCCGGACCACATGCTGCACGCTGTCATCGGCGGGTACCCGGGTGTGCCGTACGCCACCGTGATCAACCGGCACGTCTTCGAGTCCCTCGCGCTGAACGCCCGCATCGCGCTGCACGTGCGGGTGCTCTACGGGCGCGATCAACACCACATCACCGAGGCGGAGTTCAAGGCGGTGGCCCGCGCGCTGCGCGAAGCCGTCGAACCCGATCCCCGGGTCAGCGGTGTGCCGTCCACCAAGGGCAGTCTGTGATCGGGACGCGTTCATGAGCGTGGTGCTGGTCTACGTCCTGTTCATCGCTGCCGGGATCGCGGCGGGCGGCGCGTACTCGATGTGGAAATTCAACAAGCTTGCGTCGGGCGTGCTGCTGGCGATCGCGATGCTGGCGGCTGCGGCGGGCATTCTCAGGATCGTCTAGTGCCCGCTGGCGGGCCGTCCCCGCCCTGCGCATCGGACGCCCGATAAGCTCGATGCATGACCGTCCCCTCCATCGCCGTCCTCGACTACGGCTCCGGCAACCTGCATTCGGCGACCCGCGCGCTGGCCCGTACCGGCGCCAGCGTCGAGGTCACCGCAGACCACAAGGTTGCGCTCGCAGCAGACGGTCTGGTGGTTCCCGGTGTCGGCGCGTTTGCGGCGTGCATGGACGGACTGCGCGCAGTGCGGGGCGATCAGCTCATCGATCAGCGTCTCGCCGGTGGCAGACCGGTCCTCGGTATCTGCGTCGGCATGCAGATTCTCTTCGAGCGTGGCGTCGAGTTCGGCGTCGAAGCGGAAGGGTGCGGCGAATGGCCCGGCACCGTCGAGCGACTTCACGCGGACGTGCTGCCGCACATGGGCTGGAACACCGTCGAGGCGCCGTCGGGCAGCACCTTGTTCGCGGGGATCGAGCCCGACACCCGGTTCTACTTCGTCCACTCCTACGCCGTGCAGAAGTGGGAGATGCTGCCGTCGGAACGGCTGGCACCCCCACTCCTGACCTGGGCCGACCACGGGGGCAAGTTTCTCGCGGCCGTCGAGAACGGTGCGTTGTCGGCCACGCAGTTCCATCCGGAGAAGTCGGGTGACGCCGGTGCCGAACTGCTGCGGAACTGGGTTCGGAGCTTGTGACCGTACCGTCCGGTGGTGGACGCCGTGACCTGTCGATCGGCAGGCTCGCCGTGTACGCGCTGGGCTCGGCCACCGTGGTCCTCGCGATCACCACGGCGATCATCGTCCTGGTGAAGCCGCAGCCCGTCGGGGGGCTCATCGTGGGGCTGCTGGGACTGGCCGGTGCACTCGTGGCCGTCGGATACGTGTCGAAGCGCATGACGCGCAATGCCTACGGTCGTGGGGACGAGGACCCGAGGCCCGGTTCGGACGGTTGAGCGACTAGGGTTGTCGCACGTGAGCCTGGTCCTTTTGCCTGCTGTAGATGTCGTCAACGGTGAAGCTGTTCGCCTCGTCCAAGGTGAGGCCGGAAGTGAGACCGGTTACGGCTCGCCCCGTGACGCCGCCCTCGCGTGGCAGAACGACGGTGCGCAGTGGGTGCACATCGTCGACCTCGACGCCGCCTTCGGCCGCGGTTCCAACCGCGAACTCCTCGCCGACGTCGTGGGCGAGCTCGACGTGCAGGTGGAACTCTCCGGTGGAATCCGGGACGACGAGTCTCTCGAGGCCGCACTGTCCACCGGCTGCGGACGCGTCAACCTCGGTACCGCCGCGATCGAGAATCCCGACTGGTGTGCCCGCGCCATCGCGAAGTACGGCGACAAGATCGCGGTCGGACTCGACGTCCGGTTGGTCGACGGCGAGTATCAGCTCCGTGGCCGCGGCTGGGTCACCGAGGGTGGAAGCCTGTGGGAGACCCTCGCGCGCCTCGACCGGGACGGCTGCGCGCGGTACGTCGTCACCGACGTGAGCAAGGACGGCACCCTGACCGGCCCCAATCTCGAACTCCTCGCACAGGTCTGCGCGGCCACCGATGCACCCGTCGTCGCGTCCGGTGGCGTGTCCACCATCGACGACCTGCGCGCCATCGCTGGTCTGGTCGATCAGGGGGTGGAGGGTTCCATCATCGGCAAGGCGCTCTACGCGGGACGGTTCACGCTGCCCGATGCACTCGCCGCGGTATCGGGCTGATTCGGCAGTCATGGGTCTGCCCCGCGATCCCCAGGAGCTCCTCGTCGTCGCGAGTGAGTTGCTCGACGGCGTGCGCGACCGCTTCGTCGCCGGCGTCGGAGCACCGAGCGCGGTGCACAAGGGCCCCGACGACTTCGCGACCGCACTCGATCTCGAACTCGAGAAACGGCTGACGGGCGAGCTCCGCGACCGAACGGGCATCGATGTCCACGGCGAGGAGTTCGGCGGTCCCGACCTCGACACGGGCTCGGTCTGGGTGCTCGACCCGATCGACGGCACCTTCAACTACTCGGCGGGACTCCCGACCGCGGGCACCCTCCTCGCGCTGCTCCACGACGGAGTCCCGGTGCTGGGACTCACGTGGTTGCCGCTCGTCGGCAGGCGATATGCCGCGCTCGCGGACGGCCCGCTCCTCGAGGGCGGGGAGCCGCTGCCCCGGCTGGGTCGTGGTTCGCTGACCGCGTCGATAGTCGGGATGGGCGCGCTCAACATCGACAGTCGCGGCCGGATCCCGGGGCCCTACCGGCTACAGGTCCTCGCGCAGCTCAGCCGGGTGTCGTCGCGGATCCGCATACATGGGTCCACCGGCGTCGATCTGGCGTTCACGGCCGCGGGAATACTCGGCGGAGCCGTCGTGTTCGGGCACAATGCGTGGGACAACGCCGCCGGCGTGGCACTCGTGCGGGCTGCGGGTGGGGTGGTCACCGATCTCGCCGGGCAACCGTGGACCATCGATTCCGGTTCGGTGCTGGCAGGTGCTCCCGGGGTGCACGAAGAAATACTCGATATCCTCGGCTCGCTCGGGGATCCTCGTTCCGAGCCTTCAGGAGGGCACACGTCATGACTCTGGCCGTTCGGGTGATTCCGTGTCTGGACGTCGACGCGGGCCGGGTCGTGAAAGGCGTCAACTTCGAGAACCTGCGCGACGCCGGCGATCCCGTCGAGCTGGCGGCCGCCTATGACGCGCAGGGTGCCGACGAGCTCATCTTCCTCGACGTCACCGCGTCCACGTCGGATCGCGGAACCATGCTCGACGTGGTGAGCCGCACCGCAGAACAGGTGTTCATTCCGTTGACCGTCGGCGGGGGTGTCCGGACGGTCGAGGACGTCGACCGGCTGCTCCGCGCCGGTGCCGACAAGGTGAGCGTCAACACCGCCGCCATCGCGCGTCCGGAACTGCTCCGGGAGCTCAGCGAGCGGTTCGGTTCGCAGTGCATCGTACTGTCGGTGGATGCACGAACCGTGCCCCAGGGCCTGCCCGACACTCCGTCGGGGTGGGAGGTCACCACTCACGGCGGCAAGCGGGGGACCGGCATCGATGCCGTCGAGTGGGCGGTGCGCGGAGCCGAGCTGGGTGTCGGCGAGATCCTGCTCAATTCCATGGATGCGGACGGCACCAAGGCGGGCTTCGATCTTCCGATGATCCGTGCGGTGAAGGCGGTCGTGCACGTCCCGGTGATCGCCAGCGGGGGAGCGGGCGCCGTCGAGCATTTCGCACCCGCCGTCCAGGCCGGCGCCGATGCCGTGCTGGCCGCCAGCGTCTTCCACTTCGGTGACATGACCATCGCCGAGGTCAAGAAGTCCATGCGTGAAGAAGGGATCACCGTCCGATGAGTCTCGATCCCGCGATCGCGTCCAAGCTCAAACACAACGACGCCGGACTGTTCAACGCTGTGGCGCAGGAACGTTCGACGGGCAATGTGCTCATGGTGGCCTGGATGGACGACGAGGCTCTGGCCCGCACGCTCGAAACCCGCAAGGGCACTTACTATTCCCGCTCTCGTCAGCAGTACTGGGTCAAGGGTGAGACGTCCGGCCACACGCAGTACGTGCATGAGGTGCGCCTGGACTGCGACGGTGACGCCGTCCTGCTGATCGTCGATCAGGAAGGCGCCGCGTGCCATACGGGTACGCACACGTGTTTCGATACCGACGTCCTGCTGGCTGCGGAGTAACGGCGGGGCAGAATGAGCCCATGCCGTTGATACAGATCAGCCAGACCGCAGGGCTCACCACCGAGCAGAAGCGTGCCGCCATCGAGGCCGTCACCAAGGCGTACGCCGAGGCGACGGGCAAAGACCCGGCCAAGGTCTGGGTGACGATGACGGACGTGCCCGCGGAGAACTGGGGCGTCGGCGGGTCGCCGCTGGGTTGAGGAGCGGGTCGCCGCTGGGTTGAGGGGCGGGTCGCCGCTGGGTTGAAGTCAGGCCTTTCCGGTGCCCGCGGCGATTCCCTTGTCGAGCTGGGTGAGCATCGCGAGACCGAGTTCGGACAGCTGCCGTACCTGGTCTGTCGACAGACCGTCGAAGATCAGCGAGCGGACGGATTCGACGTGTGCGGGTGCGGCCTCGACGACCTTGGCCATGCCGGCGTCGGTGAGGACGGCGTTGGAACCGCGGCTGCCGGGGATGCTCTCGCGGCGGACCCACCCGGCCTTCTCCATCTTGGTGATGACGTGGGAGAGCCGGGAGAGGGAGGCGTTGGCCTGCTGCGCGAGTCGCGACAGCTGCAGACGATGATCTTTCTCACCGGACAGGGAGGCGAGTACGAAGTATTCGAAGTGGGTGAGTGAGGAGTCCCGCTGCAGCTGGGTGTCGAGTGCGGCTGGTAGTCGCGTGACGAGCGCGATGAGGGTGAGCCAGGCTTCTTGCTGCTCCGCGTCGAGCCACCGGGTTCCGGTGCCCGGTGGCGTGTCGCTCTTCGGTGGATCGCCCTCGTGACCACTCATCGGTGGTGTCCTCCATTTCGTACGCCGGATCCACGTGTGCGGGTTCGAGCGGCTCTCGTGGATGTGTCCAACATAGGCAGCACGTCCCGGGGTCGGTGTGCCGGGGGAATACTTGTCGATCGCGGGTGTTGACTCCTATAGTAAGTTGAAGTTTCAACCTAACCCGGGAGTTGCGATGACAGACACCATGCCCGCCCTGTTTCTCAGCCACGGCGCGCCGCCGCTGGTGGACAGTGCGTTGTGGGTCTCGCAGCTCGCCGAGTGGGCGGACGGGCTGCCGCGGCCCAAGGCGATCCTGATGGTGTCGGCGCACTGGGAATCGGCCCCGCTGACCATCGGATCCACCACGACCGGGACACCGCTCGTCTACGACTTCGGCGGCTTCCCCGAGCGCTTCTACCGCGCCGCTTATCGCTCACCCGGTGCGCCGGAGCTGGCGGCCAAGGTCGAGGCGCTGATGCCCGACGACGAACCGGTGGCACATCACCCCGCACGCGGCCTCGACCACGGCGCCTACGTGCCGCTCACCGTCATGTACCCGGACGCCGACATCCCCGTTCTTCAGATCTCGCTTCCGACCCTCGATCCGGCGCGACTGCTGCATCTCGGTGAGCGTTTGCGTCCGCTGCGGGACGAGGGCGTGCTCATTGTCGGCTCCGGATTCACCACGCACGGTCTGCCGTTCCTCCGGGACCCGTCACCGGACGCGCAGGCGCCCGGCTGGTCGGTGGAGTTCGACGCCTGGGCGAACGAGCGGCTGGCGGCGGGCGATGTGGATTCGCTCATCGACTTCCGTGCCCTGGCGCCCGGCATGCCGTACGCCCACCCGACGATCGAGCACTTCGCGCCGCTGTTCGTCACACTCGGCGCGTCCAGCAACCCCGAGCAGGTGTCGGATCAGGTGATCGACGGTTTCTGGATGGGGCTGGCGAAGCGGTCGCTTCAGGTGGCGTGACGCGTCTTCAGGAAGTCCAGTGCCTGATCGCCGTGGGTGTTGGCGCGAAACTCGCTGGAAATCACCTCGAGCACGGTGCGATCGGTATCGATGACGTACGTCGTCCGCTTCACGGGCATCAACTTGCCGAGCAGTCCGCGCTTGACGCCGAACTGCTCCGCCACCGTACCGTCGGTGTCCGAGAGCAACGGGTAGTCGAACGACTGGGCCTGAGCGAACGAGGACTGCTTGGCCACCGTATCGGTGCTGATACCTGCCCGGTGAGCGCCGACCGCGGCGAAATCGGCGGCGAGGTCCCGGAAGTGACATGCCTCGGCGGTACAGACCGGTGTCGATGCCGCGGGGTAGAAGAACAGCACCAGCGGACCGCCCTCGAGGAGGCTTGACAGTGTGCGGGGCGTGCCGTCCTGATCGGGCAGGGTGAATTCCGGGGCGAGCTGACCTGGCTTCATGTGGACCGAGGTTACCGTGCACCGAGCAGCGCTACCGCGCACGAAGCAGGAATCGGCGCGCCTGGGATGATGGTGCACATGCACGGTGAGCCCACCACGATTCCCGAACCCACTTCCGAGGCCACTCCGTCCGCGGACGAGGACGACTCGACCACCACGCGCGCCCAGTTCCATGCGCTCGCAGCCGAACACCGGGTGGTCCCGGTGACTCGGAAGGTGCTCGCGGACGCGGAAACCCCGCTGTCCGCCTACACGAAACTGGCGGCCAACCGGCCCGGGACGTTCCTGCTCGAGTCGGCGGAGAACGGGCGATCGTGGTCGCGGTGGTCGTTCATCGGGGCAGGAAGCCCTGCCGCGCTGACCGTCGTCGACGGTGAGGCGGCCTGGTACGGCAACGTGCCCGCGGGCGCACCCTCGGGCGGCGACCCCCTCGCCGCACTGGGGCAGACGCTGGAGTTGCTGCGCAGCGAACGACTGCCCGACCTGCCGCCGTTGACCGGGGGCATGGTCGGCTTCCTCGGATATGACGCGGTGCGCCGCATCGAGCGCATCGGCGACTCCACCGTCGACGATCTGCAGATCCCCGAGATGGTGATGCTGCTGGCCACGGATCTGGCGGCGGTCGATCACCACGAGGGCGCCATCACGCTGATCGCCAACGCGGTGAACTGGGACGGCACCGACGCGCGGGTCGACGAGGCGTACGACGACGCCGTCGCTCGGCTCGACATGATGACAGCGGCACTCTCCGCGCCCGCGGCATCGACGGTGTCCACGTTCTCCAAGCCCGTGCCCGACTACCGGCGTCAACGCACCACCGAGGGTTTCGGTGCCGACGTTCGCAGGCTGGTGGCGGAGATCGAGGCGGGCGAGGCCTTCCAGGTGGTGCTCTCGCAGCGCTTCGAGATCGATTGCGCCGCAGAGCCGATCGACGTGTACCGGATGCTGCGCGCGTCCAACCCGAGTCCGTACATGTACCTGCTGAACGTGCCGAACGGTGACGGTGAGACCGCCTTCTCGATCGTCGGATCGAGCCCGGAGGCGCTGGTGACGGTGTCCGAGGGCCTCGCCACGACGCATCCGATCGCCGGTACGCGCTGGCGCGGGGCGACGGAGGAGGACGACATTCTGCTCGAGAAGGATCTCCTCGCCGACGAGAAGGAGAACGCGGAACACCTCATGCTCGTCGATCTGGGCCGCAACGATCTCGGCCGCGTGTGCGAGCCCGGCACCGTGAAGGTGCACGACTACCGCCACATCGAGCGGTACAGCCACGTGATGCACCTCGTCTCCACCGTCACCGGGCGACTCGCCGCCGGCAAGCACGCCCTCGATGCCGTGACGGCCTGTTTTCCCGCCGGCACGCTGTCGGGTGCTCCGAAGGTGCGGGCGATGCAGCTGATCGAAGAACTCGAGCCCACGCGGCGCGGGGTCTACGGCGGCATCATCGGATACCTCGACTTCGCCGGAGATGCCGACACCGCCATCGCGATCCGGACCGCCCTGATCAAGGACGGAATCGGATATGTGCAGGCGGGTGCGGGCGTGGTCGCCGACTCGAATCCGGAGTACGAGGACACCGAGGCGCGGAACAAGGCCATGTCGGCGCTGAGCGCGATTGCCGCGGCTCACACACTGAAGCCCGCTCACACGTCTGCGGAGGCGGGGGGCGACTCGAGGTGACCGAGGTGACGGAGACACCTCCGGCGTCCGGTCGGCGCCGGTCCGTGCTCGGTGTGGTACTCCTCGCGGTGGCGGCACTGTGTTCGTGGGCCGCGTCCCGGATGACCTGGGTGGAGGTCACGTCCTCGGACGGTCTCGGTGAGGCCCGCACGCAGGCGCTGGTCGGCAGCACCTGGGCGGCCGCCCTCACGCCGCTGGCCCTGGCCCTGGTCGCGGCCATCGCGGCGTCCTTCGCAGTCAAGGGATGGGCCTTGCGGGTACTCGGTGGGCTCGTCGGGGCTGTGGCAGTTGTGACAGCGGTCCCGGCCGTGCAGTTGCTCGTGTCCGGAGCCTCGGACGAGGACGCGGCACGGCTGGCGGAGTTGCCGGGCAGGGCTGTCGTGCAGCAGGTGGTCGTGCACGCCGGACCCGCGGTTCTGGTGCTGCTCGGGGCGGTGGCTGCGCTGGCGGCCGCGGTGGAGCTGGTACGACGACCACGCGTGCGGGCGGGTCTGTCGTCGAAGTACGACAGCCCCGGAGCGCGGCGTGAGGCCGCGAAGAAGGCGCGCGGCGACACCACGGACGAGCCGGTGACCCAGCGCATGCTCTGGGATGCGCTCGATGCGGGAGAAGATCCCACGGTCGAAGACAAGAACGCAGATGGTGTCGACCAAGTTGACGGCCCCGATAACGACCCGGACACCCGGACGTAAACCAGATCAGAGTGCCATCTACGCTTGCCTCACCCCTGATGATGTTCCTCACATCGGGTTTCTGCCCAGAAAGGATGCGGGCCACGATGACCGTTCTCGACTCGATTCTCGACGGGGTGCGCGCGGACGTCGCCGCCCGTGAGGCCGTCCTCGACTTCGCTGCAGTCAAGACTGCCGCGGCTGCGGCCCCGCCGGCACTCGACGCCGCGGCGGCTCTGCTCGAGCCGGGTATCGGAGTCATCGCGGAAGTCAAGCGCGCGAGTCCCTCGAAGGGTGCTCTTGCCGAAATCCGCGATCCCGCGGAACTCGCTGCCGCCTACGAAGCGGGTGGTGCGCGGGTCATCAGCGTCCTCACCGAGGAACGGCGCTTCCACGGGTCGCTCGCCGATCTGGACGCCGTTCGCCGAGCCGTCAGCATCCCCATCTTGCGCAAGGACTTCGTTGTCGGTCCGTACCAGATCCACGAGGCCCGCGCGCACGGTGCCGACATGGTCCTGCTCATCGTGGCGGCCCTCGACCAGCATGCGCTGGCGTCGTTGATCGACCGCACCGAATCGCTGGGCATGACGGCCCTCGTCGAGGTTCACACCGAGGAAGAAGCCAACCGGGCGCTCGAGGCGGGCGCCAAGGTGATCGGCGTCAATGCCCGCAACCTCAAGACCCTCGAGGTCGACAAGAACACCTTCGGGGACCTCGCACCCGGATTGCCCACCGAGATCATCAAGGTCGCGGAATCGGGCGTGCGCGGCACCGCGGATCTGCTGGCGTACGCCGGTGCCGGCGCGGATGCGGTGCTGGTCGGCGAAGGCCTCGTCACCAGCGGTGATCCGCGCAAGGCGGTCGCCGATCTGGTCAATGCCGGTGCGCACCCGTCCTGCCCCAAGCCTTCCCGCTGAGCGGTTGTCGGAGCAGATGACCCGGACGGCGGTGGACCGCGGTGTTGGGGCAGACTGGACCTGTGACTTCACGTAATCAGGACACCGCCTTCAAGGGTGGCACTCTGCCGACTGCCAGCGCCGGAATCACCGAGCGCACCACACACGATCCCGACGCCGGTGGACACTTCGGTGTCTATGGCGGACGGCACGTGCCCGAGGCTCTGATGGCGGTGATCGAGGAGGTCACGGCGGCGTACGAGAAGGCCCGCTCCGACGTCACCTTCCTGTCCGAACTCGATCGGCTGCAGCGCGACTACACGGGCCGTCCGTCGCCGATCTTCGAGGCCACGAGGCTCAGCGAGTTCGCCGGTGGCGCGCGCATCATCCTCAAGCGTGAAGATCTCAATCACACCGGATCCCACAAGATCAACAACGTGCTGGGTCAGGTCCTGCTCGCGAAGCAGATGGGCAAGACCCGGATCATCGCGGAGACGGGCGCAGGCCAGCACGGTGTGGCCACGGCGACCGCATGCGCCCTGTTCGGCCTCGACTGCGTCATCTACATGGGTGCCGTCGACACCCGTCGTCAGGCACTCAACGTGGCGCGCATGCGGCTGCTCGGTGCGTCGGTGGTGTCCGTCGAGTCGGGTTCGCAGACGCTCAAGGACGCCATCAACGAGGCTCTGCGTGACTGGGTGACGAACGCGGACAACACCTACTACTGCTTCGGCACCGCCGCGGGCCCGCATCCTTTTCCGACCATCGTGCGCGACTTTCAGCGAGTGGTCGGATTGGAAGCGCGGGCCCAGGTGCAGGCCCTCACCGGCAGGCTGCCCGACGCCGTCACCGCGTGCGTCGGTGGCGGTTCCAACGCGATCGGCATCTTCCACCCCTTCCTCGACGACATCTCGGTGCGGCTGGTCGGGTACGAGGCCGCCGGCGAGGGTGTCGAGACCGGACGGCATGCCGCCACCTTCGCAACGGGTACGCCCGGTGCCTTCCAGGGCGCGTATTCGTACCTCCTGCAGGACGAGGACGGGCAGACCATCGAGTCGCAGTCGATTTCCGCAGGCCTCGATTACCCCGGTGTCGGACCTGAGCACGCGCTGCTCAAGGACATCGGCCGGGCCACCTACGAGCCGGTGACCGATGCCGAAGCCATGGATGCTCTGCGGTTGTTGTCGGAGCGTGAGGGCATCATTCCCGCCATCGAGTCCGCGCATGCGGTCGCCGGGTCGCTGCGACTCGGCCGTGAACTCGGCGAGGGCGCGATCATTCTGGTCAACCTGTCCGGGCGCGGCGACAAGGACATGGACACCGCAGCCCGTTGGTTCGGACTGTTCGACGATGCGGCACGCGGCGGCGACCAGGCCACCGGAGACGGGACCACGACGGAGAAGGAAGGTTCGGCCAAGTGAGCCAACGACTCTCGCGACTCGCACCGACATTCGAGCAGTGCCGCGCGGAGAAGCGCGCCGCGCTCGTCGGATACCTTCCCGCCGGGTACCCCACCGTCCCCGAATCCATCGACACCTTCAAGGCGATGGTGGCGTCCGGTTGCGACATCGTCGAGGTGGGCATCGCCTACTCCGATCCGGTGATGGACGGTCCCACCATTCAGGCCGCGGCCGAGACGGCCCTGCGCAACGGGGTGCGGGTCCGCGACGTGTTCACCGTCGTCGAGCAGATCGCTGCCGTCGGCGGTAAGGCCGTGGTGATGACGTACTGGAATCCCGTCCTGCAGTACGGGGTGGACAGGTTCGCTCGCGACCTGGCGAGCGCGGGCGGTCTGGGGCTGATCACGCCCAATCTGATTCCCGAGGAAGCCGGCGAATGGATCGCGGCGTCGGAGGCACATCACCTCGACCGGATCTTCCTGGTGGCGCCGTCGTCGACCGAGGAGAGGCTCGCGATGACTCTCGAGGCGAGCAGCGGGTTCGTGTACGCCGCCTCGACGATGGGCGTCACCGGCGCACGTGACGCCGTGTCATCCATGGCTCCCGAGCTGACCGCACGGATCCGGGCGCACTCCGACATCCCGGTGGGCGTCGGACTGGGCGTCCGGTCCGGCGCGCAGGCCGCTGAGATCGCCGCCTACGCGGACGCCGTCATCGTCGGTTCCGCACTGGTCACGGCCGCGGCGGACGGGTTGGACGCCGTGCGCGCGCTGACGAGGGAACTCGCCGAGGGCGTACGGTCCGCTACCGTGGCGTCGTGACTTCGACCGTGGACGTACTGGCGTATATTCCGAGTCCCTCCCAAGGGGTCTGGTATCTGGGTCCGGTGGCTCTGCGCGCCTACGCGCTGTTCATCATCGTCGGCATCGTGGTCGCCATCGTGTGGGGCGATCGCCGCTGGGTGGCGCGCGGAGGCGAGAAGGGGACCGTGCTCGACATCGCGGTCTGGGCGGTGCCATTCGGCCTGATCGGCGGCCGGCTCTATCACGTGATGACCGATTGGCCCACCTACTTCGGGGAGGGCGGCGACCCGATCGATGCCGTGAAGGTCTGGCAGGGCGGGCTCGGGATCTGGGGTGCCGTCGCACTCGGTGGCGTGGGCGCATGGATCGGGTGCCGGCGGCGTGGGATTCCGCTTCCCGCTCTCGGGGATGCGATCGCCCCACCCATCCTGCTCGCCCAGGCCATCGGTCGGCTGGGGAACTACTTCAACCAGGAGTTGTACGGCCGCGAGACGGACCTGCCGTGGGGGCTCGAGATCTTCGAGCGCCGCAACGATGCGGGTCAGGCAGGCCCGCAGCTGATCGACGGTGTCTCCACCGGGCAGGTGGCGTTCGTGGTGCATCCCACGTTTCTGTACGAGGCGCTGTGGAACGTCCTGATCGTCGTCCTCCTGGTGGTGGTGGACCGTCGCTTCCGCCTCGGCCACGGACGGCTGTTCGCCCTCTACGTCGCCGGGTACTGCGTCGGCCGGTTCTGGATCGAACTGATGCGGAGTGATCCCGCCAGCCTCATCGCCGGCATCCGGGTCAACTCCTTCACCTCGGCTATCGTGCTGATCGCCGCCCTCGCATACTTCTTTTTCGCACCGAAGGGCCGGGAAGACCCGGCAGAACTCCGTTCACACGGCACCCACCCGTCCACCGGGGAGGAGTCCGAGAGCACGAGCACGAGCACGGAGTCCGAGAGCAAGACAGCGGACAGTGACGCGCCCGCCACTGAAGGTTCGAGTGCCGGCGCCCAGGCAGGAACGAAGACCATCGACAGCAAGAAGGACGACGCG
>NZ_JBAQEO010000112.1:0-1962 GCF_049286785.1 Rhodococcus sp. (in: high G+C Gram-positive bacteria) | reverse complement strand
GTCATCGGTTCCGCGAACGCCTCGCACAACTCCACCGTCGCCGACGAAGCCGTGATCATCACCGACGACCCCGACCTTATTGCCGCGGCCCGCACCTTCATCGACAAAATGGACGAGGTCACCTAGGGCATGTCTGACAATTGGCGGGTCCAGGCGATGACCGCGTTCAGGACCACCGCCGCTCGGTACACGATGGCGAGCTTGTCGTAGCGAGTGGCAAGACCGCGCCACTGCTCGAGGTGGCAGAACCTGTGTTCGACCACGTTGCGGCCGCGGTAGTCGGCGGGGTCGAATGCCGGTGGTCGGCCGCCGCGCGAGCCACGGCGACGACGATGCCCGGCCTGATCCGACGGTTCGGCGATTACCGCACCAGTACCGCGTCGCCACAGCAACTCCCGATTGGCGCGCGAAGAGCACGCCTTGTCGCCGCGGACCCGGTGCGGACGGGTACGTGGCCGTCCACCTGCGACTCGCGGAACCTTCAGATTGTCGAGCAGATGAGAGAAGGCCGGTGAGTCGCCGGACTGGCCCGGCGCTACGAGCACGACCAGTGGGAGTCCGTGGCCGTCGACGAGGTGATGGATCTTCGTCGACAGGCCACCACGAGACCGGCCGACCGCATGGTCAGACGGCTCGGTCCCACAGATGCAGATCCGAGCTGAACCGATGGCCGGTTGCGTTCGAGCGCCTCGACCGCTTCAGTGAGCCGATGCGACGTCTTCGTCGAGAAATCCCTTCAATCCGCCACTGAAGACATCGTTGTCGTCGCCGGCGACCATATGGCCGGCCCCGGTGACGTCGATCAGTGTGGCGGTCGGGATCAGCTCGAGCAGTTCCTTGGCGCCTTCCTCGCTGACCACATTGGATTGCTTGCCACGAACGAGCATCGTGGGAACGGTGATCGCGGCTGCGGCGTCCCGAGCGCGTTCGTATCGCACGATCGAGTCGGCTTGGCGAGTGGGCTCGTCGCCGTGGCGAAGGAACGCCGGATCCCAATGCCAGTACCAGCGGCCATCACGCAGGCGGAGGTTTTTGTGCAACCCCTGCGGGTTGGGCTTGCGGACACGGTTCGGGGTATACGCCGCGATCGCTGCCGCAGCGTCGTCGAGACTCTCGAAACCATCGAGGCCACTGTGCATGAAGGACATGATTTCCGCGGTGCCGGCGGTTTCGATCTTCGGTGCGATATCGACCAAGACCAGACCGCGTGCGAGCTCGGGATTCTCCCCTTGCCCGATCAACGACGTCATACCGCCCATCGAGGCACCGACGAGTACCGGCTTCTCCCCCAGTTCGCCGATGATCGATGTCAAGTCGGCGACCAACGCATCGATGCCGTAGTCCCCGTCCGGTGCCCACTGGCTGTCTCCATGTCCACGAGCGTCCACAGCGATGGCGGACCAGCCGTCGGCCGCGAGGCTGCGTCCGGTGTTTCGCCAGGAATGCCGGGTCTGCCCGCCGCCATGCAGCAACAGAACCAAGCCCTTTCGGTCGACGCCCAATCCGCTGGCACCCCGTGTCGGTGGATCCCACCGGTCGGCGGCAAGCGTGACACCGTCACCGCGGAATTCGGACTGTGTGACTACCGGATCCATAAAGTTCCTCACCAACATTATCGAGTTGAGCATTCTCCACCATTTTGCACGACGGGTGAACAACGATTCACCCCGTACTCGTCGCATGACGCATCGACGTCGGTCCGACGCGTTTCAGCCGCCCGTCCAGCGCAGCGGTCGCTTCTCGAAGAACGCGTCGATACCTTCACGCTTCTCTGCCGAGGACGTGATCGCCGCCTTGGCCCGTTCAGTCACTTCCCACCCGTGGACGTCGCAATCGTGCTGGTGTTCGCCCAGTTGTTCAACGCCTTCAATGCCCGTTCGGAGACCGGTTCCGCCTTCCGCCGTGTGTTCGCCAATTCCTGGCTGTGGGGTGCTATCGCGCTCTCGGCGCTGCTTCAGGTGG
>NZ_JBAQEO010000111.1:0-3226 GCF_049286785.1 Rhodococcus sp. (in: high G+C Gram-positive bacteria) | reverse complement strand
CTTCAACGGCAACCTCGCCGACGCGGCCGAGTTGATCCGGGTGTTCGACGACCCGGTGGCGCCGACCCGGCTCGAGGACTGGGCCGCAAGCCCGTACGTGTTCTTCGTGCAGCAGGTGTTGGGGGTGCGTCTGCTCGAGGATCCCGACGACGTCACCCAGATCGACCCACCCGGTCGTGGCACTGTGGTACACACGGTGCTCGAACGATACGTCGAAGAACTGATCGCCGGGGCGGAGGGCACCCTCGAGCGGCTGCTACAGATCGCCGACGAGGTACTGGCGAAGGCGAGCGCGGACGCACCGAGCTGGCTGCCGCAGCTGTGGGACCGCGACCGCACCCTCATCCGCCGAGATCTCGCGGTGTGGTTCGATTATGACCAGGCCGATCGCGCCGCGGGGTGGCTGCCGGTGGGCGCCGAAACCGGTTTCGGTGACACGGATGGGCCCCCGCTGGCATTCGATGTGGGAACAGCGCAAGTTCGCTTCCGGGGCAAGGTGGACCGCATCGACCGCCACTGGGACGGCCGCATCCGGGTCACCGACTACAAGACCGGCAAGACCGACCCGTACCGGGATCAGTCCGCGACCGCGCCCACCGCCGGGTGCACCCGGTTTCAGTTACCGGTGTACGGGCTGTTCGCACGGTCCCTCACCCCGGGCGGTCGGGTCGACGCGAGGTACTGGTTCACCAGCGCCAAGGGCAAGTTCGAGGAGATCGGATACGAAATCACCGACGACGTGCTCGCCACGCTGCGCACCGACCTCGAATTCGTGTACCGGTCCATCACTTCGGGCCGGTTCCCACCGACACCTGGCGGCCGGTTCGACGACATGACCACACTGCTCGGCCGGGAGGGCATGCAGCGATCCTGGCAGGCCCTGATCGACGTGCCGGAGCTGGCCGAGTTCGTAGCCCTCCACACGGCGGAGAACGAAACGACATGACCGAAGTGGAAGACACGCTGGTCGATCAGCGACAACGCGACCGCATCGAAGGCGACACCACGTCGAGTCTGTTCGTCGAGGCGGGCGCCGGCAGCGGCAAGACGCACTCGCTGGTCAGCCGCATCTGCCACCTCGTTCTGCACGACGACGTGGAGTTGGATCGCATCGCCGCGATCACCTTCACCGAGAAGGCCGCGGCGGAGCTGCGTGAACGCGTGCGGGTTCGGCTCTCCGACAGCGCCGAATCGGACCGACGCGATATTGCGCTCGGGCAGGTCGACACCGCCGCCATCGGAACCCTGCACGCCTTCGCAGCGCGGGTCGTGGCCGAGCATCCCGTCGAGGCGGGGGTGCCGCCGCGGATCCGGGTCGTCGACGCGATGGGGTCTCAGTTGGCGTTCGAGCGAAGATGGCAGCGGATGCGCTCCACACTGTTCCCCGACGATGCCGCCAGCGAGGCAGGGCAGGCGATGAAGGTGATCGTCACCGCCGGCGCGTCCCTCGAGCAGGTCCGTAATCTCGCCGACCGACTCGACCGCCACTGGGATCGGCTCGCCGTCCCGGAGCAGGTGCCCGGCATGCCCGTCCCCGATGTGGATGCAGTGCTGCGCCAAGCCGATCTGCTGCTCGACTGCCTCGATGACTGCACCGACCCCGACGACAAGTTCGCCCAGCGGCTACAGCTGGTCCGCGAGTGGCGCGAGAGGCTCGCCGCTGCCCGGAACAGCGACGACTGGGCGACGGTGGCGTCGGTCTGCCCGACGGTCGGTCAGGGCGGCGCGGGAAAGAACTGGACCGGCGGCGCAGGAAGAGTCAACGACCTAAGGCAACAACTCAGAGACCTCGGCGCGGACGCCGTCGGCCAATGTGAACAGTATTGGGCGGCGGCACTGGCGATCGTGGTCGCCGAGATCACCCGTGCCGTGCTCGACGCGGCCAATACACGACGACGCCGCGGGGAGCTCGAATTCCACGACCTGCTGGTCTACGCCCGCAACGTACTCGACAACCCCGCGGTGCAGCAGACTCTGCACGAGAAGTATCAGCGGATCCTGCTCGACGAGTTCCAGGACACCGATCCGCTGCAGCTCGAAATCGCCGGGCGCATCGTCGCCGGCGCGGAGGCCGAGGGCCGGCTGTTCACCGTGGGGGATCCGAAGCAGTCCATCTACCGATTCCGCCGCGCCGATATCGCCACCTACATGGCGGCCCGCGACGCGCAGAACCCCGATGACGTCGTGTTTCTGACCACCAACTTCCGCTCCACCCGGCCGGTGCTCGAATGGCTGAACACCGTCTTCGGCCGGGCGATCGCACCGGAGCATCACATTCAGCCCGAATACATTCCGCTGAACCCGGCGCCCGGACGGCCTCGGTGGGACCACGAGTGGGGACCGGCACCGTTCGTGTTCGCCACCCCAACAGTCGAGCCGGACGCCACCCCCTTCGCTGCGGGGCTGCGTGCGGCGGAAGCTCGCGACGTGGCCCGCGTGATCGCCACGGCCCTCGAGAAGGGCTGGCACAAGGAGGTCGGCGCCTACGGTGCGTTCGAACACGTGCCCATCACCCTGAGCGATATCTGCATACTCATCCCGGCCCGCACGTGCCTGCCGTTCCTGGAGAAGGCACTCGACCACGCCGGCATCGAGTACCGGGCGGAGGCCTCCTCGCTGGTGTACTCTACCCAGGAAATCCACGACCTCCTCCTCACCGCGCGGGCGTTAGCGAATCTGGCGGACGAGGCGGCGCTGGTCGCCGCGTTGCGAACACCGCTGTTCGGCTGCGGCGACGACGACCTGCTGCGGTGGAAGACCGCAGGCGGGCGTTGGTTGCTGCACGCAGACACCCCTGAGGGTCTCCGGGAGTCCCCGATCGCCGAGGCGTTGATGTACCTGCAAAATGTGTGGCTCGACCTCGCCGGTATGAATCCGGGAAATCTTCTGAGCCGGTTGGCAACCGAGCGGCGGGTGTTCGAGGTGTCGACGGATTCGCCGCGCCACCGGGACGTGTGGCGGCGGCTGCGGTTCGTGATCGACCAGGCGCACGCGTGGTACAGCGCCGACGGTGGCGATCTGCGCGACTACCTGGCATGGGCGGCAACCCAGCAGGAGGAGAACGCCCGCGTCACCGAGGCGGTGCTCCCGGAGATCGGCGTCAACGCGGTGCGGATCATGACCATGCACGCCGCCAAGGGGCTGCAATTCCCGATGGTGGTGATCGCCGGAATGAGCGGAGGCTTCCGCAACACCGCCGAGTCCGCGCTGTGGGACACCGACGGGC
>NZ_JBAQEO010000110.1:0-2889 GCF_049286785.1 Rhodococcus sp. (in: high G+C Gram-positive bacteria) | reverse complement strand
AATCGACTCCTCGGGCCCGGAGGCATTGACCCGAGAAATGGGCAAGATCCTCGCGGAGTCGGTGATGGACTTTCAGTCTCCACCGTGGGCGTGGTCGCACTATCTCAACGACCTCGATGCACTCGACAGGGTCCTCACCGACCGGCGGTATGACGACACCGGTCGGCTCGAGGTCCGCCGCCGGCCGGTCGGCGTCGTGGGTGCGATCGTTCCCTGGAACTGGCCGATCGCACTGCTCGGCGTCAAGCTCGGTCCCGCACTGCTCGCGGGTAACACCATTGTCGCTGTCCCGTCTCCGTTCGCGTCGTTGGCTGTGCTGAAGGCTATCGAGGCGATCGGTGCGGCGTTGCCCGCTGGCGTGGTCAACGTCGTCACCGGTACCGGTGAGCGGGTCGGCGCAGCCCTGAGCGCACACCCCGATATCGGAATGATCGCCTTTACCGGGGGAATGGAGGCCGGACGCGCCGTCGCCCAATCGCTCGGAGCCCGCTTGAAGAGAGGTGTGTTCGAGCTCGGCGGCAATGATCCCGCGGTCCTGCTCGACGACGTAGCGGTCGACGACGATCTCATCCGCCAATTGGTGGCCGCGTTCACCGTGACCTCGGGTCAGGTCTGCTTCGCCGTCAAACGACTGTATGTACACGAAACGCTTCTCGAGGAGGTCACCACGAAGCTCGGCGACGCCCTGCAGGACGTTATCGTCGGCGACGGGCTCGATCCCGACGTCACGATGGGCCCGCTGGCCAACGAACGCCAGTTCAAGCGATTCACCGCAATGCTCGCCGAGGCCGAAGCCTCCGGCGCGAAGGTGAACTCGTTCGGCCGTGCCCGCGACAACGCGTCCTGGGACGGTGGGTACTTCCACCTGCCGAAGCTGGTGACCCAGGTGCGCGCGGAAGAACGGATCGTCCGCGACGAGCAATTCGGGCCGGCTCTGCCGATAATCGGGTTCGGCTCGGACAGCGAAGCGATCTCACTCGTGAACGCGACACCCTACGGGCTGACCTCGAGTATCTGGACCTCCGACCCGAGTCGCGCATGGGAAATGGCCGGACACATCGATGCGGGCGTCACCTTCATCAACAAACACGGAATGGCCGCCTTCGACCCGGGGGCACCGTTCGGTGGGGTGAAGGACAGCGGCTACGGACGTGAAATGGGCACCGAGGGGTTGCTCGAATACACCTGGACTCAACAGATAAACGATCGCCAGATCCCCACCTGACCACCGGGCGGGCCACATTACGGCGCCAACGGGCATCCGCACGCAGGCGCTGCTTGTGGCCCGCGCGGGACCACGACGACTCATCGAAACCGAACGACGAACGCTCTTGAACGGATGAAATCGGATGACAAACCTTGACCTCGACGCCGATCTGCAGCATGTGTTCGAACTGCTCGTGCAGCAGATAACGTGGGAGGCTGAGGGTGTCGCCTCGATTCGGCTGGTCGATCCGAGTGGTGCGGAACTCCCGGCCTGGACCCCGGGCGCGCATCTGGACGTGATCCTCCCCTCCGGGAAGGTGCGACAGTACTCGATCTGTGGCGACCCCGACGACCGCACCGCGTACACAGTGGCTGTACTTCGGGACCAGCACGGCCGCGGCGGTTCGCGCGAGATCCACGACTCCGCATTGATCGGTCGATCGCTGTCTGTGCGTGGACCGCGCAACCACTTTCGGCTCGTCGATGCACCCTCCTACCTGTTCCTGGCCGGCGGAATCGGCATCACCCCCATCCTCGCCATGGCACGCGAGGTCAGTCGCCGCGGCGTGCCATGGAGACTGATCTACGGCGGCCGCAGTAAGTCGTCGATGGCCTTTCTCGATGAATTGGACAGGCTCGGCGCAGGGAACATCGAGATCGTCCCACAGGACGTGCAAGGGATGCTCGATCTCGATGCCGTCCTCGGCAGTGAGCCAAGCGATTCCGCCATCTACTGCTGCGGGCCTGAGGGACTGATCCGGGCGACCGAGGAGCGCGCCGGCAAGCGCTTTGCGCCGCACGCATTGCACGTGGAGCGATTCGGTGCGTCATCGCGCATCCCAGCGAGTGGTACGTCGACCCAGCCGGAATCCGGCGGTGAGAGCTTCGAGGTCGAGTTGCGCCGCACCAGCGCGGTTCTGACCGTGCCAGCCGACCGCACTCTGATCGACGTTGTGCGCGAGGCAATCCCGGGCTTCCTCTCCGACTGCGAAGAGGGATTCTGCGGAGCCTGCGAGACGCGTGTCCTCGAAGGCGAGCCGGAGCATCACGATCTGTTGCTTTCCGATCAGGAGCGTGAATGTGGCGATCGGATGATGATCTGCGTGGGGCGTTCGAGATCTCCGCGACTTGTCCTTGATCTCTAGTTCCCACAAATAGATTGGAGTCGACGTGGAACCCATCACCTTCCCCGAAGTCGGCAGGCCCGTGCGCGCGGCCGAAAGCTTCCGCTACGACGAAGCCGCCACCGCCCCGGCCAACTCACGGGTGCGGCCGCTCGAAGAGCTGGTCGAGCGTGCGGTACAGTCCGGCGACGCGATCCACTTCCCTTGGCTGTCGACCCGTGCCTACGGTGCCCTGTTCGAGGTAATCCGGCAGGCGCGGCGCGGCCGCCTGCGTGGCCTGACCGTCATCTCCGCCTCCCTGCGCGCCGAGGTCGGTCTACTGGTCGCGTCGGGAGGAGTGGACAAGCTCATCACGTCGTTCGCGGCGACCACATATCCGGCGGTGCGCCCGAATTCGATCCTCGCGCAGGCGGTGAAGGACGGCACTCTAGTTGTATGAGCTCATGACGTTGGTGACGCCGGCGTGGAGTCGGGTCGCTGGTGGCCGGTTCCCGGCGGCAGTGTGAGGTCGATGGTAGTTGTAGTGGACGTTCCAGACTTCGAGGGCCTGGGATCGGTG
>NZ_JBAQEO010000109.1:0-6846 GCF_049286785.1 Rhodococcus sp. (in: high G+C Gram-positive bacteria) | reverse complement strand
GGAAGGAGTACGGATTCAAGGGAAAGCCCGGGGACGTCACTCGACGGCCACGACAATTCGCGCCGTATCACCTGCGGCTCGATTGGCTGATGTGGTTCGTGGCGATCTCGCCCGGTTATGCCGTCTCGTGGTTCGATGGATTCGTCGAGCGGTTGCTCCGCAACGACCGGGATACGCTGAAGTTGTTGCAGTACAACCCATTTCCGGATGTCCCGCCGAAGCATGTGCGTGCACGTCTGTACCGGTACGAATTCACCACTCGCCGCGAACGCCGGCAGACGGGCGCGTGGTGGAAGCGGCAGCCGGTGTGATTCAGTGGAGTCGGTCGACCAGCGATTCGAGCGCCTGGCGGAGACGCACAGGACTGCCGGGGCTGAGCGAGGACCATGCGACCCCGTGTCCGGAGATGCTGGAGGTGCCCACGATACGGCCTGCCGAGGTGTCGAAGACGGTGACGGGGCCGCCCACCGGATCGGAGCGGCCGTCGCCGTAGGCGATTCCGACGATCTCGGCGTAGGTGTTGCACGTAGCCATCGCATTGCCCACGGTGGCGGCATCGGTGGCCGAAGTGCCGAGCGCGGCCAGCCGCACTGCGAGCGACCTACCGTCCCCCCGGTGATCGAACGCCTCGCCGAGCGCGGCCGTGGGGGCATTGATGGTCCCGAAGTCCAACGGATCTGCGGCTCCGAGAGCGGAGATGACGGGCGCCACCATGCCGATCCCGGCGTCCTGGACCACGTAGGTATCGCCGGCGCGCAGGGTCAGCACCGACAGGGTGTCGCCCTGGGAAACGCACAGTCTCGAGATGCTGCCGTCGACGTACCAGCGGAGCGCGATCTCCCGGTGCGGTCGAGCGAGGATCTGGAGCCGCGCAGCGAGTTCGGGATGCACCCCGCCGCCCGCCAGAAGTTCCCGGGCGGCAAGAGCGTGCTCGGCGCCGCGGAAGGCGTCGTCCCTGGCGTCGTACGTGTCGTACCGGGGAGTGGCGTCGAGAACCACCGGCAGCACATCGAGCGCGAGCCTCTCGACGAGATAATCCATCTCGTCGAGGCTCAGAGTCACCGCCGCCAGAGTGGGAACCCCCGGCTGGGTGCCCAGATCGATCAACGTCCGGACCCCTGCTGGTCCGGGTTGCCACCGATCACCGACGGGATGACAGTGCGCCCGTCGGAGAAATGCTCGAAATTCTTGAGGTAATCGGGAGTTTCCCGCTCGTCGTCCTGAGAGGTGGCGCCGCGCCCGCCCATCACGGGGCCGGTGCCGGTAGCTCCGCGTGCGGCGGTGGGATTCATCTCGGCGCGAACGTCGCCGATGACCCCGCCGGTTGCCGGCCCGGGCGCTGCAGGTCGACCACCCTGCCCCGGTGCGTCCGCCTTGCCCCAGCCGTCGGGAAGCAGTGCGCCACTGGCGGATCCACCGGCGAGGGAACCGACGGAGGTCCGGGCCGCGGCCGCACTGGTAGACGCCGCGCCGCCACCGCCTACGGACCCGCCCGACATCATCTGAGTGCCCGCCATCATGGGTGTGGTTCCGGTGCCGGTAACCGCGGACAGGGCCGCACCACCGATGTTGGATGCCGCGGAGGTGGCGGTGGAGACCGTGGTGCCCGCGATGCTGCCGGCCTGTGACGCCGCCGTCGTGACAGCAGGGTTCTGACCGGCCGCCATCAACGCGGCCGCCGCCGCTCGGGTGGGATCGATTTCGCCGTCCTGGCCGAGGACGTCGTCGAAACCGTCGGCCTCCTGCGAATCGGCCTTGGTGACGATGCGCGGCGGCTGCTTGTAGGTTCGCTTCAGCGCGAGAATGTTCGACGCCGCCTCGTAGCCTTCCATCACCAGTCCGGCACGGATGTCCATGGCACGGTCGGCGGCCTCGGCGGCCGCCGCGGTCCCGTTGAGAGCACCACCCGCCGAGTAGGCGGCGGCCTTGGCGGTCTTGACTGCGACGATCTCGGGGATGCTCGGCATGATGAGCGCGGCTGTGGTGTAGGCGCCCGCTTGGAGGCCTGCCTTCGCGGCGGTATCGGCGGCCAGTTCGGCACACTCGGCCGTCCACACGGCGAACGGTGCGATCTTGACGAGAGCCGCCGCGGCGGAAACACCCTGCCAGCCCGCGGCGAGTTCGGCCATCACCCGCACGAGTGTCAGATTCGCGTCGACGAAGCTGCCTGCCAGCGCCGTCCACGCCCCGCCCGCCACGCTGAGCGGCACCGGGCCCGCTCCCGCGACGAGGGTGGTGGAGTTGACGGTGGCGCCGCGAGGCATCCAGATCACACCTGTGAGTCCCATGGTCATGTGTTGTTCCCCCCGTGATTTCGAAGCGCTGTGATTTTCGAGTTTCTGTGGTTCCCGAGTGTTCCGCTTACATGCCTGCCGCGAACGACGCGCCGAGCGCGAAGTCTTCGGCGGCGTAGAGGGCGGCCTGCGTGCGGAGAGTGGCGGCGGTCTCGCGCATCTCGAGAATGCCCTGGGCGACAGCGGGAGTGAATGTGTTGGCGACGGTGTTGAAGTAGCCGGCGGCGTGCAGGGACACCTCTTCACTGCCCGACGGGAGCACCCGGATGGCCGCGGAATTGAGGGCCACGGACGCCTCGAGACGGGCCGCGAGCGCGTCGAGTTCCACGGCGGCGGCGATCAGAGCTTCAGGTGCGACGTGCAAAGTGGGCATTGCATCGAACTCCCTCTTGACCTTGGCGGGCGCGGAAGGCTGTTGCCCCCCGGCGAACGAACTGCATGGTGCGACGATCCCCGCATGTGTGGACCGCTACATGCTTGGACGCCGCCACGCGCTCTTCGGTTCCCCCCGATCTCGGAAAGTTTCCGAGACAACCGTTCATCCCCAGCCGAGCTCGTGCAAGCGATCTTCTTCTATCCCGAAGTAGTGCGCAACCTCGTGTATCACGGTGACAGCTACCTCGTGCACCACGTCCTCCTCCGAACCGCACATGTCGAGGAGGGCCTCGCGATAGACGGTAATGGTATCGGGCAGGGATCCGCCGTAATGACTGTCCCTCTCCGTCAAGGCGACCCCGTGGTAGAGGCCGAGGAGATGCGGGTCTTCCTCGTTGCGATCGTCGACGAGGACGACGACGTTGTCGATGGCGGCCGCGAGCGGGCCCGGTATGAGATCGAGTGCGTCGCCCACCAATTCCTCGAACCGTTCGGGCGTCATTGCCACGGCCACATCAGGCTCCGGGAACGGCAGCGGCGCCGGGAAGCGGGGTCGGCAACGACCTTCCCTCGGGGACGGGGGGCGGCGGTACCGGCGCAACGCCGTCGATCAAGATGTCGCCCTTGGCGCCACCGGTGATGGTCGCGAATCCGCCGGAATCGGTTTCCTTGCCCACGGAGCAATTGACCCGCCTGCTGCCGGCGAGCCAGCTGTCGAGTTCGAGGTTGTCCCAGAACAACGTCAGTGTCTTGTTTCGCAGGGCGTCGGCGGAACCGAGGTATTCGTTGGACGCTTGAGTGCACACCCCCTCGAGGTACTTGTCCTGGTCTTCCACGGACGGCATCGAGTCGGGAAACCGGGTAGCGAGGTCGACCACCGAGATCACCTCGAACGCGTGCGGCTGCGCGCAGTCGACGGGATCCGTCGGCACGTTCTGGCTGATGCCGATGCAGGTGCTTGCGTCCCAGACGTTGGACTGGTCGTGGTCGGCCACGCGGCCGGTGAACGGCAGCAGCGTGCCCGCCGTGCTGGAGAGTTGCAGGCCGCAACGTAGCGTACGTTCGCCCGAGTCCCAACCCGTCTCGCTGGGGAACATGAGACCCACGCTGAACTTGCCGTACGGATCGAACCGGGCACCCAGGTAGCTGTTGACCGCGGCTACGCAGTGCTCGTCCCGCAGCGCTGCGAATCGGAGGGCACCCGGGTAACGCGAGCCCGGCCCGAACTCGGCACCCGGGTACACACCCAAATCCAGCGGTGCCGCCACCTCGAACCGGTGTTCTTCCGAACAGTCGACCTCCGCGACGTCCTTGCGGTCTTCTTTCGGATCCGTCGACGGTGTCCAGTCGAGGCAGTCACCTGCTGCGGCCGAAGCGAACGCGCCGCCCTCCGTCGAATGGCTCGTGGCCTGCGGCCCTGCGCTGTCCGAATGCGGGGGCAGGTTCTCGCTCCGGTTGAAGCCCCCGGCAATGGCGAAGGTGGCGACGGCCGCGACCACGGCGCCTGCCGCGACGGCCGCGAGGGTGCGGCGCGTCGTGGACGCGGACATGGTGCGGGGCGCATTCTCCGGTTGCCCGCCGTTCTTCGGCTGCTCTGCTGACATCGGTTTCCATAATGCCTGTTCCTTCGGCACATGCAGTACAAGTCCGGCGATCGTTTCGCACCGGGGGGTAACTTCGATCACCATGAGCGACGAAACAGGGCCCCACGCGGGGCCTGTGGATGCCGAACTCCAGGAACTCGCCGGGCGGGTATTCGACGCGGCACGGGGTGGCGACGCAGTGGTCCTGGCCACGTACATCGACGCGGGGGTTCCGGTGAACCTGACCAACCAGAACGGGGACACGCTGGTGATGCTGGCCGCCTACCACGGTCATGCCGAAGCCGTGCAGGCGCTGATCGATCGCGGTGCCGACGTCAACCGACTCAACGACAAGGGTCAGTCGCCGCTGGCAGGCGCGCTGTTCAAGGGTGAAGACGACGTCGTGCGGACCCTGGTCGCCGGCGGCGCGGACCCGGGTGCAGGGCATCCGACGGCACTCGACGCGGCCCGCATGTTCGGCCGCGAGGACCTCCTGCAGCTGCTCGAGCAGAAACCGGAATGAGCCGCGCCCCGAAGGCGCGCCCGGCGGCGACCGGTAGGGTTTGACACCGTGATTGACCTGAAGTTCCTCCGCGAGAACCCCGACGCCGTCCGCGAGTCGCAGCGCATCCGTGGTGAAGACCCGTCCCTGGTCGACGCGTTGCTCGAAGCCGATGCTGCTCGCAGGGCCGCGGTCCTCGCGGGCGACAACCTGCGTGCCGAGCAGAAGGCGTTCGGCAAGAAGGTGGGACAGGCCTCCCCCGAGGAACGCCCCGCCCTGCTCGAGGGCTCCAAGGAACTTGCAGCCAAGGTCAGGCTGGCCGAGGTCGAGCAGCACGAAGCGCAGGCCGCGCTCGACGCCGCGCATCATGCGATCTCGAACATCGTCCAGGAGGGCGCCCCGGCGGGCGGTGAGGACGACTTCGTCACCCTCGAGACCGTCGGCGAACTGCCCACCTTCGACTTCGAGCCCAGAGACCACCTCGACCTCGGCGAATCACTGTCGTTGATCGATATGGAACGCGGCGCGAAGGTGTCCGGCGCTCGCTTCTACTTCCTCACGGGTTACGGTGCGATGCTCCAGCTGGGACTGCTGCAGCTTGCGGCACAGAGGGCCGTCGCCAACGGATTCACGATGATGATTCCGCCGGTGCTGGTGCGCCCCGAGATCATGGCGGGCACCGGATTCCTGGGCTCGCACTCGGACGAGATCTACCACCTCGAGGACGACGATCTGTACCTCGTCGGCACCTCGGAGGTTCCCCTGGCCGGTTACCACTCGGGCGAGATCCTCGATCTCTCCGGCGGCCCCAAGCGGTACGCCGGGTGGTCGTCGTGCTTCCGCCGCGAAGCGGGCAGCTACGGCAAGGACACCCGCGGCATCATCCGGGTGCACCAGTTCGACAAGGTCGAGATGTTCACCTACTGCCGGCCCGAGGACGCCGACGCCGAGCACCAGCGACTGCTCGGATGGGAGCGGGACATGCTCGCCGCCATCGATGTCCCGTATCGGGTGATCGACGTTGCGGGCGGTGACCTCGGTTCGTCCGCCGCGCGCAAGTTCGATTGCGAGGCCTGGGTCCCCACCCAGAACGCGTACCGCGAACTGACGTCGACGTCCAACTGCACCACGTTCCAGGCCCGCCGCCTGGGCGTCCGGTACCGCGACGAGAACGGCAAGCCGCAGACTGCCGCCACCCTCAACGGCACTCTCGCCACCACCCGCTGGATCGTCGCGATCCTCGAGAACCATCAGCAGGCCGACGGTTCCGTGCGTGTGCCCGAGGCGTTGGTTCCCTTCGTGGGCACGGACGTCCTCGCGCCGTAGTCCCTGCCCCGATTCCCCGCGGTGAGCGCGAAATGATGTAACCCTTACCTCCTCTGTTCTCCGCGAAGGGATTTGGTAGTCGAATAGGCGTCGGCAATTGAATAATCGATCCGCTGCGCGCAGTGGTCGGTGCTGTTACGGTCGTATTTACTCATGCGACCGGAGGTTTGTGATGCGCGGCGACGACGAAGTGATTGCATTGCTCAACGAACAGCTCACCAGTGAGCTGACGGCGATCAATCAGTACTTCCTGCACTCCAAGATGCAGGCCAGCTGGGGCTTCACCAAACTCGCGGAAAAGACCCGCGCGGAGTCCTTCGAAGAAATGGTGCATGCGGAGACCCTCACCGATCGCATCCTCTTCCTCGAGGCTCTACCCAACTACCAGAAGCTGCTTCCGCTTCGCATCGGCCAGGACATCCGGGAACAGTTCCACTCCGATCTCGCCGTCGAGCGGGAGGTGGTCGAGCGACTGAGGCCCGGTATCCGGATGTGTCGGGACAAGGGCGATATCACGTCGGCCAACATCCTCGAGGACATCTTGAAAGCCGAAGAGGAGCACATCGACTACCTCGAGACCCAGCTCGACCTTCTCGACAAGATGGGCGACCAGCTGTACATGGCGCAACTGGTCGATCAGCCACCGACTGTCGGCTGACCGGCACGCAGCTGCATGTCGGATCGCGGACCGTGACACTCGGACTGCCACCCTCCCCGTGTCGTCGTCCAATGTCACATCGGTTCAATCAGACTGCACCGGTGTGAC
>NZ_JBAQEO010000108.1:0-6778 GCF_049286785.1 Rhodococcus sp. (in: high G+C Gram-positive bacteria) | reverse complement strand
TGCCCCACGGTGATCGACGCCGGCCTCAGCGGCCGAAAAGGCCAACCGTGCTGACGACGGCGACGGCCGCGTCAGCGATGGTTCGGGTCGCATCCTGCGCCGGTGTGGTCGGCGCAAACATCAACGGTGTGCCCAGTGCGTACAGCTGGAAGCGGTAGTGGTGGACGCCGGTGCCGGGCGGGGGACAGGGGCCGAGATACGCAGCGTTCCCCCCGGAGTTCAGGCCGACTCGAGCTCCCTCTGGTAGCGCGCCGTCGACGATGTCGGTCGTTGAGGGTGGCATCCCGGTAACTATCCAGTGGACATAGAGACCGCCGACGGCGTCGGGATCATCTACGACCAAGGCCAGCGACTCGGTGCCGGCCGGCACGTTCTCCCAGCGAAGTGGTGGAGGCACGTTACGGCCCGTGCATGAATACTCGGCCGGGATCTGCGTGTTGTCGGCGAAGGCGGGACTGGTCACGGCAAACATCGCGGGGGCGGCCGGCGGTGGCGATGCGGTGCTGATCGCGGGGCCTGTGGCGGTGGGAGAAGGTTCTTCTCTCAGTTCCACCTCAGAGCCGCCACACGCCGGGAGCGTGCAGAAGAGTAGTAGCGCCAGAGTGGCGGCTGCCAGTCTCATGGGCCTATGTATACGCGCGCATCCAGATACTGCATAGAGGACTTCCTCTCGGAATCCGTCGCCCGATGTGACACCGGCAGCCGGCCGCCGGTCAGTCCGGATTTGCCTCGTCGTCGGAAGCGTCCTTGCGGGTTCGGGCGTCGTTGACCGCCGCCTCGACGGTGGGGTACGTGTGGGCGATCAGGGCTTCGTCGCCGGCCGCGGTGAGAATGTCGCGTACCTGACCGGTGTCCCGGGCCAGCATGAGACGGATTCCCCGGTGCTCGAGATCGTCGGCGAGTCGCCCGAGCATCTCGGTCGCGGTGATGTCGACGATGGGGACGGTGGCCGCGTCGACGACGACGCTGTGGGTGTCCTCGCGGATATGGCTACGCACGGCTGCCGCCACGTTGTCTGCGTTGGCGTAGAACAGTCCGGTCTCGGGACGCACCACCACGATGCCCGGCACGGTCACCGCGTCGGGATGGCGCTGGACATCGACCCATCGGCGAGGATCAGGGGCCCGGCCGAGTACGGCGACGTGGGGTCGTGACGCCCGGAAGAGTAGCAGCAGAGCCGAAAGCAGCATCCCGAGGAACAGTCCCGGCAGGGTGTCGAACACCAGCACGCCCACCAGCGCGGCGACGGCTCCGGCGAAGTCCGCGCGCGCGGCGACTCCGTAGATTCCTCGGAGCTGTGGGGTGTAGACCCGGGCAAACCGTGCCAGCGCGCGGAAGTCGACCAGTTCCACTACGGCGGCGACCACGACAGCGGCCAGGGTCGCCTCGGGAAGGTCGGCGAACAATCCGGTCAGGAACAGCAGCGTCAGAACCGAGAGGACGGCCACGAAGATTCCCGACAGTTGCGAACTGGCTCCGGCCGACCCGTTGACCGCGGTCTTGGACAATGAGCCCCCGACCACCATTCCGGAGGACAGACCGGATCCGGCGTTTGCCGCGGCCAGGCCGAGCAGTTCGCGGTTCGGGTCGATCTCGTAGTGGGACGAGGCGGCATAGGTCTTGGCGGCGCCGACCCCCTCGGCGAACCCGACGAGCAGGATCCCGACCGATGCCCAGAGGAGCGAGAAGTAGTCGGACCCGGAGAGGTCCGGCACGCCAACGGCGGGCAGTCCCGACTCGATCTCGCCGATGATGGCCACTCCCTTGGCGTCGAGGTCGAACGCCGCGACTGCGACGATCCCGAGCACGACGGCGATCAGCGGTCCGGGAAGCCGTCGGGAGATCCGGCGCAACACCAGCACCAGGGCGAGGGAGCCACCCCCGATGGCCAGGGTGGTTCCGTCCGTCTCGCCGAGTGCGGTGAGCAGGTCCCGACTCCGCTCGAAGAAATTTCCCTTACCGCCCTCCACGCCGAAGATCTTGGGGAGCTGACCGACGATGATGGTGAGCGCGAGGCCGATGATGAAGCCCTTCAGCACCGGCTCCGAGATGAACGACGCCACGAATCCCATCCGGGCCGCCGCGGCGATCAACCCGAGTACGCCGACGACGAGCGCAACGCCTGCGGTGAGCGCAGCGGCGTCGGCGTCCGTGGCGAGGTCGGCTATCGCGGCCGCAGACAGTGCGGCGGTGGCCGCCATCGGTCCCACCACCAGGTGCCGGGAGCTTCCGAAGAGTGCGTAGAGAATGAGTGCGGCCGGTGCCGCGTACAGGCCGACCACCGGGGAGACCCCGGCAATGGTGGCGTAGGCGAGAGACTCGGGGACCAGTACGGCCCATACCGTGAGGCCGGCAAGCAGGTCCGGACCGATCCGGTCCCGCCGGTAGCCCCGGAACGAGGTGAGCAGCGGGAACTTCACATCCGGCCTCCGGTCCGAGGGGTGACGAAACCTGACCCGTTTCGATCGTATCGAGGGCTCTGACCGGAGTGCGTCGTAATCGAGCCGGGACTATCCGAACGGGTCGATCGCCTCCCACGGCGTAGGGAGGTGCACTGCGACGCCGTCGGCGCGTGCCCGGTCGGTGAGGAATTCCATGGAACGTCGAAAGTGGTCCGCGACGCGGGGAAGGGGTGTCAGCGGCTGATCGAGTGGTTTCCAGAAGTTGTCCCAGTGGATCGGGATGACACGACGTGCTCTCGTCCGGATCACGACAGCGTCCCAGTACGCCCGGCGGAATTCGTCGCTCTGCTTTCCGAGTGTGCCGATCCCGAGGTAGACGGTTTCGGCCCGGTACCCGTCGAGCGCTCCCGGTACGAAGTTCGCGCTGGCGTGTACCAGCACCCGGCCGTCCGGATGCGCGATATGGAACGAGAAGCAGTCGCCCTGTGCGTATTCGCGGATCCATGCGGGCGGAGTGATGGCGTGCTCGATCATCCCGGGAAATTTCGCGTTCGGGCTGTGCACGGCCGGTAGTGCCGTCACCGTGAAGTTGCCATAGCACATCGGCTTTCGCAGCTCGATGGTCCGGAACCGATCCGCGGGAAACGAGTAGCCCTCCGCTATTCGTCGCGTCGAGCCCGATCCGACGAGTTCGGCGCCGGTGCGCTGCGCCACCAGTGGGGCGTCCATCGCGTGATCGTAATGCGAATGCGCAACCAGAACGGCAGCCAGTCGCTCGGCCCCGGCACGGGCGAGTGACCGGTCGATGACAGCCTCGTCGGGACGCAATGGTCGCAGCAGCGACTGCAACAGTGTCGGCCGGGAGAAGAACCCGTCCGTCATCACCGACGTCTCGTCGTCGGACATCAGGATCGTGGATACCCCGAGAAAGGTGGCGCGCATCATGAACCTCTCGGCTTCGCCTCAGAGCGACCGAACGGCCCCCACAGCCGCTGCCGGGGGCGAACGGTACCCCTCGTGGACATCGAATGCGAGCAGGCACGGTCGACGCGGCCGCGTGGGCGGTCCCCGGCAACTCACTACGATCCCCGCCATGGCAATCATTCCGGACAGCAAGGACTGGACGTGGGTGCTCGAGCACCCGTGCACCGACTGCGGGTTCGATTCGGCGGTAATCCGCTACGACGACATTCCGGCACTGGTGCGCGACAACGCCGGGGCGTGGCCCGCGGTTCTCGCCCGCCCCGATGTGAGGGTGCGTCCGGACGACTACACCTGGTCGGCCCTCGAGTACGCCGCGCACGTGCGCGACGTATTCCGGATCTTCGATGTGCGACTGCATCTCATGCTCGACGAGCAGGATCCGCTGTTTCCCAATTGGGATCAGGACGAGACAGCGGCGGCGGAGCGCTACAACGAGCAGGATCCGGTGGCGGTGGGGGAGGAACTGGCGGAGGCCGCCGCGACGGCCGCGGACAGCTTCGCGAGCATCGGTCCGGACCGCCGCGGACGTACCGGGAGGCGTAGCGACGGGGCTTCGTTCACCGTCGAGTCGTTGGCGCGGTACTTCGTCCACGATCCGATCCATCATCTCCATGACGTGTCGGGGTGAATCGGCCTCGGGCTATCGCCCCAATTCGGTAGAACGTGTTCCAATTTTGGCCGTTTGTGTCTATGGTCACATCAGTAGATGTGCAGACATGAATGAAGGGTTGGAAGCTACATGAAGACCAAGGGTGCGATTCTGTGGGGCCTCAACGAGCCGTGGTCCGTCGAAGAGATCGAGATCGGCGATCCGGTGGCGGGAGAGGTGCAGATTCGCATGGAAGCCGCCGGAATGTGCCACTCCGACCACCACATCGTCACCGGCGCGACGCCGATGCCGTCCTTTCCGGTGATGGGTGGGCACGAAGGATCCGGCGTCATCACCAAGGTCGGCCCAGAGGTCGCAGATCTCGCAGTGGGCGACCACGTCGTGCTCTCGTTCGTGCCTGCTTGTGGGCACTGTCCGGCATGTTCGGCCGGGCACCAGAACCTGTGTGACCTCGGCATGGGGCTGCTGAGTGGTCTGGCGATCAGCGACGGCACGTACCGCATCCAGGCTCGCGGCCAGAATGTGATCCCCATGTGCCTGCTCGGCACCTTCTCGCCGTACATGACGGTCCACCAGACGTCGGTCGTGAAGATCGACAAGGACATTCCGTTCGAGGTCGCTGCGCTGGTCGGCTGCGGTGTGCCCACCGGCTGGGGCTCGGCGACGAATGTGGCCGAAGTGAAGCCCGGCGAGTCCGTGGTGATCATGGGTGTCGGCGGCGTCGGCATGAGCGCGCTGCAGGGTGCGGTCGCCTCGGGTGCCCGTCAGATCTTCGCGATCGATCCGGTGCCGTGGAAGCGGGAGCAGGCGCTGAAGTTCGGCGCCACCCATGCCTTCGAGAGTGCTGCTGCTGCGATCGAGCCGATCATCTCGCTCACCGAGGGCCGGATGGCGCAGAAATCGATCATCACCGTCGGCGAGATGCGCGGTGAGTACGTCGAAGAGGCGTTGCTGCTGACGAGCAAGGCCGGCCGCTGCGTGGTCACCGCGATGGGCCACCTGACCGACATGGACGTCAAGCTCAATCTCTTCCTGTTCGCGATGCTCCAGAAGGACCTCAAGGGCAACATCTTCGGTGGCGGAAATGCCCGCGTCGAGATTCCGAATCTGCTGGCGATGTACAAGTCGGGGCAGCTGAACCTGGACGACATGATCACCCGCAGGTACAGCCTCGAGGACGTGAACGACGGGTATCAGGACATGCTCGACGGCAAGAACATTCGCGGCGTCATCAAGTACACCGAAGCGGATTGGTGAACACTCGCCGCGACCGATAGGTCGCTCTCGTAGGCTGACCGGGTGCAGAGCCTCGATCAGATCGCCCGGTGGCCGGTGGACAACGCTGCGGCGGTGGTCCTGACGCGAGAGGGAGGTGTGGTCGGTGAATACGGCGACCAGAGCCGCGTCTTCCCGCTCGCGTCGGTGACCAAACTCCTCTGTGCCTATGCAGTTCTCGTGGCCACCGAGGAGGGCGCCTTGGAACTCGACCAGGCCGCCGGGCCGGAAGGCTCGACCGTGCGCCATCTTCTGGCGCACGCGTCGGGCCTGG
Source organism: Rhodococcus sp. (in: high G+C Gram-positive bacteria) (assembly GCF_049286785.1). GTDB lineage: Bacteria > Actinomycetota > Actinomycetes > Mycobacteriales > Mycobacteriaceae > Rhodococcus_F. Next base: position 1,233 of record NZ_JBAQEO010000108.1, on the reverse strand, counting down.
CCTTCGGTGAGAACAAGGTGCAGACCGCTCCCGGCGCCAAGCGAATCTATTCCAGCGCCGGCTACGAAGTACTCGCCGACGTCCTCACCGCGGAGACGGAGATCGAATTCCAGGATTACCTGGCAGAGTCGGTGTTCACGCCGCTGTCGATGGGTTCGGCGGCGCTGGTGGGTCCCGCAGGCCACGGCGCGCAGGCCTCGGCACACGATCTCGGCAGGTTCGCGGCCGAGTTGTTCGCCCCGGTTCTCATCTCGCCGGACACGTTGGCCGAAGCGACGTCGGTGCAGCTCCCCGGACTCGACGGCCTTCTGCCGGGATACGGTCCACAGCGGCCGAATGATTGGGGCCTCGGATTCGAGATCCGAGCGCGCAAGAGTCCGCATTGGACGGGACTGAACAACTCGCCGCGGACCTTCGGGCACTTCGGACAGTCCGGCACCTTCCTGTGGGTGGATCCGGAGCCCGGCGTGGCGTGCGTGGTGCTCACCGATCGAGATTTCGGGGACTGGGCAAAACCGTTGTGGACCCAATTGAGTGATGCGGTTCTCAGGGAAACCGAGAAATGATGCCACATCAATTTTCTCCAACAACTGGCGCAACACCGGCAACACAAGGCACACTGGTCCATCGAGCGTGCTGAACGCGTCGACTGAGGCCGTTGGGGAAGACGTCCCTCGTCGAAGCAGGAGGCTAGTGTGCGCGCATTGAACCAGTTCGCGGACGCGACGGCTGGAGTTGTCTATATCCACTCGTCGCCCGCCGCGTTGTGCCCCCACATCGAATGGGCACTCACCGCGACCCTCGACTGCCGACCCAACCTCAAATGGACGGCGCAGCCGGCATCCAGCGGGGCTCTGCGCGCCACCACCAGTTGGGTGGGACCTGTCGGAACTGCCTCACGCCTGGTCAATGCGCTACGGGCCTGGCCGATGCTGCGCTTCGAGGTCACCGAGGACGCCAGTGAAGGCGTGGATGGCGAGCGCTACAGCCATGTACCCGGCATGGGTCTGTGGCACGGTTCCACCAGTGCCAACGGCGACGTCGTGGTCGGCGAGATGCGACTGAGGGCCCTGATGCAGGCGGGCGGCGACATCGCCGACGAGCTCGACTATGCACTGGGAACGGCCTGGGACGAGGCTCTCGAGCCGTATCGCAGTGGCGGCGAGGGTGCCGAAGTCACCTGGCTGCGGCGCGAGGTGGGCTGACTGCCGCGCTACAGGGTGTCTCCAGGAC
>NZ_JBAQEO010000107.1:0-41981 GCF_049286785.1 Rhodococcus sp. (in: high G+C Gram-positive bacteria) | reverse complement strand
TCGACACCCTTGAATCCGCGCGTGTCGTTGCCGAAGTAGCTGAAGGCGTAGATCACCAGCAGAATGCCGGCAACTATTGCCAGGTTTCGAAACACTGTCTTACGGTTCATACAGGTCGGCCGAGCGGCCGGTCCTTTCGAGAGTGCGGGTCGTCCGAGTGCGCCTTCCGGCTGCCAACCGGACAAACCAGGTTACCGCGAGGGCACTCCGGCCATGCCAGGTAGCAGCCAACCACCCTCGGAGGGTGGCGTCTTTCCTCTCAACGAACAGAGCAGCCTCCAGGTTCCCCCGGCCGGCAACGCCACCGACTACGAGCGGTTCACCGCACGGGTGCGAACCTCGGCCAGCCCGCAACCCGCTCGATGTGCGCGGCCAGAGCCAGGATCGTCGACTCCCCTCCGGGCGGAGCCGCGATCTGCACGGCGAGTGGCGTGCCGGACTGCGGATGGGTCCCGACGGGAACACTTGCCGCCGGCCAGCCGACCAGGTTCCAGAGCGCCGTGAACGGCGCGTACCGCACGTTGGCCACCAGGTTGGCCGACCACGACCGCTCGCTCCACGCGTCGGCGACGAGCGGCGGCTGGGCGAGCGTCGGGGTGATCACGACGTCGTAGTCCTCGAAAAATCCGAGCAGTGCGTCTTCGAGGCGGACCACCGATTCGGGGCGAACGAATCTGCGCAGGAGGCGGCCGGCCGCGACATGCCGACGCGTTCTGGGTTGCAGCCTGCGCGGGTCCAGACCCTCGGCATCGGCGGCGGTGCCGGCCGTCCATCGAGCGAGGACAGGGAGGAGGTTGACCGGATACGGCAGCGTTGCCGGCGTCACGCTGTGCCCGGACGCCCCGAGTTCCTCTCCCACCCGCAGCGTGGCGTCGCGCCACTGGGAGTCCACCCGGGCGAGAACTGTCGGCGAACCCACTGCCACCGCGATCCGCAACGGTTCGGGTTCGTCGATCCGCGCAAGCTCGGGCCGGTCGGCGAGCACCGACAGCATGAGGGCCGCGTCGGTCACCGTGGTTGCCAGGGGTCCGTTCTCCGCCATGCCGAACCACGAGGTCGCGCCCAGCTCGGACGGCACGACGCCCTTACCCGGTTTGATCCCGAACACGCCGCAGTTCGCCGCCGGGATGCGGATCGATCCGAGCCCGTCGGTGCCGTGCGCGAGCGGCACCATCCCCGATGCGACTGCAGCGGCCGCACCGCCGGAAGACCCACCGCATGTGCGGGAGAGGTTCCACGGATTGCGGGTGATTTTCCCCGGTGCGTCGGTGGTGCCCCAGACCGCCAGCTCGGGGAGGGTCGTGAGTCCCACGATCACCGCTCCCGCCGCTCGCAACCTGGCGACCACGGGGTGGTCCGCCGTCTTCGATTCGCTGCTCGTGGCGTCGGACCCTTCCCGCATGGGATGACCGGACACGGCGATGACGTCCTTGATCGCCACCGGTACACCCGCAAGCGGAAGGGTCGCGAGATCGGGGCGGAGCGACACCGCGCGGGCTTCGGCGCGGGCCTCGTCGGCGAACACGGACACGAACGCCCGGATACGCGGTTCCCTCTCCTCGATCACGGCCAGCGCGTGCTCGACGGGCGCCATCGGGGTCGATTCCCCGGAGCGAACCTGCCCGGCAAGGACCGTCGCAGGGGAAAGCGGAGACGAGGAGAGCGGAAATTCCCTCATCAACCAAGTATAGGTTCGACCGAAGTCCCTGTAGCCAGTCTTTCCTACTACATTCGGCGAGGGTGCGGGGTTACGATTCGCTTGTCCCCGCGGTGGGACTCACTGCCCGCGCTCCAGAGAGCCGCTTGGTTGTGTAATGAGCAGAGGGAACGGGTCGGGCAGAGACGAATCGACCACAGGATCGACCTCTGCCGAACGGACCGCCGGAGCGACGAGCTCCGGTCACGACAGCATCGACGCGACGGTCGCTGTGCGCCCGCCGACAGTGGCGGCTGAGCAGACCGTTTCCGACGGTACGGTCTCCGACCCGACACTCGATTCCCCGATGACCGAGGCGGCGGACGAGATCCCGACCGCGAGTAGACGCAGGAACACCCTCGTCACCACACCGCCCGTGCGCGGAATCCTCGACGACGTGGAGGTCGGTCAGCAGGTCGACGATTTCGACCTGCTGATGGGCCTCGGCAACGGGGCGTTCGGCCGGGTGTTCCTGGCCCGGCAGCGGTCGATGCAGCGGCTCGTCGCGGTCAAGATCTCGCACGACCACGGCAACGAACCGCAGACGCTCGCGCAACTCGACCACGACTACATCGTGCGAGTCTTCGATCAGCGGGTGGTACCGGACCTCGGACTGCGTCTTCTGTACATGCAGTACCTGCCCGGTGGAACGTTGCTGCGTGTGCTCCGACGCGTGCGCATCACGCCGGAGAACGAACGGACGGGCCGGCTGCTCCTCGACGTCGTGGACGAGGAGATGCGGGAAAAGGGTGAGATCCGCCCAACCGACTCGAGCGTGCGAGCGGAGATCGCGTCGTTGACCTGGCCGGAGACTATCGCCTGGCTGGGACGGCGGCTGGCCGAAGCCCTCGACTACGCGGGCAGGAGAGGGGTGTTGCACCGCGACATCAAACCCGCCAACATCCTCCTGACAGCGGAGGGCGTTCCCAAACTGGCCGATTTCAACATCAGCTTCAGCGACACGGTCCATGGCGCATCCCCTCTGGCCTATTTCGGCGGCTCACTCGCGTACATGTCCCCGGAGCAGCTCGAGGCGTGCCACCGTGAGATGCCGGGCACCGCCGCGGACCTCGATACCCGCAGCGACATCTATGCGCTCGGCGTCATGCTCTGGGAACTGATGTGCGGGCAGCGCCCCTTTCCCGACGAACACGCCTCGAGCGAATCGCTGGTCGCGCTGGAATCCATGCTGGAACGTCGCAGCAGCGACATCGCCCCCGAGTTCCTCGACCAGCTGCCGTACGACTGCCCGGCATCACTGCGTCGCGTGCTGCTGACATGTCTGTCGCCGAAACCGGAGGACCGCTGGCAATCCGGTTCAGCGCTGGCCCAGCAGTTCGATCTGTGCCTCAATCCGCGCGCCCGGGATCTCGTCGACCCGCCGCCGCACAGCTGGCGACGACGGCTTCGCCGCTGGGCTCTACCGATACTCGTCCTTGCCATCGCGACACCGAATGCCCTCGCGGGCGCCTACAACTATCACCACAACAAGACGCTGATCATCAGCAACTTGTCGCCGGAGGCTCAGCTCTCATTCGAGCAGATACAAATGGTGATCAACTCGATCGCGTTTCCGCTCGGCGCCGTCCTGCTCCTGTACTGGTGCCGCAATCCGCTTCTCGTCCCCCGTGGACTCCGCAAGGGCCGGACCTACGATCGCGCCACACTCGCCCGGGCCCGCACCGACACCCTCCTACTCGGTGATCGGGTTGTTCTCGTCGTCTTCGGTCTGTGGCTCGTCGCCGGGATCGCCTATCCGATATCGCTGCAGTTCGCGGCCGGCGACGTTCCCCGAGACGCGTATGTGCACTTCATCGCTTCGCTCATCGTGTGCGGGGCGGTGTCGGTGGCCTACCCGTTCTTCCTGGTCGCGTTCTTCGCGGTGCGGTGCATCTACCCGTCCCTGCTCCCGCAGGACATCGCCAGCAGCGCGGATGCCCACAAACTGAGGGGCCTCGACCGACGCAGCACGCTGTACCTCGCCGTCGCCGCGTCGGTGCCACTCGCCGGGGTGGCCGGGGTGACGTTCCTGTCCCCCGACGAGATCACCATGGTGATCGTCGCGGTCCGCATCCTGTGTGTGGGCGGGATCTTCGCCTTCGTGGGGGCGTACTGGCTCTTCCGCCAGTTGGAGAAAGACCTGGGAGCCCTGGAACTCGCGGTGTCCCACGAGCCTGCGCGCTGAAGCTGTTGCGAGTCCGGACTTCGGGTCAGCCGCCGTAGACGGCGGGATCGAGGGTGCCGATGTAGGGCAGGTCCCGGTACCGCTCGTCGTAGTCGAGGCCGTAGCCGACGACGAATTCGTTGGGAATGTCGAAGCCGACGTTCGCGACGTTGACATCGACCTTGATGGCATCCGGCTTGCGCAGCAGCGTGACCACTTCGAGTGACGCCGGGTTGCGGCTGGACAGGTTGCGCATCAGCCACGACAGCGTCAGACCCGAGTCGATGATGTCCTCGACGATCAGCACGTGGCGGCCGGCGATGTCCTTGTCCAGGTCCTTGAGGATGCGGACGACACCCGAGGACGACGTGGACGATCCATAGGAACTGACGGCCATGAATTCCATCTGGGCCGGGATGGGAAGTGCGCGCGCGAAGTCCGTCATGAAGAAGATGGCACCCTTGAGAACGCCGACCAGGAGGAGATCTCCTTCGGGAGCACCCACCGGATAACGCTTCGCGATTTCCTCGGCGAGTTCGCCGGTACGTCGACGAATCTCGTCCTCGGAGATCAGTACCGATGCGATATCGCTTTCGTACACGCGGTCAAACCCTTCGTTGGTAGTCCAATCCGACGTTCAGCCTGCCACGTCGTCGGCTGACCACCAACCTGGCCTCCGGTGTTCCGCCGCCGATCGCCACCGGGCCCTGCCCCCGCCACTGTGCGACGAGGTCGTCCACGGCACGCAGTTGCCGGTCACCGAGGCTTCGCGCCCCGGCGGCGAGAAGCCATGAACGCAGCACGCGGCGGCGTATGGGCGCGGCCGACCCGGCCAGCACCGCCACATCGATACCGCCGTCGACCACAGCCGCGGCGGTCGCCTTCGCCGCCACCGCGTCGAGCACGGCGCCCTCTTCGCGGAGCTGGTCCGCGGTGCGGCCCAAAGCCGCGGCGACCCCCCCTCCCAGGACGTCCTCGAGCAACGGGAGCACCTCGGTACGCAGCCGGACCCGCACGAAGTCGGGCGACGCGTTGTGGGGGTCCTCGTACGGCGTCAATCCCAGCTCCGCACACACCCGACGGGTCACGGTGCGTCGCACCTTCAGCAGTGGGCGCCCCCACGGGGGGTCGTAGGCGCTCATTCCCCAGATCGATCGGCCCCCCGACCCGCGGGAGAGTCCGAGCAGGACCGTCTCGGCCTGGTCGTCGAGCGTATGACCCAGCAAGACCGGACGAGACCCACGTGCGGAGTCGAGGGCGGCGTAACGGGCGGTGCGAGCGGCGGCCTCCATCCCACCGGGCCCGTCCACCTCGACCGGCAGCACTTCCACCGACGCACACCCGAGGGCCATCGCGCGCTCGGCCGCCTCGCCTGCGACATCCGCAGAACCGGGCTGCAATTGATGGTCGACCACGAGGCCGCGCACCGACCGGGCCTCCGCCGCCGCAGCCGCGGTCAACGCCAGCGAGTCTGCCCCACCGGACAATCCGACCGCGATATCGCCGTCCCGGGCATACCGGTCGATCCAGCGCCGTACCGCGTGGCGAACTTCGAGGACCGCCGGCTCCTCGGGAAGCAGCATCGTTTCCGGTTCAGCCCAGAACCCGGGACACCCAGATATCGGGGTTACCGATCTCGGCGAGCTTCGGCAGTGTCTCCGGTCCCGACCACACCACGTTGAAGCCGTCCATCCCCACTCGATCCACGACGGCGCCGACGAAGGCCTTCCCGCGCACGTACTGCGCCATCTTTGCGTCCATCCCGAGCAGCGCCCGGACAAGCCGCTGAATCGGATTGCTCTGTCGCCGTCGGCGATTATCGAACGCTGCACGAATGGCGGCCACCGAGGGCACGACGGCGGGACCGACGGCATCCATCACATAGTCGGCATGGCCCTCGAGCAGCGTTCCGAGAACCAGCAGACGGTCGAGCGCCTTGCGCTGGGGCTCGGCCTGGGTGGCGCGCAGCAGTCCGACGATTCCACCGGGGGCACCGGACTCGTCCGGTGCCGTGCGATTCCGGTCCCGGAGTCCTGCCGTCAGCCTGCCGACGAGATCGGTGACCGACTCGTCCTCCGAGGATCCGAGTATCTCCACCGATTTCCGCATGTAACCCGACAACCACGGGGAGGACGAGAACTGCACACGATGGGTCACCTCGTGCAGGCAAACCCACAGCCGGAAGTCGCTCGGATGCACCCGCAGTGCCCGTTCGACGGACACGACGTTGGGGGCCACCAGCAACAGTGTTCCGTTGTCGCCCGTGAACGGGTCGTACTGGCCGAGGATCGCTGACGACAGATACGCCAGCATCGCCCCCGCCTGTATTCCCGCGGGCTTGCCCACCAGCATTCCGGGGGCACCCTCACCGCCGGTGAGATGCGACATCGATTGCGCGGCCGCATGGATCCACCCGGCGCGGTCGAGAATCTGCGCCCTCGGAACCGGCAGTCCGTCGGCCAGTCCCGTGACCTCCCGAACAGGCAGTTCGGCCCGTATCGACGCGTCCGCCAGCTCCTCGACGACGATCTCCGCGGTGTACCGCGACGTGGGCGGGCCGCTGCGAGCGAGCCTGACGCCCGTCTTTGCTGCCAGCTTCCAGTCGACGGCGCCGCTGAATGCGCTTCCCTCGGCGGCCATCACTGGCACCCGCACATGCGCAGTGTCGCCGCGAGCGCGTCGAGGGCCGGACGGCTGACCTCCGGCGGCCGGTCGTTGGACATCAACGCGAACGTCAGGACCCGCCCGTTCTGATCCACCACGTACCCGGCCAATGCACTGGCGGTGGACAAGGTCCCGGTCTTCGCGCGCACCCAACCGGCGCCGGTGCGGTTCCCCGAGGCGTATCGATCGGACAGGCTCCCGGTCGCGCCGGCCACGGGCAGGTAGTCGAGCATCGGGCGCAGGGCGGGAACGCCGTCTCCGGCTGCAGCAGTCAGGATCTGATCGAGCAGTTGCGGTGCGATGCGGTTGTCGACGGACAGTCCGCTGGCATCGTTGAGCGTCAGACCCGACATGTCGAATCCGGCGGCGAACAATGTCTGGCCGATGGACGCGACAGTGCCCGAGAACGATGCTTCTGCGCCGGCATTCATGGCCACCTCCCGCCCGATCGCTTCGGCAAGCACATTGTCCGAGTGTTCCATCATCTGCCGCAACCGGTCACGCAATGGAGCGGACTGCACGCCGGCCACGAACGCTGCGTCCGGTGCCGCATTCCCCGCCGTGACGGCCGCAGGATCCACGCCGAGTGTACGAGCCAGGGCCCGCCCCGCATCGAGAGCGGGAGTGGTGCTGCGCGGAGACTCGTCCACCAATGGGTCCGCGCGGCCTCCGTCGATCATGATCGGTTCCGTGGGTGTGATGAATCCTGCAGCGATGTCTGTGGGGAACCATCCCTGGGCCATGCTGCTACCTGCATAGATGCTGGTATCCACCACGATACTCGTGACCGGGATCTCCGCCGCGCGGATCTGATCGGTGAGCTCGGACAGGTGCGCGGCACCCGGGTAGTAGCCGTTTTCCCCCATCGGTCTCGCGGTGATCGTGGGGTCGCCGCCGGCGATGAGCACGATTTCGCCGGGATTCGCACCCTGTACCACCTTCGTGGCGACGCGATGATCGTCGGGCACAGCCAGCAGGGCCGCCGCGGCGGTGAGCAACTTGGTGGTTGACGCCGGAATCATCGCTGTCTGCGCTGCCACGCTCCACAGCACCTGCCCGGTGACTGCATCGGCCACCGTTCCACTGAACTTCCCCAGATCGGGATTCGCGGCCACCGGTCCGAGAGCCGCGGCGAGCCCCTGCGCGGTGGGCATCGGGGCATCGTCCGGTAGCGGCTTGACCTGCGGCGCAGCCGTCACCGGTGCGGGTGCGGGGGCAATGGTCAGCTCGCCGCGCCCGGCCGATGCGTCACGGTTCCCCACCATGACCAGGGCCACGACCGCCGCCGCTGCCACCGCCACGACAACGAGCGCAGCGATGAATATCAGCATGTTCCGACGGTGACGTCCCGCCAACGAGCCCATCTTCTTCTTCACCTGGCCCGGCAACACGCCTCCGTCTTCGCTGTTCTGCATCGGTGGTCAGACGACCAACCTTATCCTCGACCCGATATCCTCTCCCGGAATCATTACCGACACGACAGCGAGGAATCGGCGTGGAGTTCGACGTCACCATCGAGATCCCCAAGGGTCAACGAAACAAGTACGAGGTCGATCACGAAACCGGTCGCGTGAAGCTGGACCGGTACCTTTACACCTCGTTCGGCTACCCGGCCGACTACGGATACATCGAGAACACCCTCGGTGAGGACGGGGATCCGCTGGATGCGCTGGTTCTGCTTCCCGAATCCGTGTTCCCCGGCGTCATCGTCGAGGCCCGTCCCGTCGGCATGTTCAAGATGGTCGACGAGGCCGGCGGTGATGACAAGGTGCTCTGCGTTCCCGCGGGCGACCCACGATGGGATCACATCCAGGACATCGGCGATGTTCCCCAGTTCGAACTGGATGCCATCAAGCACTTCTTCGTCCACTACAAGGACCTCGAGCCGGGAAAGCACGTCGAGGCTGCCGACTGGGTCGGGCTGGCCGAGGCGAAGGCCGAGGTCGAGGCCTCGATCAAGCGCCTGAAGGACAACGGCGGACACTGAACGCTGCTGTTGCGACGGACCCGATACAGCCGCACCCCTTCTCGGCACCCGACTCGTTCCAGTTCACGATACGAGTGCGGCTGCCGATCGGGGGTGCGGCTTCGGTCTATTGCCGGCAGGGGACCGCGTCGATCATTCCCCTGTGAACTCGGGTGTGCGCTTCTCGAACACGGCGGTGATCGCCTCGGTGAGATCCTGCGAGGGCAGGAAGGCGGCGTTCCAGGCGGCGACGTAGCGAAGGCTGTCGTCGACCCGGGCCGAACGGGAATGATCCAGGACGTCCTTGATGCCGTGCACCACGAGCGGCGGATTCGCGGCGATCTCGGCGGCGGTGGCGTGCGCGGCGGCCAACGCGGTGTCCGCGTCCTCGAACACGTCGTTGACCAGACCGATCTTCTCGGCCCGTGCGGCGTCGATGTCCTTACCGGTCAGCGCGAGTTCACGCAGGTGCCCCTCACCGATGATCAGGGGCAGGCGGGCGAGGCTGCCCACGTCGGCGACCATCGCGACCTTCACCTCGCGGACGCTGAATTTGGCGTCCACGCTCGCGTAGCGGATGTCCGCAGCCGAGATCAGGTCGACGCCACCACCGATGCACCAGCCCTGTACAGCGGCGACGACGGGTTTGCGGCAGTCCGCCACCGCCGTGATCGCGGCCTGCATCCGCTTGACCATCCCGTGGAACTCCGTCCTCGGAGCGGCTTGCGCCTTGTCGGCGAGGACGATGCCCAGCGAACCGCTCATCGCGGGCAGGTCGAGGCCGAAGGAGAAATGCTTGCCGGAGCCGGCGACGACCACTGCCCGCACTCCGGGGTCGGCGTCGAGTTCGGCGAAGATCTCCGGCAGTTCGTTCCAGAAATCGGGCCCCATCGCGTTGCCCTTGCCGGGGCCGGTGAGAGTCACCTGAGCGACGTGCTCCTTGCACTCGACGGTGAAGGCATTCCAGGTCTTCTGTTCGGTCATTACTCAAGAGTAACCAAGGTCCACGCCGACCCGACATGCGAACCAGCAGTCGACCGGGCGTTGCCGCGACCCTGACCGGCTCACGCCAGACCGGCCCGGGCGATGGCCCCGGCGAACAGCGCAGTGACGGCCTCGCCCATCGCCTGCCGGTCCACCTGATCCGGATCGACGGAATGTTCGAGCACGAGGCCCGAGATCAGCGCCATGAGCGAGATGGCGGTGGTCTGGACGTCGAAGCTGTCCTCGACACCCCATACCCGCGCTCGCTCCGCGATCAATTCCACCAGTCGGGCGCGCAGCTGACGACGTTCCCGGAGATAGGCCTGAGCGATCTGAGGATCGCGCGACGCGAGAACGCCGAATTCGAGCACGAGCAGCGACCACCCCGGCTCGTGTACCAGCCAGGCGGCGATGGCTTCGCCGCCCTTTCCCGCGGCGTCCGAGGCACCCATGTCCGCGATCTCCTCGAGCACTCGTCCGGCGAGTTCGAGCGAGCGCTGGGCGAAGAGTTCGGCGAACAGCGCCTGTTTCGACTCGAAGTTCGAGTACACCGCACCCTTGGTGAACCCGGCCCGCCGCGCCACCTCGGTGAGTCGGGCGGCGCCGAATCCGCGTTCGGCGAACTCCTCCGCCGCCGCGTCGAGCAGGCGCTGACGCACCACGTCCCGCGCGGGACGCGTCGTCGGGACCCATTCGGTGTGACGACCATCGTGTTGACGACTCTCAGGCACAATACCTACGGTATTCAATACCCAAGGTATCGACAAGCAGAGGACAGAAACGCCCATGACCACGACCTCCCCCGAGACCTGCGAGTCGAGGACCCACAGCGACGACCCCGTGTCCCGACACAGCGCACCGAAAGTGATGGTCGTACTGGTCGCCGGAGTTCTGCTCCTGCAACTCGGCTTCATCCTCAGCTATGTGGCCGCGTTCCATCAGCCCACTCCGAAGGGCATCGAAATCGCAGTCGTCGCGGCCGACGGCCTGCCCGCGGGTATCGACCAGGAGGTCGCCGATCGGCTCGATGCACTCGAGGGCGGTCCCCTCGAGACGCGCGTAGCCGACAGCACGGCAGAGGTCCGTCGACTGCTGCGTACCCGGGAAGTTCAGGGCGCTGTCATCCTCGACCCCTCCGGTTACGACACACTGATCACCGCAAGCGCCGGCGGAAGTTCCGTCGCCACCGCTCTCGAGTCCGTCTTCACCCGGGTGGAGCAGGCCGAGGGACGCGAGTTCACGGTCCGGGACGAGATCCCGGTCGGCGTCCACGACAACCGTGGGCTTTCCGGTTTCTATCTCGCGGTGGGCTGGGTGGTGGGCGGCTATCTCCTCGCGGCCGCCATCGGACTGCTCATAGGAGCACCTCGGACACTGCGCGCGGCCGCAGTCCACACCGGTGTGTTGTTCGGTTACGCCCTCGTCTCGGGCGCCTTGGGAGCGCTGATCACGACACACCTGCTCGGCACCTTCGCGGGCCACTGGTTCCCACTGTGGCTCCTCGGCACCGCTGTCGTGTTCGGGACGGCGATCTTCACGTCGGGCTTGCGTGCCTCGCTCGGCATCCTCGCCGTACCCGCCGCGATCGCCCTCTTCGTGATCCTCGGCAACCCCAGCGCAGGCGGCACGTTCGGACCGAACGTCCTCCCCGACTTCTATGCAGCGATCGGGCGTTGGATCACCCCCGGTGCGGGAACCGAGGGAATCCGGAGCATCGTGTACTTCCATCGCATGGGCCTCGGTCAGCCGGTGGCCGCACTTGCTCTCTACTGCCTGGTCGGCCTCGGGCTCCTCTTCGGGTTCACCGCGCGCCACAACTCGCAATCGGCCTCGCCCCGTTCCGAAGTCGTCTCTGACGCATCCTGATGTCGTACCGCGGAATTGGTCCTACTCTTGGTTCATGCCGACGCCCCTGCACCCCTCCGCCGCGCATGTTGCCGAGACACTGATCGCGCGGGGACATCACGGAGTGATCGTGACACAGATCCACTCCACCCACACTGCGGTCGAGGCCGCGAAGTCGCTGGGTGTCGATATCGGCGCCATCACCAAGTCGTTGGTGTTCCTGCTCGACGACGATCCGATCCTCATCCTGGTGTCGGGTGCGCACGAGGTGAACCTGGAGACCACCGGCAAGCGACTACAGGGAGAACTCACCCGTGCGCCCCTCGACATGGTGCGGATCGCCACCGGCCAGCCGGTGGGCGGGATTGCGCCGCTCGGTCACCCGACGAATCTGCCCACCTATGTCGACAACGCCCTGTCCGAATACCGGGAACTATGGGCGGCGGCCGGTCATCCCGATACGGTCTTCCGAACTTCGTTCGCCGAACTGGTCCGCATTACCGCCGGGCTCGCCATCGACGTCGACTGATTTACGTGCCGTCCGACCCCTATAGTTGTTTCATCATGGCAGACGGAGTGTGGAGTCGACGGCACGTGGGCGCGAGCCGCGTCGGCACGTGTCCGTGTTCGCGCTGAGATCGCCCGCCGACGATCTCGTCCACCAACGCCAACGCCCGCACGCCCGATCCGGAGAACACCTTGTCCGACACAGTGAAGAACATCGAAGGCCCTCAGAACCCAGAACTGCCGAACCCTGACGTACCCGGTGACGCCGAACTCGTGTCGGGGATCACCGCAGATAATTACCGCGCCGCCCTGCGACGCCATCCTGCGGGAGTCACCATCGTGACGCTCGATTCCGGCTCCGGCCCGGTCGGATTCACCGCCACGTCGTTCGCCTCGGTGTCCCTGAATCCGCCGCTGGTGTCGTTCAACATCGCGCACGCCTCGTCCAGCATCAAGTCCCTGCACTCCGCCGACTCCCTCGTGATCCATCTGCTCGGAGAGCACCAACAACACCTGGCACAACGGTTCTCTCGCGCAGCGAACGAGCGCTTCACCGACGAATCGCTGTGGGCACGCCTCGACACCGGAGAGCCCGTCCTGCACGGAACGCCCAGCTGGCTACGGGTGACCGTGGACCAGTTGATCCCCGTCGGCGATCACACGCTCGTGATCGGCCTGGTCACCCGGGCACACGCCGAGGACGATGACGAGTCCGCCGCGGCTCCGCTGCTGTACCACGAGGGCCGGTACTACCGGCCCACTCCACTCGGCTGAGAGACCGCACAGCACGGTGGCTCAGGAGGCCAGCACCCGTGCGCGGACCGGTAGCCCGAATCTGCCCAGAGCCTCGTCGACGGCGTCGGCCGAGGTGACCAGACCCCGCTCCTCGAGCCACGGCAGGGTGCCGTCGACGATCTGCTCCAGAACCTTGGGCAGCGACAGCGGCAACAGCGTCACCCCGTCGGCTACCTCAGCGCTGCGGATGTCGGCGATCAGGCCGGCAAGACCGACCGGAGTCCCGATGTACTGCAACGACACCGGGGCACGCGGTGCGACCAGCGCGCTGTCGAGCAATGCCAGTTCCTTGCGCGCCGTGCGGGCCTCTGCCGCGAGCAGGACTTCGAGATCCACCAGGACGGTGACGCCGTCGGGATCCCTGCCGTCGGAGACGAGCTCGGCCCGCACTCGGGCACGCTGGTGCTGTGCCTCGCGCAGATCGGAAGCCCGGATCCGGACCACCTCCGGCGGGAACACCGTCAGATCGAGCCGACCCGACGCGTCGGCGGTGAGGTCGACCCAGTAGTCGGCGCCGGTTATCGGACGCGTGCCGGCCGCTCCTGCGGCGGCCGGGTGGTGACCGGATCCGGCGAGCTCGACGGCTACCCGCAGCGGACGGGATACGAATGCAGTGTTACGAGACATGACAGTTCCTCGGGGATGACTTGCGCGGGAAGCGAACTGAAGGAGCAGTCAGCTCGAACACATACCCGAGGCGGTTCGACACAGATCGACGTGTCGACGGCACCAGTGAGCGATCATTGCGCTCCCTGCCTTCGATGCCATGCGGTCATACTACGCGCCCCTCGAGAAATCGGGTCTCCGGCACCGGATTCCACCGACCCTCCTCGTTCGCGTAGTTCCAGGTCCGTCGGCCTGCCACCAGATCCCGAACCGCGCTCACCAGCCGGTCGACGTCGTCCGAGCAGCTGCCGAGACCCAGGCTGGCGCGCACTGCGCCGTCCGGGTGGCCCAGCCTGTTCAGCAGGGGATGCGCGCAGAATCGGCCGTCACGCACGCCGATTCCATGCTCCGCGGAGAGGTAGGCGGCGATTTCGGCCGGCTCGAACCCGTCGATCGTGAACGTGACGATCCCCACCGAGTCGGGCGCGTCGGACCACAGCCGCAGCAGTGTCGATCCGTCGATGCTGTCAAGGCCCCGCACGAGCCGGTCGGTCAGGGCAGCTTCGTGCGCGGCGACGCGACCGAAGTCCAGTTCGGACAACGCGTCGCAAGCCGCGGCCAGGGCAATCGCCCCGAGCACGTTGGGTGTTCCGGCCTCGTGCCGCGCGGGCGCCGGCGCCCACTGCACGCTATTCACGGTGACGCTGCGAACCGCACCTCCACCCGCGAGATAGGGTTCTGCGTCGTCGAGCCAGTCCCGGCGCCCCACCAGCACGCCCGCACCAAACGGCGCATACAGCTTGTGGCCGGAAAAGGCGAGGTAGTCGACACCCCACTTCTCGATGTCGAGGGCGCGATGCGGAGCCAACTGCGCGGCGTCCACGAGAATGCGTGCGCCGCAGCGATGCGCGATCCGGGCGAGCTCGGCGACGGGAAGGACCTCGCCGGTCACGTTGGACGCACCCGTGACCGCGAGGAGAGCGGTCGGCTTGGAGCACAACTCGGCCACGAGCAGCCTGATCGTCTCCGCCACCGTGTCCGCGGCCCGGACCACGCGAGAATCTCGCCACGGCAGGAGATTCGCGTGATGCTCGATGTCGAGTACTACAGTGCTGCCAGGTACGCAGCCGGCCAGCAGATTCAGAGAATCGGTGGTGTTTCGGGTGAATATCACCACCTGGTCCTCGCAAGCCCCGACGAATCGCGCGACGGTGCCGCGCGCCTCCTCGTAGGCGTCGGTGGACACCCGGGACGCATAGCCCGCGCCGCGGTGGACGCTGGAGTACGTGTGAAGCGACGCCGCAATCCGGTCGGTCACCCGGGACAATGCCGGGGCGCTCGCCGCATAGTCGAAGTTCACGTACGCGCCCTCCCCACCCTGGACGAGCGGAACCCGCAGGTCACAACCGGAAACCTTGGCCAGTGGAGCAGTGCACACATCAGCGGTCAATACAGCAGTCATCACGACATCCCTCGTACTCAGGGACCCGTCACAGGGATAGTTGCCCTCGGAGTCCGCGCTTGCCGGGTTCGGTATGAACCTCAGCCAGGTCGTCACCCGGAGCACCCCACCGCGGTGGAGGGTTGCCGACCAGCAAGCCGGGGCTGAACGCTGGTACTCGTGACCTTTTCCGAGAATCTCGGATCAGGCCGAGTTTGTCAAACGCAGGTGTGTGGAGCACCCGGCCGGAATCGACGTCCCTCCCAGCCCCTCGCAAGGAGGATGGCGAGCCCGACGTAGATCCACCCCATGACCACGTCCACCACATAGTGCTCCCCACCGAAAACCAACGCGAAGGCCATGGCCAACGGAAACAGGGCGAGCACAGTTTTGAGCAACCGCTTCTCGACGAGCGGCCAGAGCGCGACGGTGACGAGCAGCGCGAAGCCCGCATGCAGGGACGGGAGGGCAGCGACGGGGTTGCTCTGCGCCTCCAGCCAACTCGTGCTCACGTCCGTGGGAACGATGTCGAATCCGAAGCCGGTGAGACGGCGTACATCCTGGGTCACCGCGCCGGCATCCGACGCGTACCAGGGCGGAGCCGAGGGCAGCAGAATGTAGGTCAGCAGTCCCAGATACGACAGCAACAGCACCCGTCGCATGTACTTGGACCACAGCGGTTTCGAGTAAATGTATAACACCGCTGCCAGGAGCCACGGCAGAATGAAATGGCTGGTGTATACCGCGCCGGTGAACACCGTCCACCCCGGCCGACCACCTGCGGGATCGGCGAGATGTTCCTGCAACCACACCGTGGGAATCGCACCTCGGAAGAGCCATTTTTCCGCTGATACCAGTTCCTCGACACGGATGGGCATCCCCAGCTCGTGGGCGATGCCGCGACTGAGGTCGTACACCACCAGCGCGGCGATGAGTGGCACCCAGTCCGTGAGGATTCGCAGATGGTCACGCCACGGGCGGTCGATCGCGAAGGCGGTGAGACCGAGGATGATCCAGGTCGCCTGATAGATGCGGTCGGTGGGCATGCCGATCAAAAAAATGGTGGCAGTCAAGGCAATCAGGTAGGAATACCAGATCCCCCGCCGGAGGGACAGCCGGTGACGTGGAGCAGTTCGAGACTCCACTGTCACAGTCTCGTCGCCGATCCGCTCACTCGACTGCTCTGTCACCGCACCCCAGGCCTCGTTGGGAGCGCGCCGGTTGATACCTGTCGAACCGACGCGGCACTCGTCTCATCATCACGTATGCGACGCCATCTCCGCCAGCCGTTCAGCCGGAATCACCGAGTCGGCTCGTTGCCTGCCGGATCGATCGCGTACCGCAGGCAAGCTCCGAACGAGCTGATTCGTCGTATCCGGCGGCCACCGCGCGCCGCTCACGTCGGCTGTCGTGAAAGCGCATGAGTACCAACTCTCCCCATGATTCGGTCTCGTCCTACATCACATCGCACTGCACGCGGCCCAGCCGAAGGGCTTGTCGCACAGATCCGCCCGACCCGACGTGGCCCAGGTGCGGACCGCCTCGGCGAACGCGTCTCGCACGTGTCTTCCCATTGCCCGGTGTCGCCGATCATCCGCCGTACCTCGACGCAGCCCTCGACACGGCGGAGGTGGAGAATGGACGTTGCACCGTACCGGGCCAACTGTTCACCAGCCGGTCACTTGATCGTGAGATAACGGGCCGTACGCACCACCCACCGCTAGCGAAGGAATCCCGGATTGTCTCTCCAGTCGTCAACGGATTCGGAAAAGTCTCTCCTCGTACCGCGAGAATTCCTCCGCGGCGATCTGGCGTCCGCGCCCCGCACCCTCGTCGACATCCTCGTCGCGACGGCCGAGGCTCACCCCGATGCACCGGCGATCGACGACGGCATCATCTCGCTGACCTACCGTGAACTCCTCGACGAGATCCGGCAGGGCTCCGAGTTCCTGGCCGACGAGGGCGTCGGAGCCGGGGACCGAGTGGGGATCCGCATGCCCTCCGGTTCGTGCTCGCTCTATGTCGCCATCCTCTCGACCCTCGCGGTGGGCGCAGCATACGTCCCCGTCGATGCGGACGACCCCGAGGAGCGTGCCGAGCTGGTGTTCGGCGAAGCCCAGGTTGCGGCCATCGTGACCGGTGACGGGATCACCGCAGGAACCGCACCGGCCCGGCCGGAGTCGCCCGCCGCACGCCTGCCGACGGTGGAGGACGACGCCTGGATCATCTTCACCTCGGGTTCCACCGGCACTCCCAAGGGAGTGGCCGTCAATCACCGCAATGCCGCGGCCTTCGTCGATGCCGAAGCACGGCTGTTCCTGCAGAACGCGCCCATCGGACCCGGCGACCGGGTGCTCGCCGGGCTGTCGGTGGCATTCGACGCGTCCTGCGAGGAGATGTGGCTCGCGTGGCGGCACGGCGCCTGCCTCGTTCCCGCGCCACGTTCTTTGGTACGCAGCGGTGTGGATCTCGGTCCCTGGCTCGTCGCGCGGGACGTCAGCATCGTCTCCACGGTCCCGACCCTGGCTTCGCTGTGGCCGTCCGAGGCGCTCGAGGCCGTCCGACTGCTGATCTTCGGCGGCGAGGCCTGCCCACCCGAATTGGCCGAGCGCCTGGCCGTCGACGGGCGAGAGGTGTGGAACACCTACGGGCCCACCGAGGCCACCGTGGTCGCGTGCGCCGCGCTGATGGACGGCAAGAGTCCGGTCAGTATCGGCCTCCCCCTCGACGGCTGGGATCTCGCCGTGGTCGACGCCGACGGCAAACCTGTCGCCGAGGGTGACGTGGGGGAACTCGTTATCGGCGGTGTCGGATTGGCCCGCTACCTCGACCCCGAGAAGGACGCCGAGAAATACGCACCGATGCCCACCCTGGGCTGGGACCGTGCCTACCGCAGCGGCGACCTCGTTCGCCTCGAGCGGTCCGGTCTCCTGTTCCAGGGCCGGGCTGACGACCAGGTGAAACTCGGCGGCCGGCGCATCGAGCTGGGCGAGGTCGACAACGCACTACAGAACCTGCCCGGGGTGGCCGGCGCGGCGGCGGCCGTGCGCCGAACCGGGGCCGGCCACCAGGTTCTGGTCGGTTACCTGGCCAGCACCGACTCCGACTTCGACCTGAAGGCCGCCCACGCGATGCTCACCGAGCAGCTCCCGGCGGCGCTGGTCCCACGTCTGGTGCTGGTCGACGAGTTGCCCACCCGCACGTCGGGCAAGGTCGACCGCAACGCCCTGCCCTGGCCGCCGCCCGGTGTCGACGAATCGGCGGAAGCGCTCGGTCTGGAAGGCGTGGCCGGGTGGGTGGCCGGACTGTGGACGTCGATCCTCGGAGCCCGGATCACCGGCCTGGACAACGACTTCTTCGAGCTCGGCGGCGGCTCCCTGTCCGCCGCCCAGCTGGTGACGGCCCTGCGGGAGCGCTTCCCCGAGGTGACCGTCGCGCAACTCTACGACCATCCGCGGCTCGGATCCCTTGCCAGCTATCTCGACGAACTGGCCCCCACCGCTGCCGTCGAACCTCGCATCGTCGCGCCCACCCCGCGTCGCAGCCAGCTGATCCAGATCGCCGCCACCGTTCCGCTCACGACCCTCACCGGACTGCAGTGGGTCACCTGGCTGGCCATCGCGAACAATGTCCTGTCCTGGTACACCGACGTGCCGTGGGCGCCCACCGTTTCCTGGTGGTGGGTGCTCCTCGCGTTCACCGTGTTCATCAGCCCCCTCGGCCGGATGACCATCTCGGTGATCGGATCGCGGCTGCTGCTGCGCGGCCTGAAGCCCGGCACCTATCCGCGCGGCGGCAGCGAGCACCTGAGACTGTGGGTTGCCCTGCGCCTCACCGAGGCCAGCGGCGCCGCCAACCTGTCGGGTGCGCCATGGATGCTCTACTACGCCCGAGCGTTGGGAGCGAAGGTCGGCAGGGGTGTCGACCTGCACACGCTTCCTCCGGTCACCGGCATGCTCGAACTCGGTGACCACTGCTCGATCGAGCCCGAAGTGGACCTGTCCGGACACTGGGTGGACGGCGATGTCGTCCATATCGGTGAGATCAAGATCGGCGACGGTGCCACCGTCGGCGCGCGATCCACTCTGCTGCCCGGAGCGCGTATCGGCCGGGGCGCCGAGGTCGAGGCCGGTTCGGCCGTATTCGGACGAGTCAAGGCCGGACAGCACTGGGCCGGATCACCGGCCGCGAAAGTCGGCAAAGCCCGGCACCCGTGGCCCGCGGAAGCACCGCGCCGCGCGTCGTACTGGGTGCCCGTCTACGGGCTGACCTCGGTCGCACTGGCGGGACTGCCGATCGTCGCACTCTTCGCCGGAATCGTGCTGATCGGCTGGTGGATTCGCGACGCCGCAACAGTGGGATCGGCGATCCTGCAGTCCCTCGTCATATTGCCGGCGGCAACGATCCTGAGCCTGCTCGTCTTCGCCGTCCTCACCGTCGCCGCCGTCCGATTGCTGTCGATTCGTCTCCACGAGGGATATCACCCCGTGCGAAGCCGCATCGGCTGGCAGGTGTGGGCCACCGAACGACTCATGGACGCTGCACGCACCTTCCTCTTTCCGCTGTACGCAAGCCTGTTGACCCCTGGCTGGCTGCGATTGCTCGGCGCGAAGATCGGCAAGAACGTCGAGGCTTCCACCGTGCTGCTGCTACCCAAGTTCACGACGGTGGCAGACGGCGCGTTCCTCGCCGACGACACGATGGTCGCCAGCTACGAGCTCGGTGGCGGCTGGATGCACGTCGAACACGCCAAGGTCGGCAAACGCGCCTTCCTCGGGAACTCGGGAATGACCGCGCCGGGTCGTCGTGTCCCCAAGTACGGCCTGGTGGCAGTTCTTTCCGCGGCACCGTCGAAGTCCAAGTCGGGCTCGTCGTGGCTGGGGAGCCCGCCGGTTCGGCTGCGCCGCGCCGTCGGCGATACGGACGCAAGCCGCACCTTCGAACCGCCCTTCCGGCTGAAGGTGGCCCGTGCGGTCGTCGAGACGTGCCGCTTGATTCCGGTGATGGTGACGTTCGGGATCGGGCTCGGTGTGCTGTTCGCACTCGACGCGTTGGCGTATTACCGCGGGTTCTGGCTGGCTGCGCTGGCCAGCGGCGTCGTCCTCCTTGTCGCGGGTGCCGTTGCCGGTGCCGTCTCGGTGGGCGCGAAATGGCTGGTGGTGGGTCGAATCGGCAAGGTCGAACACCCGCTGTGGAGTTCGTTCGTGTGGCGCAACGAAGTGTCGGACGCCTTCGTCGAAACGGTCGCCGCTCCATGGTTCGCCCGCGCCGCCACCGGGACGGCGGTCCTCAACGTCTGGCTGCGCGGTATGGGAGCCACCATCGGTAAGGGGGTCTGGTGTGAGACGTACTGGCTACCGGAAGCCGACCTGGTGACTCTCGGCGACGGTGCGACCGTCGAACGGGGGTGCGTCGTGCAGACTCACCTCTTCCATGATCGGATCATGTCCATGGACACCGTGAACCTGGGAGCCGGAGCAACGCTCGGTCCGCACTGTGTCGCGCTGCCTGCCGCCGGTATCGGCGACGGTGCGACGGTCGGTCCGGCATCGCTCGTCATGCGCGGCGACACCGTGCCGCCCTCCACCCGCTGGCAAGGTAATCCGATCGCACCGTGGCCGGCCTCATGAAATGTGGCAAGGACCTCGACGAGCCCATCGATCCCTACCTGCCGCAGAACGGCAACCGCGGCTATCGGGTGTCACGGTACGAGTTGGAGCTGACGTACAAGGTCCACAGCAATCGTCTTGCCGGTACGGCGACGATCACTGCGGTGATCACCGCGGCCCGCTCCCGGTTCTCGCTCGACCTCGCCCAGAGCCTGAACGTCACGAAGGTGACGGCGAACGGCGCACGCGGCACCAAGTGGGCACACCGGAACGGCAAGCTCGTGATCACGCCGGCTCAGGAGATTCCCGTCGGCGGTGCGCTGGTCCTCCACATCCGGTACGGCGGCTCCCCGAAACCCATCCGAAGCATGTGGGGCGAGGTGGGCTGGGAGGAACTCACGGAGGGCGCGATCGTCGCGAGCCAGCCGAACGGCGCAGCCTCGTGGTTTCCGTGTGATGACCATCCCAGTTCCAAGGCCAGTTACCGCATCTCGATCACCACGGACTCGCCCTATTACACGGTCGCCAACGGCACGCTGATCGGCAAGCACACCCGGGCGAGTCAGACCACGTGGGTGTACGAGCAGGCCGAACCCATGGCGAGCTATCTGGCCACCATCCAGATCGGTCCGTACGAGCGTCGCAGGTTCGGCTCGGGTGCGGTCCCCATGTTCGCCGTCCACCCGCCGCGCCTGCGTTCGTCGTTCGACACCGACTTCGGTCGACAGCCCGAAATGATGGACGTGTTCGGACGGCTGTTCGGCCCGTACCCTTTTGCCGATTACACCGTCGTCGTCACGGACGACGAGCTGGAGATCCCGGTCGAGGCGCAGGGACTGTCCATTTTCGGCGCCAACCATTGCACCGGCCGGCGCGACGAGGAACGCCTCGTGGCGCACGAACTCGCCCACCAATGGTTCGGCAACAGCCTCACTCTCGGTCAGTGGCACGACATCTGGCTGCACGAGGGTTTCGCCTGTTACGCGGAATGGGTGTGGTCCGAGAATTCCGGCGGTCCCTGCGCACATGAGCTGGCCACGCAGGCGCACCGGGGTTTGTCACGTAAGCCGCAGGACCTGGTGGCCGCCGATCCCGGTCCGCAACTGATGTTCGACGACCGCATCTACAAACGTGGCGCCCTCACCCTCCACGCCCTACGCATGCGGCTGGGTGACGACAAGTTTTTCGCGCTGATCCAGCAGTGGACGAAGACACGCCGCCATTCCACGGTCAGCACAGAACAATTCACCGACCTGGCGGCCCGCTACACCGACGAGTCCCTGCGCACCCTCTGGGACACCTGGCTGGGAGAAAAAGTCCTGCCGCCGCTGTAGATCGCCCCCGCCGGCCCCCAGTCGCCCCCACCGCTCGCCCAATGTCACATCGGTCTAGTTGGACTGCACCACTGTGACATTCGGCGACGGCTGCGTCCACGGCAGGTGCGATCGCCACTTGGCGACGGCAAGCGCAAGGCACCCCGCGGCGGCGACTGCGCCGAAGAGGAATATCCGCGGATAGGTCACTACCGGAAAGGTTTCGGACAGGAATGCCATGAGGGCAGGGGTGGCGAACCCGAGGTAGGTGAGGGAGTAGAACACCGCAGTGAGTCCGGCCAGGTCGTCCGGTCCAGCGATGCGCTGAATCTCCTGCAGCCCCGACACCAGCGCCATGCCGTAGCCGCAGCCGAGCACTGCCGCAGCGACGATCGCGAGTGGGATGGTCAGGGCCGACGCTGCCACGGCTGCAAAGGCCATGCCCGCCATGACGAAGACCAGCGCGACCACGACGGCCCGTGCACTGTGCGGAGTGTCGACCTTCCGGCCCAGCGCCTGGATCGCGAACCCTGCACCCAATCCGACCATGCACATCAGTGCCGAGAACGCGAGCGGCACACCACCGCTGTTCTGGGACATGAGCGCGGGAAGCACCGCATACGCGGCCGCCGCGGCACCGAAGACCCATGGCGCCAGGGGAACTATCAGGAACAGGAAGCGCCGGTGACCTGCCGACGGAATCGCGAGATCCCGGACGAGCGAGACCCGCTCCGAGACAGGCTGGGCTGCACGCGTTTCGGGGGCTCTCCACAGCGCGATCGAAGCGAGCACGGCGATGAGGCTGTGCACCACATAGGACAGAATGCTCGGAAACGGCCCCCACTGCGCCAGAACACCCGCGACGCCGGCACCCAGCCCGAACCCACCGGTGAGGCTCATCGCGGCGCGGCGCGCACCGGCACCGTCCGTGGCGTCCGGATCCCACGCCGGAGTCGAGAGTTCCTTCACCCAGCTTCCGCCCACCGCCATTCCCAGGCCCAGCGCGACACCACACAGGATGCGTCCCACACTGAGCAGCGCAGCCGAATCGGTCCCCACCGCGAGCAGCGCCGAACCGGCCACGGTGAGAAACGGTGCGGGCAAGAGGATCGGGCGTCGCCCGAGCCGGTCGGACAGCGGCCCGCCGAGGAGCAGTGCGGGCACGATGCCCAGAACGTACGCGAAGAGGAACAGGTCGACGGTGAGGGCCGTGAAGCCGTGGTCTGTGCGGTACATACCCAGAAGCGGGGTGAATTGGTTTCCGCCCCATGCGACCGCGAACATCGTGGCGGCGACCAGCAACCAGGCACGCGTCGACGTGATGGGCGCCTGCGGTGGTTCCGTTCGGCTGTCCCTGACGACGGTCATCGCGCCGCTCCCCTCGGATTGAGAGCGTGAACACTGCGCATGTGTTCGAGCACGGCGCTGTCGAATCCGTCAGCGTCGCCGGCCGCAACCAGTTTCGCCAACTGCTCGTGGTCGTCGATGATCTGCGGCAACTGGCCCGGGTCCCGGGCAATCGAATGTGCCGTCATGCGGCGCTGACGCTCGCGGAGGCCGGAGTAGAAGGTGACGATCAAGGGATTCTCGGCGGCCTCCACAATCATCCGATGGAAGTCGGCGTCGGCGGCGCTGAACGCTGTGACGTCGCCACGCGCGGCGATCTCGCGCTGGCCGGCGAGATTCTCTCGAAGCCGGGTGACGAGTTGTGCCCGCGCTCGCGGACGGTCGGCGAGCACCCGCACACTGTGTGCCTCTACCAACTGCCGGGCATCCACCACGTGTTCGGCTTCACCCTCGGCGACCGGCACGATCAACGCGCCGCGTTTGGGATAGAGCCGCATCCAGCCCTCGGCCTCGAGACGGAGGAACGCTTCGCGCACCGGAGTGCGGCTCGACCCCATCCGGCCGGCGATCTCACCCTCGCTGATCAGCTCACCGCCGGGCAGCTCGCCCGACAGGATGAGTTCCTTGACGGATCGATACGCCTGTTCCGCTGCTGAGTACGACATAGACACAAGATGTATTTATACCCGTGTGCAGCTCAGTGTGCACATCTGCAGCTGCTTCCTCATCTCCCGCCCGCATCTGCGGCTTCGTACGGCGCCGAGGCCACTGCCCTTCAATCCGGCTTCGTCAACTGGTCGGCGACCGCAGCCGCAAGTTCGACCTCGACGGGTGAACCGGCCGGCAGCGCCGACACTCCGATCGCACTGCGCACCGGTAGCGAGTCGATGCCGAGCAACTCGACAAGAGCATCCGACGCCCCGTCCGCCACAGCGGACAACTCCTGGAAGTCCGGCGCGCAGGCCACGAACACGCTCATCCGCAGGCAACGCGTGATGGCGTCGATTCCGCCGACCGCCGCTGCGATCGCAGTCACGGCGTTGCGCGCCGACAGTGCGGCCGCCTCCTGCGCGCGCTCGATCGACAAATCATGCCCGACGACACCGGTGACGGTCAGCACCCCGTCCACCCGCGGTGTCATGCCTGCGCTGTAGGCGACACCGCCATGCACGACTGCGGAGATGTATCGACCCTGCGGTACCGGTGCGACCGGAACTCCTTGCTCAGACACCGAGTGCTATTCCTTCCTGGCGGGGGTCTGCGGCACCGGCCAGCAGTCCGCGTGCGTTGTCGACGGAGATGATCTGCGCGCTGCCGTCCGCTCCCCAGGGTTCCTGCAATGTGATGTCGTGGCCCAGCTTCTCGAGCTCGGCGCGTACCTCTTCCGGTAGCCGGGACTCACAGCGCAGTTCCGCCGGTTGGCCGACGACATTTGCGTCGCTACCGGGGAATACAGTGAAGCGCGGCGCGGCAACGGCCTCGGCCGGGTCGAGTCCGTGATCGAGCAGATGTGATATCAATTGCATGTTCCACTGCACCTGCCCGTCCCCGCCCGGGGTGTTTCCGACGTGCAGCAGGTTTCCCACGGTGTCCGTCACCACCCACGCGTTGAGCGTGTGAAGCGGTTTACGCCGCGGCGCAGCAGCATTCGGGTGACCAGGAATCAAGTACGCTCCCCTGCCCCAACGATTGTTCAGCACCACTCCAGTGCCGGGGACGGTCATCTTGGCGCCGAATGTGAAGGCGAGAGAGTGGATGAAACTCACGGCCCGGCCTTCCGAGTCCACTGCCACTGTGGAGGTGGTGTCTCCGGCAGAAACGTCGAACGAACCAGTCGGTGCCACTTTTCGGTCGAGGCGCTGTCTGGCCGCCGCCACTGCCTCGGATTCGAGGAGCGTGTTCCAGGCATCGTTGTCGGTGCCACAGATAGCCAGCCGGTCCTCGAAAGCCATCCGCGCCGCACTCGCCATCCGGTCGATGGCCGGAGCGCTCAGCCACGGCGAGAAGCCCACCACCCCGTTGCACAGCGCGGCCTGCTGAAGCACCATCCACCCCGGCGTGGGCAGCGGCGTCTGATGTAGGACAGCCCCGGCGTACCGACCGCTGATCGCCGCTTCCTCCTGCACCTCTGCCCCCGCAGCCCATTCGTCGCCGCTGAACGGTGCACCCCCGCAGCGCAGCGCCTCCACGGCCCGCTGAGCCAGCGAGCCCGTATAGAAGCCGCGAGGGTCACGGGCCAGTTCGCGGATCGTCGCCGCTAGCTCCCGCTGCGGAAGTAACTCCCCTATCTGCGGCAACCGCCCATCCGGAAGATAGACGCTGCTCAGTCCGGCGTCGGCCGCGACCGCCATCTCCGCCTCCCGCACGTCCCTACGGGTCTTGGCAGAACACGGCAGACCACGTTCGGCCGCGCGCATCGCAGGCGCCCAAAGAT
Source organism: Rhodococcus sp. (in: high G+C Gram-positive bacteria) (assembly GCF_049286785.1). Taxonomy (GTDB): domain Bacteria; phylum Actinomycetota; class Actinomycetes; order Mycobacteriales; family Mycobacteriaceae; genus Rhodococcus_F. The sequence goes on along the minus strand of NZ_JBAQEO010000107.1, from coordinate 16,610 downwards.
CATCGAGCGCGCGAGAGGCACCACCGACGTGAAGTGCCCCGAGGGCCGCAGGCGCACCGGGAACTGCCACGGCCAGAGCCCCGTCGAGAGGGATCGACCGCATCCCGCGCTCGGTGTAGAACCCGATATCGGCTCCGTCGGGTCCGAAGCCGCTTCCGCCCACCGTCCACACCGAACCGTCCGGCTCACGGACGACGGCAAACGCGTCGCCGCCGATGCCGCACTGCCCCGGCAGGGTCAGCCAGGTCATGGCGGCCATTGCGAGCGTCGCATCGATCGCGTTGCCGCCGTCGGCCAGCACACGCGCCCCGACCGTACTCGCGGCGGGATGACTCGACGAGACCATCCCCTCGACGGACAGAGTGGGCGGCCGCTGACTCATTTCATGCATCCTCGGGCAGCACGACGACGCGGGATCGAGCTCGTGCCGTCGGGGTCGATCCCCACGAAGATCTCACCGTCACGCTCCTCGACCGGGTACGTCTTGATCGCCACCGTCGCCGGAGGGCACACCGGTTCACCGGTTTCGAGATCGAAAATGCTTCCGTGGCAGGAGCATCCGATGCCGTCGTCGACGAGTTTGCCGGACGACAACAGGCAGTCGAGGTGGGTACAGTAGTTGGAGGTGGCGTAGGCCTTGCCGTTCAGCCGTGCCACCGCGAATTCGTGTTCGCCGGCGAAGAATCGGCGCACAATGCCTTCGGGAACCTGTCCGGAGCGCGCAACACGAGTGAATTCCATGGTCTTCTCCATCTCGGGGCAGGTAGATCTCAAGCCGAAGGGCTGAGGTAGATGGTCTTCTCGGATTGGTAGAACTGCATCATCGAATCGCCCGCTTGCTCCTTGTGGGTCTGCGTGCTCGATGCCTTGTAGCCGCCGAACGGGGCGTTCATGCTCATGCCGGTGGTGGGTTGGTTGATCTTGACGAGGCCGGTCTCGGAGCGGCTGGCGAAGGCGAGAGCCTTGGCGACGTCACCCGTGACGATTCCTGCGCTGAGCCCGAACTCCGTGTTGTTGGCGAGCGCAACCGCCTCGTCGAAGCCGGACGCTCGCAGGAATACGAGCAGCGGTCCGAAGACTTCTTCGGTTACGATCCGCATGTCCGGTCTGCCGCCGGCGAACACGGTGGGCCGAACGAAGAATCCGCCATCACCTTCGAGAGCGCAACCGCCACAGACCAGTTCGGCCTCTTCCTCGCGACCGATACGGACGTAGTCGAGAAACTTCTCGAACTGGCCTTCGCTGGCAAGCGGTCCCATCCCGATGCCGGGCTCTCCACCAGGCCCGACGACGATCTCGGACGCCAATGCCGTCACCTTCCCGAGCAGCGCGTCGTGAATGGCGTCGACGGCGATCACCCGGCTCGTGCCGGTGCACGCCTGGCCGGATAATCCGAACGCACCCTTGACGATCAACGCGGCCGCCCTGTCCAGATCCGCGTCCTCGAGTACCACGACGGGATTCTTGCCACCCATCTCGAGCTGGCTACGGCGGGACGGCCCAACCACCGCGTGAATCGCTCGGCCCACCCGGGTCGATCCCGTGAACGTCACGGCGTCGACTCGCTCGTCCGCTGCCAAGGCCGCTCCGGCCCTGCCGGATCCCTGCACCAGGGCGATCGCCCCAGCCGGAAGACCCCCGGCGAGCAACGCCTCGACCAGGCGTTGACCCATCAGCGGTGTGAGCTCGGACGGCTTGAACAACACCACGTTTCCGGCGGCCAGAGCCGGTCCGAGCTTGCGTGACGGAATGTTGAGCGGAAAGTTCCACGGCGTGATCGCACCAACTATGCCTACCGGCTCACGCAGCGTGATCACCAGTCCCTCACCGGGCGTCGGGTAGGTGCTGCCCGTGGTGCGGAGGGCTTCCCCCGCGTAGAAACGGAGATTCATCGGGGTGCGGCTCACCTCCATGGTCGCCTCCGCCCGCGTCTTGCCTTCCTCGCGAATCAGCTCGCCGATCAGTTCGCCGGCGCGCGCTTCGAGGTGTGCTGCTGCGGCTTCGAGAATGGCGCCGCGGCGCTCCGGCGGAGTGGCAGCCCACTGCGGCGCGGCTTTGGCGAGAGCAGTCACTGCGACATCGACGTCGGCGGACGTCGAGTCGGGGAACACACCGATCACATCGGATCGGTCGGCCGGGTTGCGCCGCTCGAAAGTAGCACCGGACGCCGACGGAACCCACTGTCCGTCAATGTAGTTGAATCCTTCGATCATGACAGTGTCACCAGTTTCTCGTCGTCCTCATCCATCAGGTCGAACAGATCGATATCCTCGTCCGCCAGACGCGCCGGGGCGATCGACCGACCGATCAGTTCTCGGGCCGCGCCCATGTCTTCACCACGGTCGAGGGCGAATGCGCCCCGGACCCGGCCGCCGTCCAGATAGAAGGCGGTGAACTCGCCATCCTCGACCCGTCCGCGGAACACGAGGTGGGTGTACTGGGCACTACTACCGGTGAACTGGATGTTCTTGCCGAACTGGTCCGACCAGAACCAGTGGGCAGGATCCACGACAGCGGCGCGTCCCAACATCAGATTCGCGGTGGCGGCGCCCTGCTTGCTGGCGTTGTCGAAATGTTCGACGCGTACGTGCCTGCCGGCCGCATCGGAGAATCGCGCCGCCACATCGCCCGCGGCGTAGATGTTCGGCGACGACGTACGCCCCTGGGCATCCACGAGAATGCCACCGTCGACGGCGAGACCGGACGCTTGGGCCACTTCGACATTGGGGATGATCCCGATGCCCACCACCACGACGTCGGCCTCCACCACCTCGCCGCCGTCGAGTGCGATATGCACGTCGCGGGGACGAGTCATGATTGCGGTGACGCGGACACCGCTGCGGATGGTCACGCCGTTCTGCCTCTGCAGGCGGGTGCACACCTCACCCATCTCGGGTCCGAGGATGCGGGCGAGCGGCACCCGGTCCGCCTCGAGGACGGTGACCTCGGCGCCCAGGGCCACGGCCGTGGCAGCGATTTCGAGGCCCACGAACCCGCCGCCGATGAGCGTAAGCCGCGTACCGGGCCGGAGTTCGGCAGCCAGGCGTTCGGCGTCACCAATGGTCCGCAGGTAGTGCACACGTTCGGGTGCCGGACCGCTCACCTCCATCGTGCGGGCACGTCCGCCGGTGGCGATGAGTACGGCATCGGCGGCAATACTCCTCCCGTCGGATAGTTCGACGGCCGCGGAACTCGAGTCGATCCGCGTCACGGTGGTGCCCGTGAGGAGTTCGACGTTCTGCTTATCGCGCCACGCGTCGGGGAGGAGTATCAAGGAGTCGCGATCGTCGTGCCCGGCAAGAAATTCCTTCGACAGCGGAGGACGCTGGTAGGGTGCGTGCGGCTCGTCACCGATGAGCAAGATCTTGCCGTCGAAGCCGCGGCGCCGCAGTGTGCGCGCCGCTACCGCAGCGGTCTGGCCGGCACCGATGGTGACGATGGTCTTCAGCGTCATGGTGTCACTCGCTCTCTCAGTCGACTTCGGCCGGCGAGGCCGGCGCTCCAGGCAAGGCGGTCTCGGCGTAATCGGGGCGGCGGGTGAGATCCACATAGACGGCGTCGTCTTCGACCTTCACCGCATAGGTCGGCTGGCACAGGTCCTGTTCTTCTTCGTAACCGGTGTCGAGGTCGAAGGCCCATTGATGGCCCGGACATATGACACGGCCATGGAGCAGGGTGCCTTTGGCGAGCGACCGGTCCTGGTGGACGCACAGATCGTGGAATGCGTAGATCCGGTCGTCGGCCTGGAACAGTGCCACGGCGGTCTCACCGACATCGACCCGGAGCTTCCGCCGGCGGCCGAGTTCGCGCAGGGTGGCTACCCGAGTCCAGTTCGTTTCCATCGCTGTCTCCTGTTCGGGCGAGAAGCATGCTCCGGGGGAGCCCACTCGCGGCTCCCCCTCGGCACGATCAGGCGTTCGCGAGCTCGAGTTCAGGCGACACGTAGGTGTCGTACAGGCCCTTGGTGTACGAGAAGCGCATCTCGGCACCCCACTGCACCAATTGAAGGCAACGCTGCTGCAGCGCAGGCGTATCCGCGTGGTCGAGCACGATCTGGTATCCGCGCTCGCCGTGTACGACGTCCGAGGTGATGTGCAGGTCGAAGAATTCGATCTCGTCCTCGGTGAATCCGTACACCTCGCGAAGCGGAACGATCTGCTTCTTGTAGATACTCGGAACCTGCGATTCCAGGCCGACCACCAGGGCTGCGGTGGCGACCACGAAGTGTTCACGTTGAGAGACGGCGTAGCACCAGGACTGCAGACCACGAGTGATCGCATTCATGTTGGACGGGTCCTCGACCCGCTCCTTGGTGGTGCCGCAGGCTTCGGCGAACTTGATGAGGAGGTCGGTGTGCCGGATGTCTGCCAGCTCCTCCTCGTACATGTTCTGGAGGGTGAAATCCTTGGCGTTCGTGAAGTTGTCGGGGGTGTTCGAGTAGATGTTCGCGAGGTAGTCGGCAAACGGTCCGACGTAGTGGTAGTGGTTTTCGGCCCAACGCGCGAAGTGGTGCTTCTCGAGCTTGCCCTCGGCCCATGCCTTGCTGAACGACGCGTTCTTCGCCTCCCGGCCCTTGATGGCGTTCTCGAGAGCTGCGCGAAATTCGTCCCTGCCCAGAAGTTCGGTCATGATGTGCCTCGTCTTTCTCGAAATGGAGAGAATGGATCGGTTGAGGTTCGCTCCGAATGGAGTGGAATCGACGCTAGCGGCTCTCGGGGAGCCGTGCCACGGTCAGAGTGGCTGCGACGGAGAGGATTCGGTGTGCATGTTGCAGAGGCCGGAGGCAGGCCCTCAGCTACGGACGACGGCGATGGCCTCGAACTCGGCGAGCATTGCCGCCCCGACAGCTTTGTCCTGCTTGCCGTTTCCGCCGCTGATTCCGATTCCGCCGACGATCTGATCGTCGAAGACGAGCGGAAAGCCACCGACGAAGATGGCGAACTTACCCGGCAGCATGTGGCTGATACCGAATGCTTCGTTACCTGGCAACGCGGGCCCGTCCGGCGCTTCGTTGAAGAGGTGGGTGGCACGCTCGTGGCCGGCCGCGGTGAAGGCCTTGGCAATCGCGATGTCGACACCGGTGAGGCGTGCTCCCGGGAGTCGGTGCAATGCCAGAACGTTGCCTCCGTCGTCGCACACACACAGTGTCTGCTTGACGCCGAGTTCTTCCGCTTTGGCCCGCCCGGCCGCCAGGAGAGGCAGCGCGTCGTCGAGGTTGATCCGATGGACCTGGTGCATGTCTTCTCCGTTTGCGATCGTCGGGAGCAAGTTGATGCACCGATTTCTATCACCGGCACCGCTGGGTAACCATGGTCAAGATAACCTGCAAACCCGACGAAACCAGGGCATAGTGCATAGGTGGCCGTGCAAGGTGGCTCAGTCATACTGCACATTCGTCGCCACCGAGGAGGCTCTGCAGTGGACACTGCGACAACATCACACGCAGAGGACGAGCGTCTGTCGGGACGCAGCCTTCTGGAGGAGCCCCTGCTGGCGTCGGCGCGGGTGCTGTCCGGGAGGGAAGCGCTCGGAGCCACCGTCGCGTGGTGCCTACCGTGGGGCGAGGTGATGAGCCGACCCGACTCGCTGACCGACGTCGCCGTCTACACGCGGCCCGAGACCCTGTCCGCGCACGGACGTGAACTCGAGTCGCTGGTGGCGCGCGGGGCAAGCGTGCTGGTGGTCGACGGGTCGGCGCCCGACATGGCGTGGCCTGCCGGACTAGCGGTCGTAGAACTGGGATTCCCCGTGGGATTCAGCGCCCTCAACCGACTCCTCGCCGAAAGGGCCCTTACGCAGGAAGCCCACGTCATGCGGTATGCGCTCACCGTCCACCGATCTCTCGCGGGTCTCCTGCACCGGGGCGCGGGCCTTCCCATGCTCATTCGCGAGGTAGCGGCGCTGACATCGAAAATGGCTGTGGCCCTCGATGTCAGAGGCAGGCTCCTCGCCCACGCCGGGCTTCCCGACGTCGATTCGCCCGCGTCCCTCGCACTACTGAAGTCACTCGCCGCGGTACTGCCGAGATTGGACGAGTCCTCGCGTGCCAACGCGCACAGCGTCCATGTCCACCGCCTGGAACACCCGGACGGCCTCTTTCCACCCACGACGGCGGTCGCGGGCGCCATGCAACTGGCCGGCCGGTACGAGGGCTGGGTCGTGGTCATCGTGTCCGGTGCACATCCGCGGCGGCATGATCTCGCGCAACACCAGGTCGTGGTGGAGCAGGCCGGCACCATCATCGGCACGGAAATGCTTCGCCAGCGCAGCGTCGAGGAGGCCGAAGAACGGGCACGAGGTGACTTCGTCCAGGCGCTGGTGCACGGCAATTTCGCCAACGATCACGACCTGAGCACTCGCGCGGCGTTGCACGAGATCGATCTGGATCTGCAATACATCGTCTTCGTCGCGCCCGGCCTCGTGGATCGCTCGGGCCAACCCGGGGCGAGTATGGTGCGGCTGGCGCGATACGCCGCCGGAGTCTTGCCGGGTTCCGGAGTGCGCTCCCACGTCACCGTGATCGGCGATGTGCTGGTGGTGGTCCGCTCGCTGAGTACCACCGACGGTCCGCACGTCGAACGCGAGATCTCCGAGTACGCGCATGCCATGTCGCTGGATCTCGAAAATCGTTTGGGCCAGCGAATTCCGGTGGCACACGGCCGCCCCTCCGCCGGAGCCCGTGACATTGGCGAAAGCTATCGCGAGGCCCGGATCACGCTGGGGATCGCCCAGCGACTGAGGCTCTCCGGATCCGTCGCCTACAACGATCTGCGTGGGTTCAGCGTTCTCGCCAGGGTGACCGACACGGAGGAGAGTCGCCGACTGATCCGCGACGTACTCGGGCCGTTGCGCACCTCGCATTCCGGTACGGGCAGCGAAGATGTACTCTTCGCCTACCTCGAGGAAGGCGGCAACATCAACGCCGCCTCGCGACGTCTCGGCATCCACCGCAACACCATGATCGCGAAGATAGACCGCACGTCCCGGCTCATCGGCATGGACATCCGGGAGCCCGAGAACCAGTTCACCCTTTGGCTTGCACTACGCCTCGATCTGCTGGCCGGTGTCCAGAAGTCGGTGAGCCTCGAGATCGTGGCCGACTGATACTCAGACCGGGTCTTCTCCGATGAAAGTACCGGCAAGTCCCGCCAACGCCACTACTGCCGCCACCACGAACAGCAGCAGGTAGGGTTCGGCCGAAATATGCGCGGCCACACCGACCCACGCCGCACCGACCGCGGACCCGCCGAAACGAACGAGGTTGAACAACCCGAGGCCGGTGCCGACGGCGCCGGCGGGTGAGCGGGTGGAACCGGCGGCTGCGGGTGTCTGCACCATCCCGATGCCCACACCGGCCCCGAGGAGAACCGCGCCGATCGCCAGTGGGTTCCGGACTCCGGCGGACAGCGTGATCGCCAGCGCGACCTGACTGGCGATCAGCGTGATCAGACCGGTACGCATCACCACGCGACCACCGATGCGGTCTACGATTCGGCCGACGACGGGTGCAACACACGTCATGACCACGGGCAGCACGAACAGCATCAGGCCTGCTTGGGTCGTCGAGCTTCCAGTGCCCGTCAGATACAGCGGGAGCGCCAGCAACAGAGCCCCGAGGACGAACATCTGGGTGAAGGCCGCCAATGCACTACGCAGGAAACGTGATTCGAGTACGAGTCGGATGGGCACGAAGGGGTCGTCCACACGGAAGCTGTGGACGACGAAGAGAACGAGCGTGGCCAGCCCACCGGCCACCAGTGCGGCGCTCGCCGCGGCCGGCACCTGCGCCTGGGAAATCATCGTGATGCCCAGAATGAGCAGGGCCGCGCCGAGCGTGACGGTACCCGCGCCCATCACGTCGAGGTGCATCTTCTTTCCCGGATAGCGGGGGATGTACCGCATCGTCGCTGCGAAGCCGATCAGTGCGATCGGAACGAGTGGCACGAATGCCCAGCGCCAGCCCCACCAGTCGCTGACGACACCGCCCATGGACGGACCCACAGCCTGTCCGATTCCGTTGACGGCGGCCCACGCACCGATGGCGCGCGCTCGGCGGGCCGGCCCGAACAGCCACGCGATCAGACCCATCACAGCTGGAGCGAATGCGGCTGCCGCGACTCCACCGATCGATCGCCACAGCACCAGAACGGGGAGGGACGGGGCAAGTGCCGCGCCCAGAGAGCACACGGCGGTGCCGAGCAGGGCCGCGCAATAGACACGCCGCCGACCGAAGCGGTCACCGATCCACCCGGCGACGGGCATCGTCGCGGCGAATGTCAGAAGGAAGCCCACGACGACGAAGATGCCGCTGCCGAGACTTGCGTCGAAATCCGTGATGATCGCATGCAGTGGCACGTTGACGATGTTGTTGCTGACGGTGCCGACGAAGGTTCCGGCGAGCAATGCCGCCAGTGCCGGACTGGTTCCGGGCCCTGGTTCACCGGTGAGCGGGGAGGGATCCGTATCGACCGCCGTCTTCATGATGCGTCCACTTTCGATCGAAACTCCTTCTCTGCGGTGCTTGTGCCCGACTGTGAAACTACCGCGCCCGGCAACGCCACTTCGGTTAGGCAATCCAAATTATGAACAGCGCATTCCGGAATAGGCGACGCATTCGAGCATTCCTTTACTTCGCCGTGACAACAAGAAATCCTGACGAAAAATGCCAGGCACATTGCACAAATATGCTGTCTGCCCATGTGCACACTGGCTGTTGCCCCTGCAAAACGGCCCGCGCACTATCACTCCACTGTGATTATCGGCACTAAGCTCTCACTATTCCGAAGGGGCGCAACGTGGATGTAAATCTCACCGCCGCACACTGGATCTACCTCGCAGGAATTGTCGTCATCCTCGTGACGATGCTGATGCGAAAGAATATCGTCGTCCCCGCCGTCATCGGCACATTCCTCACCGCGTTCGTCTTTTCCGACAGCATCGTGATCGGGCTGGCCTCGATCTTCAACGCGAGCCTGGTGGCGGCCCGCGAGTTGTTCAACATCTTCCTCATCATCTCCTTGGTCACCGCCATGCTCGGAGCGCTTCGCCAGATGGGCGCCGACCGACTCATGGTTGCTCCGTTCCGGCGCGTGATGCGCGGCGGAACCAGCAGCTTCATCGTTCTCGCCGCGGTTACCTACACGATCTCGCTCTTCTTCTGGCCCACGCCCGCGGTGCCGCTGATCGGGGCCGTTCTCATCCCGGTCGCCATTCGTGCGGGACTGCCGCCCATGACGGTCGGACTCGCGATCGCGATCTGCGGCCAGGGCATGGCCTTGTCCTCGGACTACATCATCAAGGTGGCACCGGGACTGTCCGCGAAGTCGGCGGGCGTCGATCCCGACGTCGTCGCGGATCGCGCACTCGTCATGTCCCTGATCGTGGGTTTCACCGCGCTCGTCATCGCGTACTTCTCCCAGCGCAAGCAGATGCGGAGTCCGTCTCCCGCACTCCTCGAAGAATGGGAAGCCAGCGCCGAGACCGATCTGGGCAAGCCCACCGGCGCGACGCCATACGGCACCGCGCCGGAATCGGGAGGCGGCAGTTCGGCAGCGGCCATCCCCGGCGGCGCCTCGGTCCGGGTGGCAGACGGCGCCGTCACACCGGTCGCCTCGTCGACCACGATTCTCGCCGAGCCGGTGACCGCATCGGCGAGACAGGTCATCGACGACACGTTCAAGAGCATCAGGGCAGCAAGGACATTCGCTGTCCTGGTCCCGGTGGCGTATCTCATCTTCATCGTGTATCTCATGGTCGGAAAATTCACCGACGTTGTGCCCGACCTCAAGGGCGGTGACGCGGCTGCGATGGTGGGCGGCATCGCGGCACTGATCCTCTTTGCGGCCGCCGCGACCAACGACAAGAAGGGTTTCCTCGAAACCACCTCGGAACATCTGATCGACGGCCTGGTCTTCGCTTTCAAGGCAATGGGAATCGTGATTCCGATCGCCGGCTTCTTCTTCATCGGCAACGGCGACTTCTCCGCCGCCATCCTCGGACTGCCCGAAAGCGCCCCCGCTCCGACACTGCTGTTCGATCTGGTCAACGCAGCCCAGTCCCATCTGCCGCAGAACGCCTTTATCACGTCCTACGTCATTCTCGGCATCGGCGTCATCGCCGGCCTCGAAGGTTCCGGGTTCACCGGGTTGCCCCTCACAGGTTCGCTGTCGGGTGCGCTCGGCCCGGCGGTCGGCTTGGATCCGGCGACCCTCGCGGCAATCGGCCAGATGGGAAACATCTGGTCCGGCGGCGGCACCCTGGTCGCGTGGTCCTCACTCGTAGCGGTGGCCGGCTTCGCCCGGGTTCCGGTCCTCGAACTCGCCCGCAAGTGTTTCGTTCCGGTGATGTCAGGACTCGTACTCTCCACCGGTATCTCGGTACTCATCTTCTGACCTACCACGGTCGATGCCTGGGGTGGGGCCACTCGTTTCGTCGAGTAGCCCCGCCTCATCCGTGTAGACGGTCACTGTTTTCGACGATCGCCGACCACAACGCTTCCTCTGGGTCGCTCAGTACGGTGCGCCGGGCCGCGAGCACGAACTCCACCTCTCCCGCAGGACCGAGGGCGTCCCGCGAGTGCGTGCGAACAGGCACGAGGCCCGCCGGAGGCAGCGATTCCGCATGCAAGACGACTCCCAGTCCCGCCAGGCACGCCGCACGCAGACCATTGAGACTGTCGGTCACACATGTCACCCGCGCGCCTCGCCCGGACTCCTTCAAGATCTCGAGTGCCGCTTCCCTCGTGATCGACGGCGGCGGGTAGGTCACCAACGGCACGGGACCGTCCTGGTCGAGTACGAAGTCCGGGGACGCGAGGAACGTCAGCCGGTCCGTCCAGATCAACTCGCCGTGCCGTTCACCCGGTCGCCGCTTCCCGAAGACCAGGTCGAGTTCTCCGTCGTGCAGTTGCCGGAACAGCACCTCGCTCAGGCCCACAGTCAGCTCGAAATCGATGAGCGGATGTCCGCGGCGGAACTCGGCCAGGATCCGGGGCAGCTCGTGTAGAACCAGGTCCTCGGACGCCCCGAACCGCACCCGTCCGCTCACCCTCGAGTCAGTGAAGTATCGGGCGGCGGCGTCGTGGCGGTCGAGTATCGATTTCGCGAATCCGACCATCGCCGAGCCGTCCGCCGTCAGCTCGACGGAATGCGTATCGCGCAGGAAGAGCCGCCGCCCGGCGGCCAGTTCGAGCTTCACGACGTGCTGGCTCACGGTCGATTGCCGCAAGCCCAGGCGCTTCGCGGCCGCAGTGAAGCTCCGCGTCTGTTCGACGGCCAGGAAGCTGCGAAGGTGAACGGGATCGAACATACCCATTGCTATCACGAAATCGAATTACAGTAAACGCGGTTATCATCTTTCGAAATTCGGTCGAGGAATCTACCGTCGACACATGCTGACGAAGATCCCCCTACTGGGAAGACTGGACCCGTTCATCCTCGGGATTCTCATCACCGTGGGTATCGCCAGTCTCCTTCCCGCGCAGGGCACCGCGCTGACCGGCTTCGGGTGGGCCACCAAGGTGGCGGTCGGACTCCTCTTCTTCCTCTACGGCGCCCGACTCTCTCCCCAGGAGGCGATGCAGGGATTCCGGCACTGGCGTCTCCATCTGACGATCCTGGCGACCACGTTCGTCCTGTTTCCCCTGCTCGGTATCGCCGCACGAGTCCTGGTTCCCGCTGTACTGACCGAGCCGCTGTACCTGGGCCTTCTCTATGTCTGCCTGCTGCCGTCGACAGTGCAGTCTTCGATTGCCTTCACGTCCATTGCGCGCGGCAACGTGCCCGGCGCGATCGTGAGTGCCTCGTTCTCCAACCTGCTCGGCATCTTCATAACGCCGGTCCTCGTCGCACTGCTCATGACGAGCACGGGCACCGGCTTCGACGCGTCGTCCGCCCTCGACATCGTGGCGATGCTGCTGTTGCCCTTCATCGCCGGCCAGGCGCTACGGCGCTGGATCGGTGCCTGGGTCAAGAAGCACAGCGCACCCCTCAAGATCGTGGACCGCGGATCGATTCTGCTCGTCGTCTACGTCGCGTTCAGTGAAGGAATGAACGAAGGCATCTGGAACACGCTGTCCGTGGGCCGCCTCCTCGCTCTCGTCGGGGTCTGCATCATCCTCCTCGCGATCGTCATGGCGATCACCTGGTTCGGCTCCCGGCGCCTCGGCTTCGGTCGAGCCGATCAGATCACCATCACGTTCTGCGGATCGAAGAAGAGTCTGGCGACCGGCCTGCCGATGGCCACCGTGCTCTTCGCGAGCCAGCCGATCGGCCTGGTCGTCCTGCCCCTCATGCTGTTTCATCAGATCCAGTTGCTGGTCTGCGCCTGGGCGGCGGGACGGCTCGCACGCCAGCCGACTGCCGACGATCCAGAACTCGTCGGCAGCCCACGCTGAGCGGCCGCCGCCCCCGCCGTTCAGTCCGCGAGGACAGCCCGGAGAAACGACTTGGTGCGCTCGTGCTGAGGCGCAGTGAAAATGGCACCGGGATCGCCCTCCTCCACGACCCGGCCCTTGTCGAACATCATCACCCGATTGGACACATCCCGGGCGAACTGCATCTCATGAGTCACGATCAACATTGTGATGTCCGTCGTGGCCGCGACGTTGCGCAGCACGTCCAGTACATCTGCCACGAGTTCCGGATCCAGCGCCGACGTCACCTCGTCGAGCAGCAGAATGTCGGGGTCCATCGCCAGCGCACGGGCGATGGCCACGCGCTGCTGCTGACCACCCGACAGCTGCGTGGGGTGCGCCGTCTCTTTGTCGGACAACCCCACCGTGTCGAGAAGTTCGCGGGCCCTCGCCACCGCCGCAACCTTGTCGAGACCGAGAACGTGAATCGGTGCCTCGGTGAGATTCTCGAGAACATTCATGTTCGGGAACAGGTTGAACTGCTGGAACACCATGCCGATCCGCCGGCGGACCCGACGCAGATACTTTTCGGACGCCGGAACGAGCTTGCCCCCCTTCTCCTCATGCGTGAGGCGGGCGTCCTCGATCCAGATCACCCCGTCGTCGACCCTCTCGAGGGTCATCAACAGCCGCAGGATCGTGGTCTTACCGGAACCACTCGGGCCGATCAGTGTCACGCGGTCGCCTCGTGCGACCTGGAAGTTCAGCTGATCGAGCACCACGTGATCACCGAACTTCTTCACCACGTCGTCGAACCGGATCATCGGAGTGGAGGTGCTCGCATCAGGTTCTGCCACACGAAAGGGCACTTCATCGGGCAAGGTGTTTCTCCAATCGGCGAATGAGCAGCGACGTCGGGTAGCTGGCGACGAGGAAAATGACACCGGCCAACGTCAACGGCTCGAGGTACTGGAAGTGCCGGGCACCGAACTGCTGCGCCGCGGTGACCATTTCCACCACGGTAATGGCAAACAAGAAGGGCGTGTCCTTGAACATGGACACGGCGTAGTTCCCGAGTGCTGGAACAACCCGCCGAATGGCCTGGGGCAGGATGATGGCTCGCCATGTGCGACTCGGCGCGATCGACAGAGCTCGCGCCGCCTCCCACTGGCCCACCGGCACCGCCTCGATACCTGCGCGATACACCTCAGCCATGTATGTCGAATAGTGGACGCCGAGAACGGCGATACCGATCTGCAACGGCGACAGAGCGGTGAACGTGTAGTACACGAACAACAGCTGCACCACGATCGGGGTCAACCGGATGAACTCGCTGACCGCTCGAACGGGCGTACTGATCCAACGCGGAGCCGAATGCCGTATCAATGCGATGACCAAACCGAGCACCGCCGCGATCACGAAACCGAGAACTGTTGCCAGCAAAGTGATCTTGAATCCATCGAGCAGTACCGGAAACGCCTCGAAGGCCCGGTCCCAACTCCATTGGGCCGTCATTTCTCCGCGGCCTCCAATCCCCGAGGATCGGTCGGCGCGAGACTGAAGATCTCACGCAGCGAGGGGCCGGTTCCGAGACGGTTCTTCGCCCGCACCTCGAGTGCGTTCATCAGCAACGTGAGCACGTAGCCGATGACAAAGTAGATCAGGAGCCCGACACCGAAGGAGAACAACGTGTTTCCCGTAGTCCGCCGCAGCTGATCAACCTGGAAAGTGAGGTCCTGCAGCAGGATGAAACTGGCGAGCGCCGTGCCCTTCAGAAGCTGTATCAGCAGATTCGTCAGCGAGGGAATCATCTCGGCCCATGCCTGAGGAAAGATCACTCGCCGAAGTCGTTGCCAATGGCTGAAATCCAGGGCCGTGGCCGCTTCCCATTGCGGTGTCGGTACCGAATTGATAGCTCCGCGCACCACTTCCGCTCCGTACGCGCCGTAGTTGAACCCGAGGGCGAGTATGCCGCATACCAGCGGATCGATGAGATAGCCGAAGAGTGGTACCACATAGAACAGCCAGAACAGCTGGACCAACAGTGAGGTTCCGCGAAAAAACTCGATGAACACTCGCGCTGCTCCGCGGATCACGATGTTATGCGCCCTGGCCGCGAGGCCCAGTCCGACCGCCAGGACCAACGCGAGCAGGGCCCCACCCGCCGTGAGCTCGAGTGTGACGATGATGCCTTCCTGGATGCGGGGCCACGCATCCAGGAAGGCGTCGACATTCTCATTCACCGACACAACCTGGTCCCTCAGCTGACCCCTTCGCAGAGCTTGGCCGTGGTGAGCTCGGGATCAGGCAACTCCTCTTCGGTGAAGCCGAATTCACCGACGATTGACAGGTACTTGTCCTTATCCGACGTAATCTTGGCGAGTTCTTCGTTGTAGGCGTCCCGCAATTCGGTGTCTTCCGTACGGAACACCGTGCCACCAGCGCCGACCTGCGGCTTTCCGTCGATAACTGCAACGAACGACTCGGTCACGTCGACCGGAACCTGCGGGTTGTTCTTCGCCAGCCAGTTCAACGAAATACCGGTGAGCGCGAAAACATCCGCGCGGCCATTGGCCACCGCGTCCATTCCGTCCTGCGCCGATGCGACCTGCGTGGCCTCGATTCCGAGCGATTGCGCATAGTCCGACTCGATCGCGCCCGTCATCGCCGCCATCCGCACGCCGCCGTCCTTCACGGACTGCATGTCGGTGAGGTTGGCAGGATTTCCTTCGGGAACCATCAGCGCCGTCGTGTAGTTGAACTCCGGCTCGCTGAACGCCGCTTGCTCGCATCGCTGCGGGAGGATCGACATACCGGCGCTGACCACGTCGAATCGCCGGGCCTGCAAACCCGGTATGAGCGCACCGAAGTCGGTACTCACGCCTTCGACATTGTCGACCCCGAGGTTCTTGAAGATTTCGCGGTGTAACGCCACGGTGGCACCTGTCAAATCCCCGTCCTGTTGAAAACTGTATGGCGCCTCACCTGCGAAGCCGACCGTGACCGTCCCCTTTTCACGCAACTGCTCCAGAAGTGAATCCCCGCTGGCCGAGTCCGTCTTCGTGCACCCTGCCAATGAGCCGGCGGCCACCATAATCCCTGTGAATGCCAATGCCGCTCGCATTGCCGGACGTGTTTTCGAGATCGTACTCGTCACTACAATTCCCCTTCGTCACCTCTGTACGGCCCAGGGAATCGCGCACCGCGCGCAGCAGCACGATCCCCTCCCGGATCTGCCCGGGCCACGTTACGCAGGCATACGAGTTGTCGCGGGTGGAATCGCGGGAATTTACGTGAGCGTTATGGGTACTCGAGATCGACAGTCTTGTGTCAGAATGCGAGGATTCGTAACAGAGAGCAGCGCAGTGTGATCGATCTGAAGAGATGGTCACCCCTCGCGGTCGCCGCAGCATTCGTGGTCGTGCTCGCGGTGACCGGGGTAATCCCGACCTGGCCAGGGTTGCCCCACCTGGTGGCGCTGCCCCCGTTGGACCTCTTTGCCGACCTGCGAATTCTGCTGTTACGCACCGATTCATGGCCGCAGTTCCTCTCGCTTCTGGCCGTGCTGCTCGCCCTCCGAGTGATGCTGATGGCCTGGCTTCTCGGCGGACTCGATGCACGCCGTCTACGCTTCGCCGCACTGTTCTATGCGACGGCGTTCGGTCCGGTTCTCCTCGCCACCTTCAGCGACGCGACCGCATACGCGGTGCTGTATTCGCGGGTCTTCTGGCCGGCGGTGACGCTCGTCGCGGTGCTGGTGTTCGTACTCGGCCCGGTTCCCTGGCAGGGAGCGCTCACCTTGTCCGGCGCGGTGGGGCGGGCGTGGCGCCGCGGTCTGCGCGTCGAAGTGATTGTGCCGTACTGCGGTGCCGTGGTCGCACTCGGTGCCGTCGCCGAGCGGATGCCCGGCCTGACAGTGCTGCTGGTACCCATTTCCGCCGCCGTCACCGGACTGACGGTATGGGCAATGGACCGTGCGCCCCTCACCCGACCGGTCGCCGCGCTCACGCTGACCCTTGTTCTGCTGACCGGATCGTCGGTGATCTTCGTGCAAACGCGTCACTACGACAATCCTGAGCCGGGCCCGCCTCAGGCCGGTGCGCTCTTCATCATGTCCGGCATCAACTCGCGGTCCGGCCTCGGCGCGATTCACCAGACCGACGTGAATCGGCTGGGCTACGAATGCGATCAGGTCTCCTACTTCTCGTATGCCGGCCCGGGTGACGGACAGCCCCAACGCAAAGCGACGTGCCCCATC
>NZ_JBAQEO010000106.1:0-1621 GCF_049286785.1 Rhodococcus sp. (in: high G+C Gram-positive bacteria) | reverse complement strand
CACCGCCATTCCGTTGCACAGGTCGACGATGCGGTCGAATCGGTGCTCGTCGGTGACGAAGTGGCTGATGATCAGCACGGAGCGCCCGGTTTCGCGGCGCTGCGCCACCAGGTCCCAGAACCGCAGGTAGGTGTCCCAGTCGAATCCGGAATACGGCTCGTCGAGCAGCAGCACCTCCGGGTCGGCCAGCATCGCCAGCCCCAGGTTGAGTTTCGCGAGGGTGCCCCCGGACAGGCGGTCGGCGCGGGTGCCCGCGTAGCGCTCGAAACCGAGCGCGCCGTACAGCGCACGCCGTGTCCGCCGTTCCTGGCCCGGGGGCATCCGGTAGGCACTGCCGAACAACTCGAAGTGTTCGTCGCAGGTCAGCCGCTCGTAGACCACCGGCTGCTGCGGACAGTATCCCAGCCGACCCGACCGGGTCACCGTGCCGGCGTCCGGCCGGTACTCGCCGACGAGGATCTTCATCAACGTCGACTTCCCCGACCCGTTCTCCCCGGTCAGCCCGACCACCTCACCCGGCTGAAGCACCAGGTCCACACCCCGGAGCACGGGGACATCGTGGCGGGCCGGCCACCACCCCTGCCGGAAACTCTTCTCGATTCCCTCAGCGGTCAACACCGCGTTCATCGGCGCCGACTCCGCGGACCCCGAACTGTCCATGTCGCTCCTCGGAACACTCGTGATGGTCGTTGTGAGGTCAAGGTGCCGTGATGTCCGAGATCGATGTACCACTTGCCTGTGGCTCTGCGAGTTCCATCTGAAACGGCGCATTCGCCGGTCATACGGTTGATAGTGAACTCGACATCGTGCGAGCCGTCACTCCACCGGTCGTCTTCTTCAGCGAATCTTCACAGAAACCGCACTGTTCCACGTCGAATCGTGACGATGATGGATCAGGAGAGAAGCATCGGTCCAGGGCATCTGGAGCTGGGCGGAAAAGGAATGCTATGAGCCTCGGGAAACGTCTCGCGTTGATCTTCAAGGCCAAGGCCAGCAAGGCCCTCGATCGCGCCGAGGATCCGCGGGAAACACTGGATTATTCGTATCAGAAGCAGCTCGAGATGCTGCAGCAGGTGCGCCGTGGGCTGGCGGATGTGGCGACCAGCCGCAAGCGCCTGGACCTGCAGGCCCAGCAGTTGCAGGCCCGGGTCGACACATTGCAGCAGCAAGCGAGCGCAGCGGTCGCTGCCGGCCGCGACGATCTGGCCCGGGAGGCTCTGACCCGCCGGTCCGCGGCGCAGCAGCAGCTCGCCGAGCTCGCCCCGCAGCAGGCGGCGCTGCAGGCCGAACAGGACAAACTCACCGTGGCCGCACAGCGTCTGCAGGCGAAGGTGGAAGCGTTCCGCACCCGCAAAGAGACGATCAAGGCCAGCTACACCGCGGCCGAAGCCGAAACGAAGATCGGTGAAGCGGTCTCCGGGATCAGCGAAGAGATGAGCGACGTCGGACTGGCCATGCAACGCGCGGAGGACAAGACCGCCGAGCTGCAGGCCCGCGCCGGCGCCATCGACGAACTCCTCGCCTCCGGGGCACTCGAAGACGCCACCGGCACGACCAAGGACGACATCCAGGCCGAACTGGAGAAGATGTCCTCCCAGTCCGACGTCGAAGAGGAACTGGC
>NZ_JBAQEO010000105.1:0-2360 GCF_049286785.1 Rhodococcus sp. (in: high G+C Gram-positive bacteria) | reverse complement strand
CATCACGATCGTCCCGCCGTGTCCGGTCCACCTCCACGGGTTCGGCGGCCTCCACCGCGGGCACGGAGGTATCGGCCTCGAGTTCGGCGACGCGTTTGCGAAGCCGGCGGTTCTCGACCTCGAGGGGGCTCTTCTTCCCGGTGAGCCACGGGTCGTGCTCCCACCAGTCGATCCCCACTTCCCTCGCGGTTTCCAGCGAGGCGATGACCAGCCGCACCTTGATGGTGAGCAGTTCGATATCGAGGAGGTTCACCTGAATATCGCCCGCGATCACCAGGCCCTTGTCGAGCACCCGCTCGAGGATGTCCCCCAGATTCGTCGACTGCCCGCCTCCGCCACCGATTCCCACGGAGGACGGCGCCCTGCCCTGATTGCCGCCGGCAAGGGTCATGATTGATCGCCTCTCCCGGCGGTGGTGCCACGCATGTAGCGGTGGGTTCGCCGATAAGACAACAGTGCTCCGTCGAGATCCAGCACCACCTCGTACAGGGCCAGCATGTCCGCCGACGACGGGATGCGCCGGTCTTCGAGCACCTCCACCTCCACCGTCCACCCGGCGTCGCTGGGCATCACCGACGTCGCACCGAGTGTCTCCTTACCGGTCAGCTCGGTGATCTCACGAAGCGCGACCTGGGCGACGGCCGGGGCCGACAGCTGCGCGGGCTCGTCCTCGGCCATCGCGTCACTCCTTCTCCGATGTGGGTGGTCGCTCCTGCGGCGGGGGCGTCAACCGGTTGAGGATCTCCTGCTGCGCCTGCTCTTCCTCCTCCGCGGAGATCTCACCGCGGGCGCGGGCTTCCTCGAGTTCCTCCAGATCCCGGCGCACGCTCGCGGGATTGTGCAGTTCCTCCTCGACCTGCCGCTGGATTACCTCCGCCAGTGCAATCACTCCGCGCACCGGCGCCAACGGGAGAGTGGCGATGAAGGTGATCAGACCCATTTCTCAGCCCTCCGGTTTCTGGGTGACCACGAAGTCGTACGGCGCCAGCGGGCCGAGTACGCGCATCTCCACGCGACTCTCCCAGTCCTGGGCCAGATCACCGACGGTCTGCTCGAGTTCCTTTTGGCGGGCCACCTCGACGAGAACCGCCACCTGCGCGGCGTCCTTCTCATGCGTGGGTTCGCGTACGTTGATCGACGCGGCGAGCGGTGTGAGCGCCTCGATCACTTTCTGCGTATCCGCCTCCCGCTTGGCCGCGATCGTATTGTTGATCAGTTCACCGAGCGCCATCCGGGCATCCCGGGTGGCGTCTTCGGGTTTGTCCCGGATCTCCTGTCGTAACCGTTCCGCGTCCTCGTTCTCGGCCAGGATCTCGGCCAGGATCGCGTTTTCGACGTACCGGCCCTTCACGACGTACTGGGCGTGGCCCTCGAGTTCCTTCAGGGCCGCGGCAAACTGTTCTTCATGTTCTGCGAGCAGTTCGTCCTTCACCGCTTCGGCGTCGGTCAGGACGGCACCGAACCGCAACGGAAGCACCGGCGCCACACGGGACGTCCCGTCGAGGATGCGTGCGTGCGTGCGAAGATCCTCCGGTGTGCCGAGCGCCCGGTCGATCTCGATCTCGCTGACCAGCGCCGCGATATCGCCGTGCCGCACGGTACTCACGGCGCCGTCCGCAACACCCGTGGCGTCCGTCTCGGCTTCCACATCCGCCGGCACGATGCCGTACACGTAGACCCCGGAGGTGCGTGCCCGTTCGGGGGCCTCGGTGGTCTGGTCCGGACCCGACATCACTTCTCCCTCCCGCCGGACCGCCGAGGCGCGGGTTCACGCTGCGCCTCCTGTCCGCCGAGCAGCTCACCGAGCTTCTCCCCGGCCGCATCCAGCGCACCCTTCGTCTTGTGTTTGGCGCCGCCCTCGGTCACGTCCTGCACCACGTCGGTCAACCCCTCGGGCTCCGACCCGATCTCGAGCCGGTTCACCGCCTCCGCGAAACGCAAATACGTGTCGACACTGGCCACCACGATGCGTGCGTCGATGGTCACCAACTCGATGCCCACGAGCGAGAGTCGCACGTAGGCGTCGATCACGAGGCCCTTGTCCAGGATCGTGTCGACCACGTCGGCCAGGCTGCTCGAACTCGGCCCGCCGCCAGCACCTCCCCCGCCTCCTGCGGGTTGTATCGCCGTAGTCATGCGCGCGCTCCTCGCTTCCGGCTCGCTGGACGGGCGGACTCCGATTCGCTGCGCCGGGTGCGAGCCCGTCGCCTGGGCCGTTCCGGTTCCTCCGGCTCCGGTTCGACGTCTACTTCCTCGTCCGACTCCGCGGGTTCCTCTTCTTCGTCGGGTTCCTCTTCTTCGTCGGGTTCCTCTTCTTCGTCAAGTTCCTCCTCTTCGTCCGGTTCTGCTTCGTCCGGTTC
>NZ_JBAQEO010000104.1:0-3092 GCF_049286785.1 Rhodococcus sp. (in: high G+C Gram-positive bacteria) | reverse complement strand
CGACATGGAGGCCGTGCACTCCCACGTCAGAAGAGTTCTCATGGACATCGGCGAGGAACTGGGGGCTTCCTACTTTGTCGGCGGTGCCCATCTGGACCCGAGTCTCGTGCCGGGGCGGACCTTGCCGGAAAGAACTTGCGAGCACGCAGTTTGTGCGGAGGGACTTGCGGGGTGCCTGCCTGGTAGCGGCGGATCTGCGGAGAGTGATCTCGCCGCGACGGACCTGCTCGGAGCGGATCTGCGGGATGCGAGGTTGGAGGACGCCTATCTCCCGGTGTCTCCGCTCCCGAGCATTGGCGCAGCCTTTAACTGGATGAGCTGACCTGGCCGGCCCGGCGCGCCACGACGGCCCGGGCGGTGTCGTCGGCGATCAGGTCGGTGTTCATCGCGGCGGCCGCGGTGAGTCCCGCTCCGGCCGCGACGATCACCTGGGTCCGCAGATCGGCCACGCTGCCCGCCACCCAGACCTCAGGCGCCGCGGTCGCACCGTTGGCGTCGGCGGGTACCGCAACGAAAATGGCAAGCGTTTTTGCCAGCGTGGCAAAGTGGTGGGGTGAGGGACGAACTGGCGGGACTCGACGGTGTACTCGATGCGGTGGGGCCGCGCCTGCGGGCGATCCGCGGGAGCGTGGTGCCACACTGGCGCAATTGTCGGAGGCGACGGGAATCTCGGTAAGCACACTGTCGCGCCTGGAATCGGGCAGGCGGCGGCCGACGCTCGAACTCCTGCTCCTGCTGGCCCGGGCCCATCAACTGCCGCTGGACGAACTCGTCGATGCGCCCGCCACCGGCGATCCACGAGTGCACCTGCGCCCGATCAAGCGGGGGGCGGCCACGATCATTCCGCTCACCGGCGGCCGGGCGGAATCCAGGCGTTCAAGCACATCATCCCGCCGCACACCCCGTCCGGCGAGCCGAACCTGCAGGTCCACGAAGGCTACGAGTGGCTGTACGTGCTGTCCGGCCGACTGCGGCTGGTGCTCGGCGAACACGATGTGGTCCTGACCCCGGGCGAGGTGTCGGAATTCGACACGCGCGTGCCGCACTGGTTCGGCAACCCGGGGCCGCAGCCTGCGGAGATCCTCAGTCTCTTCGGTCCGCAGGGCGAGCGGGCGCACGTCCGTGCCCGCCCGGCGGGCTCGCGCTGACCGGCGAGGTCGTGATGCCCGCGGCGATACGCCGTCGTAGTGTCGGAAGTGTGGCCGATACGGTGACCTTGTTTCTTGCCGGGGACGTGATGACCGGCCGGGGCGTGGACCAGATCCTGCCGCACCCCGGCGGGCCCAAGCTGCGGGAACCGTACGTTCGCGACGCGCGCGACTATGTCGCGCTGGCGGAGGCGGAGAACGGCGTCTTCCCGAAGCCGGTCGGATTCGCGTGGCCGTGGGGCGTCGCGCTGTCCGTACTCGAAAAGGCCGCGCCGGATGTGCGGATAGTCAATCTGGAAACCTCTGTCACCACCTCGCGGGACTACGCGCCGGGTAAGGGCATCCACTACCGGATGCACCCGCAGAACATCGGAGTGCTCACCGCCGCGCGAATCGACGTGTGCGGACTGGCGAACAATCACGTGCTCGACTTCGGGATCCGCGGACTGGAGGAAACCGTCGACGTCCTCACCGCCGCGGAGCTGCAGCCGGTGGGTGCCGGGCGCGACGACGCGCAGGCGTGGCGTCCGGCTGCCGTCCAGGCCGGCGCGGTGCGGCTGCTGGTGTGGTCGGTGGGTTCGGTCTCGAGCGGGATCGCCTCGTCGGCCGGCGCGACAGCGTCCCACCCCGGAGTGGCCTTGTTGCCGGACCTGTCGGCGAAAACCGCAGACCACGTGCTGGAACGGATCGATGCGGTCCGCGGGCCGGCGGACCTGGTGGTGGTGTCGGTGCACTGGGGGTCCAACTGGGGATACGCGGTGCCGGACGAGCAGGTCCGCTTCGCGCACTACCTCGTCGACGGTGGTGTGGACATGGTGCACGGGCATTCGTCGCATCATCCGCGACCGTTGGAGATCTACCGGGACAGGCCCGTGCTGTACGGCTGCGGCGACCTCATCAACGATTACGAAGGCATCCGCGGCTACGAACAATTCCGCGACGATCTACGTCTGCTGTATCTGCCGGTGTTCGCCTCCGGATCGCGTGGACTGTGCGGCATGCGGATGGTGCCGGTGCGGGCGCGGCGGATGCGGCTCGAGCGCGCCTCGGCCGCGGACGCGTGCTGGCTGCGGGACGTGCTCACGAAGTCGTCCCGGCCGTTCGGCACTCGGGTGGGAGCGTCGGAAGGCGACGGCGTCTGGCTGGAGTCGTAGCACTTTCGCCGAGCCGGGGGCGAATCCTTCCGATCCGGGACCGGAAGGTGCAGGATTCAGGTATGGCGCTGTTCCAGGTGTGTGTGAACATCGACCCCATGCAGACGGTCATGACGGTCCGCGACGACTCCGGCCAAGTGGTGCAGCGCAGCGTGAAGCCCCCGCGGTGGGGTTTGCTGCCGGAGGGAGCCATCGACCTCATCAAGCTCGAGTCGGCGTTGATCGAACTGGGATACCGGCGACCGCCCACCGCCGACTGGGTCATGGGACATTGGTCCGCGCGCACGGTCGCCGAGCCGGCGCAGAGACCCGAGGCCGCGACCACCGTGTACGACCCGGAGACACTTCGGGAAATCCTCGGCCTCGTCTCGTCGGTCGTGGACTCTCTGGACGACCCGGAGGTGCGTCGGCGATGGTTCGTCGAGGTGTGTCGGCGCGGTGTGGTCGCGAACTTCCAGAACGCCCTCGAAACGCAGCACTGGCAGAACTACGTCGTCGCGAAGGCCGCGTCGATCTCCTATGACGGCGGGCTGCGCGAGAGTCTGGAACAAGCCATCCGCGCCAGCGAGAACGCCTATGCGGAAGGTATGGCCGGCTTTTACGAAGCGCTGGGAAAAGTGCTCGGTCGGCGAGTCAAGACCGATTTCTCCGACGGCGGGGACGTCCGGTCGGCGTGGGTCTCCCTCGCTCACACCGGGGCTGCCCTCATGGAGGGAATGGTGTTGCGAAATGCTGTGTTGCCGAACGCCCCTCGGGACAAGAGCGATCCTTTCGGCACTGGGGACGAAGC
>NZ_JBAQEO010000103.1:0-1523 GCF_049286785.1 Rhodococcus sp. (in: high G+C Gram-positive bacteria) | reverse complement strand
GCCCAAGCTGTGCCCGGACGATGTGCTTCGCCGTGTCGTGACTATGTCGATCTCGGGTCGGACGCAAGAATCGATCGCACGCGAACTCAACGACGAAGGCGTCCCGACCCCGGCCGGCAGCCCGACCTGGTACCGGTCGCACGTCTGCCGGCTGCTCGCCACGCGGGGGGCCGTTGAACTCCGGGCGGAACTGTCGCAGAAGGAATCTGCCGACCAGGTACCACCGCCCACCACCCGGCAATGCACACCGCCTGTCAGACAACTCACGGGTGCGGGCCAGTTGCCTCCTCGCACCAGCCGAGCCGTGCAGCAACGCCGGACCGAAACTGACCACTCGGCGCAGGTCCACACGCTTCGGTGTGGCGCGGGTGGGTGGTCGGGCCCGATGCCAGACCACCCACGAAGCCGAGCCGGATAGAACCTGGTCCGGGAAACGCTGATGGCGGCTTGACCGCTGCCGTCAGCGTTCTTGACCGCTGTCCCGGCCGCGTTCGGCTCTCAGGCCGGGTGGGATCCGCTCGATCGTGGCAGTGTTCATTGCGACGGTCGCGGTTGCGTGGGTGGGGTAGTCGGACTGGACCAGCCGCATGACCTCGGCCAGCTCCTGGTCGGTCGCCGTTTCGGCGGCGGCCGCAGGCTGGGCGCCGTTGGCGCGCACCTCGGTCAGCGCAGCGTGGTCTCGTTCCCACACCGCCACCGGCGGAATGGCGGATTCCGCAAGAGCGGTTCCGACGGCCTTCTCGGCAGCGGAGATCGCGGCGTCCCGGGTGGGGAAGGTGCCACTGTCGAGGGTCTCCCGATCACTGTGGGCGGACCAGTACCAATCGCGGCCGGTCCACTTCACCACCGCACCGGGATCGCCGGTGTCGCGGTCGAATCCGGCGGTGAGCTCGGAGCCGATCTCGTCGGCGCGCTGCCACCGCGGCGGTTGCGGGTTCTGTGCCAACTGCGCCTTGTACTCGGCGTGCTCGCGGGCCGCCGCCACCATCCGCAGCGGGGTGATGTCTCGGAGCTCGTCCTGGGTCATGCCTTGGTCTTCGGCGTGCCCGGGGGTGGGGTTGAGGTCGCGGGTCCAGCCGCGGTACATGCCGGCGGATGCCAATCGTTCCTTGGTGGCCGCCTTCTCGGCGAGCGCCTCGGGGGAGTTCTCCCTGGCGGCGAGGTCGGCCCGCATCTCGTTGTAGGTGTGTGTGAGCCGGGTGATCTCGTCGGTCTTGGCGAACGGCACCCCGAGCTTGTCGGCGAGCTGCTCGGTCTGGGAAGCCATGTAGTCGCGGTCCTTGACGTTCAGGTCCATCGCCGCGGGCAGATCGGCGGCCATGTTGGTCAGCCGGGTCACCATGCCCGATCCGCCGTCGGCGCTGGCGAGTGACAGGTCGACGACCTCGGCGTCGAAGGTGCGGACGATGCCACCGGTGAGGCGGAATGCGTACCCGCCGACCGGGAGCCGGCCCATCGAGATTTCGGCGCCGGCGATTACGGCGACCAGGTGCTGGCCATCGGGTTGGCGTTCGAGGTCACGG
>NZ_JBAQEO010000102.1:0-2230 GCF_049286785.1 Rhodococcus sp. (in: high G+C Gram-positive bacteria) | reverse complement strand
GGCCGAAGACGGCAGGAACCCGAAGTCATGCCAAGCTCCACGGGCGCCCAGTTCGACGGACTCGCTCCAGATATCCCACTCCAGCGCGGTCAGGACCAGCGGAGTGGCTTCGGCGACGTTGGTCAGCGTCCAGCAACGGTCAGCCTGGGTACTGCCGAGGATCGGATCGGACACGCTCATGCGCCGGCCTCCGTTCCAGCGACCAGCCCGGAGCGTTCGGCCAGGCCGTAACCGGTCCGGCCGTCCCAGCTCCAGCGGGCCATCCCCTCGCGGATCACGTGGGTCGCCCCCGCCCGGATACCGAAGAGCACCTCGTTGGGATAGTCGATCGTGAACGCGATGTCGTGCACGACCTCCCCACTGATCCGGTGTTCGCCGTCCGGACCACGCAGCGCCACCTCGAGCCTCCTATGGCTGGTCTCCCCCATCGACACGGAAAGGACCTCGGCGTGCTCGAGCCGCCCGTCTTCGACGAGGTAGCCGTGCGACATCGGCGCGCCCACGCCGTCCCGGGACTCCATGTGGATCACCCCGAAACAACGGCCGTCCGGAAATTGACCGTGCAGGAAACGGTGTGGTCCCATCCGCTCGAGGTCGCGGGGACCACGCGAGTGGTCGCGAACTCCGGCCCCGGAGAACATGGCGGTCTCACCGCCGATCTTCACTTCACCCCGCGCCGTGCAGGGCGCCTCCCAGTGCGCATCGGCCCAGGATTGCCCCGATACGGGCCCACGCAAGTCCAACAGCTCAGTGGACAAGCCGGCGAAGTGAAGCTCGAAGTCCAGGGGTTCGCACACACCGTCAACAGCGGACGCGGTGTCGAGGTCGGCGACGGCCACACGCTGGGCGGCTCCCCGGAATCGGACCGTCCATCCCTCGGATGTCTGAGTCGCGGACAGCATCCCGCAGTCCACCACTCCTGACGGCTGGCGCACCGAGAAATCCTTCGCAATCAGTGCGTGGGTGGCGCCTGGCAGGTAAACGACCGTGATGCCGTGCCAGAGCCCCGTGTCGAACGATGGAAGACCCAGATGAAGCCAGACACCGAAGCCTGAAGTCGCGTCATACGCCTGGAACAGGTAGTTTTCGCTCCACAGCGGTACATCCGGGGGATCAGCGATGGGGCGTTCATCCAGCGCGGGTTCGGTGTTGGTCACGTCGTCTCCTCGAACTCGACCGGCCTGGATCCGGTACTCGGACAGGCTCGCATTAGTCTAGACATACATAGTTTGGTAATGGGGTAAATTGGGCCACATCCGGCATCGAGCCGTACCGATCCTCGCCGCAGCGAGAACCACTTTTCCAAGAACCGGCAGTGTCGCCGATGCACGCAAATAGGGCGTCAATCACTCTGCAAATCAGTGAGATTGGCGCGCGACGAGTAGCTCACCAGAGATGTGCGGCATCCTCGGGATTGCGGATCACCGCGGACGGCTCGTCTACTCGACCTTCCCAACGGACACCAGTGAGATTAGCATCAAGAACAACTATCTATCATTAGACTAATAACGGAGCCATCTATGATCGACCCGTTCCGGCTGGACGGCCGAACCGCTGTCGTCACCGGAGGCACGAAGGGCATCGGACTAGCGATTGCCGACGTGTTCCGGGAGCGCGGCGCCGACGTCGTCATCTGTGGGCGACAGGAAGATTCGGGGCAGTCGGTTGCCCAGGAGAAGGGATTCACCTTCTATCGCGCGGACGTCACCGACGAGAACGACGTTCGCGCCCTCGTCGAGCGATGCGTGACCGCCCACGGTGGCATAGACGTGCTTGTCAACAACGCCGGCCCCACCGACCTCCTGCACACGCGAGATGTGGACGGTCCCATCGGTGAGGTCACCCTCGATGCCTGGCACACGCTCATCGACCGCACACTCACATGCAACTACCTCACGACCCACCACGCACTCGATGCACTTGCACGGTCCGGCACAGGATCCATCGTGAACATCTCCTCGATCGCCGCAGCGCAGGCTATGCCCGGGTTCGACGTCTACGCCGCAGGCAAGGCCGGTCTCGAGGCCATGACACGATCTGTGGCCATCGGCTACGCCCACCTCGGTGTGCGCTGCAACGCCATTCGAGTCGGCACCATCGCCGTCGATCACGGAGACAACAATCGGAGACTGCTACCGACGACCGACACTTCCCCCGACGCCTGGCGCCGGGCCGACCCGCCTGCGGCGGGCAGCGCCGACGATGTCGCCCACGCAGCGCTGTTCTTGGC
>NZ_JBAQEO010000101.1:0-4980 GCF_049286785.1 Rhodococcus sp. (in: high G+C Gram-positive bacteria) | reverse complement strand
GCCGTGAGCTCGCGCTTCCCAGTCCTCAACTTCCGGGATGATCCCCAGGTCGAACGCTTCCTGCACCGCGTCGATCTGGCGCTCACGCGCAGCTACCGCAGCGGCGTCGTACCCGTCGAGGTCGAGGTCTTCTTCCTCGCCCGCCACCTCGAGCACGTTCCGCGCCGCATAGTGAGCGGTCTCCAGGTACGACTCATCTACGGCTCGTTCACCGCTCTCACGTGCTGCCACGACAGCCTCGACGGCGGACAAGGCCACCAAGTCGGCCGGGACGGCAGGAAAGAAGACCCGGGCGACGCCCGCGGCGCGATCGACGACCCGGGCGACACCCGCGGCGCGATCGACTCCGCCCGCCGGGAAACCGCCCACCACTTGACCACACCGCTCGGGTGGCCGGTCGCAAGCGCCGGTCGCCGAACCCCCGGACGCCGGTGCCGGCCAGCCGGGAGAAGAAGGCGAGGTCGAGTCGCCCCTCGGGACACACCGAAGAGCCGCCGCATCCCTGACGGGGCATCGGGGCCGGGGTGGCCACGCTCGCGTCGTATCAGCCAGGGAGCGATCGCGGCAGCCCGAACAATGCGGGCACGCTGTTGTCGAAGCGGGTCATGGCGCAGATCCGCGTACCGGCGTGATGTAACTCCTGTCCGAAAGGTGACCTTGTGCCCGCGAGGACGGGAAAATGGTACTCGGATGCAGTGGGGGCCAACACATTGCGAGTTCTCGCGGGTGGTGCGGTGGCAGAATGATCGCATGATCACCGCCAGCCAGGAAGAGCAGGGCATCAGCCGGGCGATCGCTCGGTTGTGCCGGGAGTTCCCCACCGTGTCGTACACCGACGTCGAAGCCGTGGTCACGCAGGTCAGAGCCGGGTACGAGCGGTGTTCCATCCGTGATTTCGTCCCGCTGTTCGTCGAACGGCATGCCCGCGAGCGGCTGTCGGTTCCGGCGGCGGCAACGTCCTCAGGTCACAGCAACCGGGCTTGCGGGTGCGCGGCGGGCGAGGAAAATGCTGGCCTGAGCAAGGGACCGGCTCGACCCCGGCCGCCGCGGCGACACTCGCCGCCGATTCCGGCACGACCATCCTGGCCCCGACACCGGATTCGGCGCGGCCGAGGGGACACTGCGGGGCAACCGCGGCCCCGACGGGGACACCGCCGACCGGTGAGAGGCCGTGTGCGACTGTCTTTCGCCGCCGCCGCCGCAGCACGCCCGGCTCAGTCGTCGACGACGACCACCACGCCGGCGCGCATCAACACGGCATACACCTCGCACAGCGGCGGGGTGAGCAACCGGACCACCGCGCCGAGCACCGCGTCCGGGCCGGTAATGGTCAGAGGATTCGACATGGGTCGAGGGTAGGATCCTCGGGTGCGCCCCGGGAGACGTGCAGCTTACGAAAGAGGAAACCATGGCCGACGAACAGTCTTTCTGGCAGTCGCACCGCACCATGGCCGGCGTGGCCCGCGACGCCGAACGTTTCGCAGTGCGCCTACCTCTGGTGGGCCACATCGGGATTCCCCGGCCCGAGCAGCTCGCCTACTTTGCCGGTTTGGGGGCGCTGGTGGCGTCGGGTCTGCTCGACTGGCCGGTTGCGGTGGCGATCGGTGTCGGTCAGCTCCTGCTCACCGAGCATGTCCAGGCCGGCGCCGGCAAGCCGCGGGCATCTGCCCCGGAAGCGGCGCCGGAGCACGACACGGCCCCCGTGTCCTGAATCCCCCTGTCCTGAACAGCCCTGTCCTCGAATTCTTTCGGTGGTGTCGTCGAGGGCCTCGACGGTGTGGAACCGGCAGTCGACGGTCCCGGTCGGTCCGACGGCCCACCGTCCCGACGGGCACCGGACGAGTGGGCGAACTGCACACCAACAGTGGGTGACGGTTGGCGGCGTCCTCTTCTGCCCTCACAGCCGCGAGCGCGAGAATCGAAGCACTGCGAAACCGACGGTGCAGACCCGGGCGATTCGGGTCACCGCGATGCAGACGACGAAGGCGCGGACGCAGCCGAAGGGATCGACATGACAGACAGCCCGGTGATCACCGTGGACGTGGATGGCACCCTCGAGGCCGACGGGGCCGCGGTGTGGGCAGCGACGGTCGCGCATCGGCGCGGCTGGGGGCTGCGGCTGGTCCACACACTGCCCGAGGCGTTGTACCTGATGAGCGATATCAAGGTGATGCGCCAAGGCCCCGCCGTCGCCCAGAACCGAACGGGCGGCGAATCGATTCTCGACCACGCTGCCGAGCTTGTGCATGCCCGCTTCTCTGGGCTGGAGGTCGGCACCGAGCTGTTGCTCGGGCCACCGGAGGTGGCGGTGGCCACGGCGGGAGCGCGGGCCCGGATGATCGTCCTTGCCCACGAACGCGGCGGCCTCGTCGACCGGATGCTCGGCTCGCCGGCACTGGACGTGGTCAAGAGGGCATCGTGCCCGGTCACCTTCTGGTGCGGACCACCCGGGCAACTGCCCGACCGACGACCGGTCGTAGTCGGGGTGGATGGCAGTGCGCTCGGCGACACCGCGCTCGTCGAAGCGTTCGAGTTCGCGTCCCTGTTCGGTGCCCCACTGACCGCCGTGCACGCCTGGTCGGTGCAGAACGAAACCGGGGGTGTGACGAATCCCCTGCTCATCGACACCGACGTACTCGCCCACGAGGCGAAGACCAGACTCGCCGCGCATCTGGCCACCCTGCGCGAGTTGTTCGCCGACGTCCCCGTGACCGAGGTCGTCACCCAGGACGAGCCCGCCCGGGCCCTGTTGCGCGCAGCCGACGGTGCCCAGCTCATCGTCGTGGGCACGCACGGCCGGGGGCGCATCGCCGGTGCCTTTCACGGGTCGGTGAGTCGGCACCTGCTGCGGCACAGCCCATGCCCGACCATGCTGTGTCGCCCCAGTTCACACCCGGGACACTGAGAAAAGTGGGATCGCCGGCCACAGCGGGCCTTGACCGGATTCGGCATCCCGGCGCTGGCGCCCCTGAGTCCGCGGCGATGATGGATGCCTGGTTCATCGACATCGCACGGGTGACCGGGCACCGGGCCTTTCTGCTGCCCCCCCGACGGCCATCACCGCTAACGTTGCTGCTGGTCACTTGACCCTCGCGCGGGTCCAGGCGTGGGCGAGCGGTCGGTGAGGGATGGGTAGTCCAACGGGAAGGAAGACCCTGTGGCAGGGGTGGTGATGGACTTCGACGCCTCGCTCATGGATGCGAGCGGCGTCGTCGAGTCGATGCGAACCGACCCGGACAATGGTCTGACGGCGGTGGAGGCTTCGCGTCGGTTGGCCTCGGTGGGCCCGAACGAGATCACGACCGAGAGGCCGGTGCCCGCGTGGCGCAAGTTCGCCGAGCAGTTCCGTGACCCGCTGATCTACCTGCTGTTCGCCGCCATTGCCATCTCCCTCGCCGTGTGGGTGGTCGAGGGGGCATCGGGCTGGCCGTTCGATGCCCTCGTCATCGCTGCCATCGTCGTCGTCAACGCCGTTCTCGGGTATCTGCAACAGACCCGCGCCGATCGTGCAGTCGAGGCCCTCGCGCGGATGAGCGCCGCCACTGCCACGGTGGTGCGCGACGGCGTACAGGCGCAGGTGCCCACCGGGGAGTTGGTGCCCGGCGACATTCTGGTGCTGGCCGAGGGCGACACCGTTGCCGCCGACGCGAGGCTGCTCTCGGGTGGCGCACTGAGGGTGGCGGAGGCCTCGCTGACCGGGGAAAGCGAACCCGTCCTCAAGGACGGTCGAACTCTTCCCGGGCCCGCGACCCTCGGGGACCGCCTCGACATGGTGTTCAACGGCACCGCGGTCATGCAGGGTGTGGGGCGGGCGGTGGTGACCGCCACCGGGATGGCGACCGAGATGGGGCGGATCGCCGATCTGCTGCACACCACCCGCGAGGACCCCACCCCGCTGCAACTCGAGATCGCCCGTGTCGGAAGGATGCTCGGCATCGCGGTGATCGCGATTGCCGTGGTGGTGATCGCGACGATCTTTCTGGTCTTCGGAATTCACGGCCTCGACGACGTGGTGACGGCACTGCTGCTCGGACTCTCGCTGGCCGTGGCCGCCGTGCCGGAAGGACTGCCCACGATTCTGTCGGTGGTGCTCGCGTTGGGCGTGCAGCGGATGGCCGGCCGGCACGCGATCGTCAAGAAGCTGTCGTCGGTCGAGACCCTCGGCTCGGCGTCGGTGATCTGCTCGGACAAGACCGGCACCCTCACCAGGAGCGAAATGACGATCGGACGGGTGGTCACCCCGGTGGGGGAAGTGACCCTCACCGGCGCCGGATACCGGCCCGAGGGGCGCGAAGAGCACCACGGTATTCCGATCGAGGAGGGCAGCACCCTGTGGCGTCAGACAGGGTACGTGCTCGGCGGAGGCAGCCTCGCCAACGATGCGTCGTTGTGGCAGCAGGACGGCGAGTGGATGATCCAGGGTGATCCGACCGAGGCGGCTTTCCTGGTCGCCGAGGTCAAGGTCGGTAACGGAGATCTCAAGGCTGGGCGGTTCCGGCGGGTGGGCGAGATCCCGTTCAGCTCCGAACGCAAGATGATGAGCAGTCTCGAGGCCGACGCCGAGCGGGGCGGCGCGGTAGTGGTGGTCACCAAGGGCGCCCCGGACGTGCTGCTGCGGCATTGTTCCCATGTACGGGTCGGCGATGCGGTGGAGGATCTGGACGATTCGTGGCGGGCCCGCATTCTCGAGGACGTCGAGCGTCTCGCGGGCGAGGCGTTCCGCACCCTGGCGGTGGCGTATCGGCCACTCGAGGTCACCACACCGCCGGAGATCGACGAATCCCTGGAACAGAATCTGGTCTACGTCGGCATGGTCGGCATCATCGACCCGCCCCGCCCGGAGGCGGCGGTCGCGATCGCCGAGGCCCACCGCGCGGGGGTGCGGGTCATGATGATCACCGGTGACCACCCCCGCACGGCAGCGCGGATCGCCAAGGACCTCGGCATCGCCGCGGAGGCTGTCGCGGTGGCAGGAGTCGA
>NZ_JBAQEO010000100.1:0-21617 GCF_049286785.1 Rhodococcus sp. (in: high G+C Gram-positive bacteria) | reverse complement strand
ACCTGGTCGAGATCAACGAGGCCTTCGCTCCCGTGGTGCTCGCGTGGATCAAGGAAATCGGGGCCGATCCCGCCAAGGTCAATGTCAACGGCGGTGCAATCGCACTCGGCCACCCGCTCGGCGCCACCGGCACCAAGCTGATGGCGACGCTGCTCAACGAGCTCGAGCGGACCGGTGGCCGCTACGGGCTGCAGACGATCTGCGAGGGTGGCGGTACCGCTAACGTCACCATCATCGAACGCCTGTGAGTACTTATCAACCGCCCGCGGTTGATAAGTACTCACAGGCTCAGGTGCGGGAATGACTGTCGATGTCTTCGGTGAACGCATGCACCATGTCCGGGGTGAGGGTGGGACGCACCGTGGCGATCACGTTCAGGTAGTCCTGGGTGTCGGCGTGGCAGCGTCCCCCCGAATCGACGCTGCACTCGAATGTCGCTTGCGCGACCGTCCGCGCCGCGTGAGCGACATCGGCCGGCGTGTATCCCTCGGTGGCCGCGACGAGTGCGGAAATGTCGACCTGCTCGTTGCCGAGATACCGCTCCCACAGTGCGTACCGGGCCTCGGCATCGGGTGCACCGATCGGCAGCACGTAGTCGAACCGGCCGTGTCGCAGGAACGCGTCGTCCAGTATGCGAACAGAGTTGGTGGCGCACACCAGCAGCCGTCCGGCTCGTTCGCGGAAATTGACGATCGACTTCAGCAGTTCGTTCACGACGCCCACGGACTGCGATCCGGGTTGGCGCCGTGCCGCCACCTCCTCGACCTCGTCTATGAACACCACGACATGATCGAGCTCGTTCATCGACGCGAACGCCTCCCCGAGACCCGCGGCGAGACCGTTCTCGCTCGACGCCAGCCGAGACGGAAACAGCTCGACGAACGGCCAGCCCAGTCGGCTGGCGATGGCCCGGGCGAAGGTCGTCTTCCCCGTTCCGGGCGGGCCGAACAAGACGACGGCGCGCGGCGGCGTCACCCCGTGCTCGGCCGCCATCGCCGGCTTCGACAGGGGTAGCACGATCCGGCGTTCGATGAGCGACTTCTCGCGGGCCATTCCCGCCACCTGGTTCCACAAACCGGCGGGCGGCACGGCGCCGCCGAGTCGGGTCAGGACCCCGGCGGTACGCGGCGATACCGTCTCGACCTTTTCGTAGTAGGTGACCCCGCTCCGTGCGACGAACCCGGAGTTGGTCAGTGCCGTCGCCCCGGTCTCGCGGTCGGGAAGCAGGGCCGCGACGCGCCGTACACCCTTGGCCAGCAATCGGTGCTCGAGCTGCGACAACAGTGCGCTGCCGAGCCCGCGCCCCCGCCACTGGGGCTCGAGGGAGATGCGCATGACCCAGGCGCGGTCCTCGTCGACGCGACTGGCGGCCGTCCCGACGATGCGTCCGTCCGCCACCGCGACGACGGCCGGGTGA
This sequence comes from Rhodococcus sp. (in: high G+C Gram-positive bacteria), assembly GCF_049286785.1. Classification (GTDB taxonomy): domain Bacteria; phylum Actinomycetota; class Actinomycetes; order Mycobacteriales; family Mycobacteriaceae; genus Rhodococcus_F. Next base: position 20,200 of record NZ_JBAQEO010000100.1, on the reverse strand, counting down.
CGGTTCAGCAGACTCGCGACCACATCCGAGAGCGCGAACAGCGGCAACTGATCCGTGGTCGTGGAACTGCTGTCCATGCGAACCACGGCGTCGAGGTCTTCGGGCGCGAAGTCCCGGATGCTCCAGGCGTCCATGCGGCGCCTCCCGGAAGTGGTGGCGGAAAGTGTTCAGCGTACCCGCGACGGGGTCCGATGGTCCGATGTCTGCGTACGGGCTGCCGGTGAGGGCTACGCTCGACAACGACAGGTGACGAGTCCGTAAGCGGGGCCGTGATGCATGAACTGGCAATCACCCAGAGCGTCGTCGATGCCGTCTGCGAACATGCGGCGGGACGAACAGTCCTCAGCGTCCGGGTCGAGGTGGGTGCGCTCACCGCGGTGGTCGCCGATTCGATGCAGTTCTGTTTCGAGTTGGTCACCGAAGGAACAGTTGCGGAGGGCGCTCGCCTCGACATCGATCAACCTTCCGGCAGCGCGCACTGTCAGGACTGCGGAGCAGACTTCGCTCTCACCGACCTGGTGGTGCTGTGCCCGTGCGGGAGCGCGAACGTCGATGTCACCTCGGGTCGTGAACTACGAATACTCTCGATGGAAGTGAGCTGACGCGTATGTGTGCCACCTGCGGTTGCGGTAACGACACCGGCACCAGAGTCACCGTGCCACACGAACACCCGCACCATCACGACCACGTCCATCCACACAGTCATGAGCACACCCACGAGCACCCGCACTCGCATGGGGGCGAGACGATCACCCTGGAACAGAGGGTGCTGGCCAAGAACGATCGTGTTGCGGAGATCAACAGGGAATGGCTGGCGGAGCGCGGTGTGCCGGCGCTCAACGTCATGAGCTCGCCGGGATCCGGTAAGACGACGCTGCTCGAGCGCACGATCGCGGCCGTGGGGAGCGAACGCCCCGTTGCCGTCATCGAGGGCGACCAGGAGACGATGCTCGACGCGAACCGGATCAAAGCCGCCGGTTGTGCTGTGGTGCAGGTGAATACAGGGGCGGGATGTCATCTCGACGCCGAGATGGTGCGCGACGCGTTGACGGTGCTCGACCCGAGCCCCCATTCGCTGCTGTTCATCGAGAACGTCGGAAACCTGGTGTGCCCCGCCCTGTTCGACCTCGGGGAACAGTCGAAGGTCGTGGTGATGTCGGTAACCGAGGGCACCGACAAACCTTTGAAGTATCCGCACATGTTCGCGGCTGCGGACCTGGTGATCGTGAACAAGGCGGACCTGCTGCCGTACGTCGACTTCGACGTCGAGCGGTGCACCGAGTACGCACGGTCCGTCAATCCCGGCCTGCAGGTGATGACGCTGTCCGCCACCACCGGACAGGGAATGCAGCAATGGTACGACTGGATCGCCGCCCGATAACGCCGTCCCCGCGAAGGGATGGCGACGCGCCGGGCACCGTTGACATCTGCGCGAGCGGAGGAGCTAAATAAAGAACAGCGCCACACAGGTGGGCCGACGGTCGACTCCAGTGGCGACAGGAGCCATGTTCGACTCCGGAAAGCGACCTGCCATGCCGACACAGGAAGCAATCGAGGCCGAGGACACACTGATTCACGTTCTGTGGATCAATGCCGGGCTGAGCTGCGACGGGGATTCGGTGGCATTGACCGCGGCCACGCAGCCGAGTGTCGAAGAGATTGCCCTGGGTGCACTCCCGGGCCTGCCCAAGGTGGCCGTCCACTGGCCGTTGATCGATTTCGAATGCGGTCCGGAGGGCGGTGCCGACGACTTCATCGAATGGTTCTGGAAAGCGGACCGGGGTGAACTCGAGCCTTTCGTGCTCGTGGTCGAGGGTTCCATTCCCAACGAGCAACTTCACGACGAGGGCTACTGGTGCGGGTTCGGCAACAACCCCGAGACGGGGCAGCCGGTGACCACGAGCGAATGGCTCGACCGCCTGGCCCCCAAGGCGACGGCGATCGTCGCGGCCGGCACGTGTGCCACCTATGGCGGCATCCATGCGATGGCAGGCAATCCGACCGGTGCGATGGGCGTCCCCGACTACCTCGGCTGGGATTGGAAATCGAAGGCGGGCATACCGATCGTCTGCGTACCGGGGTGCCCGGTCCAGCCCGACAACCTGTCGGAGACGCTGACGTATCTGCTGTACATGGCCACCGGACAGGCGCCCATGATTCCGCTCGACGACGCGTTGCGCCCGCAGTGGCTGTTCGGGGTCACCGTGCACGAGGGTTGCGACCGTGCCGGTTACTACGAGCAGGGTGACTTCGCCACCGAGTACGGCTCACCCAAGTGCATCGTCAAGCTGGGCTGCTGGGGTCCGGTGGTGAAGTGCAATGTCCCCAAACGGGGCTGGATCAACGGTGTCGGTGGCTGCCCCAACGTCGGCGGCATCTGCATCGGGTGCACCATGCCGGGATTCCCGGACAAGTTCATGCCGTTCATGGATGAACCGCCGGGCGGCAAACTGTCCACCACCGTGTCCGGACTGTACGGATCTGCCATCCGTAGTCTGCGCAAGATCACCACGAACACCGTGGACAAGGAGCCGCACTGGCGTAGTCGCGGCACGAAGCTGACCACAGGCGCCACCCGCACCTGGTAGTCCCGCTAGGGGTCCGTCAGGGGTCTCTGAGAGGTACGTCCGATGACAACGATCATTCCGGAACCTTCGCGCAAGTCGGAATCCGACGGCCTGGTCGAGATGGCGTGGGACCCGATCACGCGAATCGTGGGCAGTCTCGGGATCTACACGAAGATCGATTTCAAGCAGAGGGAAGTGGTGGAGTGTCACAGCACGTCGTCCATCTTCCGCGGCTATTCGATCTTCATGAAGGGAAAGGATCCTCGGGACGCGCATTTCATCACGAGTCGTATCTGCGGCATCTGCGGTGACAACCACGCGACGTGTTCCTGCTACACCCAGAACATGGCCTACGGAGTGCAGCCACCACATCTCGGTGAGTGGATCGTGAACCTCGGCGAGGCCGCCGAATACATGTTCGACCACAACATCTTTCAGGAGAACCTCGTCGGCGTGGACTTCTGCGAGAGGATGGTCTCCGAGACCAATCCGGGAGTGCTGGCGCAGGCGGAACAGACCCCCGCGCCGCACGCCGGCGAGCACGGGTACAAGACGGTCGCCGACATCATGCGTTCCCTCAACCCGTTCACCGGCGAGTTCTACCGGGAGGCCCTGCAGGTCAGCCGGTCGACCCGCGAGATGTTCTGTCTCATGGAGGGCCGGCACGTTCACCCCTCCACCCTGTATCCGGGGGGCGTCGGCACGGTGGCCACCGTCCAGTTGATGACCGACTACATGACGCGGTTGATGCGCTACGTGGAGTTCATGAAGAAGGTCGTCCCCATGCACGACGATCTCTTCGACTTCTTCTACGAAGCGATTCCGGGCTACGAGAAGGTGGGCCTGCGCAGGACTCTCCTCGGTTGCTGGGGTTCGTTCCAGGACCCGGCCGTCTGCAACTTCTCCTACAAGGACATGGAGAGGTGGGGCAGGGCCATGTTCGTCACCCCTGGTGTGGTGGTGGACGGCAAATTGGTCACCACGTCCCTCGTCGACATCAATCTGGGTATCCGAATCCTTCTGGGCAGTTCGTATTACGACGACTGGACCGATCAGGAGATGTTCGTGAAGAACGATCCGCTGGGCAATCCGGTGGACCGTCGGCACCCGTGGAATCAGCACACCAACCCGCACCCGCAGAAACGGGACATGGAAGACAAGTACAGCTGGGTTATGTCGCCACGCTGGTTCGACGGCAAGGATTACCTGGCGCTCGATACCGGCGGCGGCCCACTGGCCCGGCTGTGGAGCACCGCGCTGGCCGGACTCGTCGACATCGGCTACGTGCAGTCCACGGGGCGCAGCGTGAAGATCAACCTGCCGAAGACCGCGCTGAAGGGGCCGGTGGAGCTGGAATGGAAGATTCCGCAGTACGGCAGTAACACGATCGAACGGGACCGGGCGCGAACGTACTTCCAGGCCTACGCTGCGGCCTGCGCACTGCACTTCGCAGAGAAGGCGCTCGCCGAGATCCGGGCCGGCCACACCAAGACCTGGGAGAAGTTCGAGGTTCCGGACGAGGGCATCGGCTGCGGCTTCACGGAGGCCGTCCGCGGAGTCCTGTCGCATCACATGGTGATTCGTGACGGGAAGATCGCGAACTACCATCCGTATCCGCCGACACCGTGGAACGCGAATCCGCGGGACAGCTACGGAACGCCGGGTCCCTACGAGGATGCGGTGCAGAATTCGCCGATCTTCGAGGAGAACGACCGGGACCATTTCAAGGGCATCGACATCATGCGCACCGTGCGCAGTTTCGACCCGTGCCTGCCTTGCGGGGTGCACATGTATCTCGGCGAGGGGAAGACACTGGAGAAACTGCATTCGCCCACCCAGTCCGTCACCGGCGAGTGACGAGGGAGCATGGACAAACTGAGGAACGGCGAAGAAGACACCCCGGACCGCTGGCGGACCGCCGGTGAGAGGATCGATGCCCTGCTCGACGCCGGTTCGGTGGGCGGGACGGTGGCCCGCGAGCGTGCCGAACAGCTCGTTCGCGAGGTGGTGGAACTGTACGGTGCCGGTCTCGCGCGCATCCTCGACCTCGTCGGGGATGACGGCGAACTCGTGGAACGACTCGCCGAAGACGAACTCGTCGCCAGCCTCCTGCTGGTGAACGGTCTGCATCCCCACGACGTCGAGAGGCGGGTGGCTACCGCGCTCGACAGCGTCCGTCCCTATCTGGGTTCCCACGGCGGCGACGTCGAACTGCTCGGCGTGGACGACGCGATCGTGCGGCTCCGGCTCACCGGAAGCTGCCAGAGCTGCCCGTCGTCGGCCGTCACGCTGGAACTCGCCGTGAAGGACGCCGTTCTCGCTGCCGCCCCGGAGGTGACGGACATCGAGGTGGTGGGAGCCGTACCGGCGTCCGGATCCGGACTCATCTCGCCGGAATCGCTTTTGTCGCATCTTCGTTCGGAAGAGTCCGCGAACGAGATGGCGGGGACGTGGGTGTCGGTGCCCGAACTCGAGGATCTCACGTCGGGGGAGATCGGCGGGTTCGCCGTGGCCGGACTGCCGATCCTCGTGTGCAGGATCGGGGAGCAACTGTTCGCCTACCGGGATCGGTGCCCGGCGTGCACGAACTCGCTCGCCGGTGCCACGCTGCAACGCCGTGCCGGTGGTCGGACAGGCGACGCCGTGCTGCGGTGCCCCGCCTGCCGGGCACATTTCGACCCCCGCCGTGCCGGTCTGCGGCTGGACGGCGACGATGGTGCCGAACCGATGGCCCCGCTTCCCGTCCTCGTCCGCGACGGTGTCCTGGCGGTCGCGGTGCCCGCAGCGGAGGTGGCGTGATGGGCTCGCCTCGGGGCGGCCTCCGGGTTCTGCGGAGGATTGCATCCGAGCGTCCCGAACCGGTGGCGGGAGAGCGGTGCGATATGTGCGCCGCCCCGATCGCCGACGCACATCAGCATGTGGTGAACGTGCGGGAGCGTCAATTGATGTGCGTGTGCCGCGGCTGCTACCTCCTGTTCACCGACGGGTCGGCCGAACTGCGGTTCCGTGCCGTTCCTGATCGGTACCTGTCTTTCCCCGACTTCGAACTGGCACCGGGACGATGGGACGAACTCGAGGTTCCGGTGGGGCTCGCGTTCGTGTTCCGCAATTCGTTGCTGGGCAAGACGGTCGCCTTCTATCCGGGGCCGGCGGGTGCCACCGAGTCCGAACTTCCCCTCGACGCATGGGCCGATGTGCTGGCCGCCAATCCCGAACTGGGTTGTCTCGCCGCCGACACCGAAGCGCTGATTCTGCGGGTTCCCGGGCGCGGCTCAGAGAGTCCCGAATGTTTCCTCGTCCCCATCGATGCGTGCTACCAGCTGGTGGGTGAACTACGCAGGGTCTGGCGAGGTTTCGACGGTGGACAGGATGCCCGCCGAGTCGTCGACACGTTCTTCGACACGGTGCGGGCGCGGAGTCGTCCAGTGGTGGGGTCGTCGTGACCGAGGTGTCGTTCGAAGTACTCGATGTGTCGCCGGAGCCGTTCGCCGTCGCGCCGAATCTGACTGCACGCGTGCGTGTCACCGAATCGACAGAAAGCGTGGTCCACGCGATGGCCGTCCGCTGCCAGGTGCGCATCGACCCCGGGCGCCGCCGTTACACCGACCTCGAGGCGCGGGGATTGCTCGACCTGTTCGGCTCGCGGGAGCGGTGGGCCTCCACGCTGAAGCCGTTCCAGTGGATGGAAACCAGCACCGTGGCGCAGGGATTCACCGGATCGAGTGTGGTGGACCTGCCGCTGCCGTGCACGTACGACTTCGAGGTGACCGCTTCGAAGTACCTACACGCCCTCGAAGTGTCCGGGTCGACGGTTCCGCTGATCTTTCTGTTCAGCGGCACGGTGTTCACCAGGGGTGCGACAGGTTTCGGGGTGGAAAGAATTCCGTGGGACCGTGAGGCCGTCTACGATCTGCCGGTAACGGCCTGGCGTGATCTGGTCCGGGCGCACTTCCCGAACACCGGATGGCTGCGTCTCGACCGTGACACCCTCGCGGCTCTGGCCCGCTACAAGTCCGAGCGTGGACTCCTGGGGCTCGATGCCGCGATCGCAGACCTGCTGCAGGGAGCCGGGGAGGTGATGTCGTGATCTCCCCGGCGTCCCTGCAGCGAGCGCGCGCGGTCGCCGATGCCGTTCTGTACGAGGGCTACCTGCTCTACCCCTATCGCGCGAGTTCGTCGAAGAATCAGTCGCGGTGGCAGTTCGGCGTCCTCGGTCCGCCCGGAGCGGCCGAGGCCGGAGTGGGCGAGGAGTCGTCCATGGCCTGCCAGATCCTGATGCGGCCAGGACCGGACCGCCGCGGCGGGCTGGCGGTGACACTGCGTTTCCTGCAACTTCAGGTGCGACGGGTGGAGCGCGCGGAAGGAGAGGGCTTCGTCCCTGTCGACGAGATGGCGGTGGCGGGGATCAACTGGCTCAGCTGGGACGAGGCGGTGGAACGCGAGTTCGATCTGGGCGTGCTGCATCCGTCCTCGTGGGTGGGTGATCGGCGCCTGGAGGTCGAGGTCGACAGCGGCACCGAGGTGGAGGAACTGCGTGCCGGCGACGGGTCGCCGGCCGGTCGCGTGGTGCGTATTCGCCGGCCCGCGCGCGCCGTCGTGACCGTTGAGGGTGAGGTGATCGGCGACCTGATGCGGGTGCGGTTGGCCGTCGACAATGTGACTACCGAGGGTGTGACCACCGAGGGTGTGACCACCGGGGGTGTGGACGGCGGGGGTGTGGACGGCGCCTGCTCGGACAAGGACTCCGCGATCCAGCACTCCCTGATCGGCGCCCACCTCGTCCTGGCGGCCACCGAGTCTGCGGAGTTCGTCTCGCTGCTCGAACCCACTCCGGACGCCGAGACACTCGCCGCCACCTGCGAGCAGCGGCGATGCTATCCGGTGATGGCCGGCGCGCCCGGCGAGACCGACCTCCTGCTGGTCTCACCGATCATCCTCTACGACTACCCCGAGGTGGCTGAGCAGAGCGACGGTGCGCTGTTCGACGCCACCGAGATCGACGAAATTTTGACTCTCCGGATCATGACGCTCACCGAAGAGGAGAAACGGGAGGCGCGGGCCACCGACCCGCGTGCCGCCGAGATCATCGACCGGTGCGAGCAGATGTCGCCGTCGACGCTCGCACAGATGCACGGCGTCCTCCGCGACCCTCGGTTGCCGGACATGGGTCTCGTTCCGGAACTGACGGATGACGTGCCGTGGTGGGATCCCGAAGCGGACACCGCGGTACGCCCCGACGTCGACGGTGTGGTGGTGAACGGTGTCCGGGTGGCGAAGGGGAGCGTGGTGCGGCTGCACCCGTCCCGGCGCGCCGACGCCCAGGACCTCTTCTTCGCGGGCCGTGTGGCCCGGGTAGCGACCGTGCACGCCGATGTGGACGGCGGCACGCACGTCGGGGTGGTCCTCGCCGATGATCCCGCCTCGGAGATGCACGAGTGGTACGGACGGTATCTGTACTTCGCCCCGGACGAGGTGGAGCCGATACCGGCCGTGACCGGAAAGGATGAACTGCCATGAAGGTTCTCGGACAGATCACCACCGTCGCACTGGCTCTGGCTGCGGTCGCCGGGATCGCGATCGCCGTCGTCTCGCTTCCCGACATCAAGCGGTATATGCGTATGCGGAAGATGTGAGCGCCGGATGAAGGCGGACAGGCGGGTGCTGGTTGCCGGTGTGGGCAACATCTTCTTCGCTGACGACGGCTTCGGTCCGGAAGTGCTTCGAGCAGTGACACAGCGGACGTTGCCGGCCGGAGTCTGGGCGATCGATTTCGGTATCCGCGGAACACATCTGGCATACGAACTTCTCGACGGCTGGGGCGCGCTCCTGCTGGTCGACGCCGTCCCGGATCGTGGTGAGCCGGGTGCCCTGAGCGTCATCGAGATTCAACCGGATTCGATTCCGGTGGCTGCCCTCGACGCACACAGCATGGACCCCGCCGCGGTGTTCGCCAGTCTGCAGGCGTTGGGAGGCACTCTGCCGCGGACGGTGGTGCTCGGCTGTCAGGTGAGAAACACCGAGGAGGGAATCGGGCTTTCGCCGACGGTTCAGGCCGCTGTCGTGCCCGCGGTGGACACCGTGCTCGAACTGGTGGAGCACATGTTGCTCGGGATCCGGTCGGAGGTCTGACCATGTGTCTCGGAATTCCCGGTCGAGTGGTGCGCATGCTCGAGGGCTACGGCAACCAGTTGGCGCTCGTCGACGTGGTCGGTGAGGAGCGCCGGGTCAACATCGGCATGCTCGACGACGGCGTGAGCCTGTCAGCGGGTGACTGGATCATCATCCACATGGGCTTCGCCATGGAGAAGGTGGACGAGGCCACCGCCGAGACGGCTATGGCGGGGTTGGAGATGATGGGCCGCTCGCCGAACTCGGACGAGGAGTAGCCATTCGAGTCGGCCGCCGTACGGCGCGCTGCCGACGTTTCAGCGTCACCATCTGATGGAGTGGCCGCAGGGCGGAGTGTGTTCGCCCGAAATGTGATCACCGAGGATGGAGAAGGAATTGAGCGGGCACGACATCGTCTCCACCACCGACGAACTTCCGTCGAACTTCCGATTCCACACGAGGATGGACCTGAAATCCGACAAGAAGGCAGCGCTGCTCGTCCAGCTCCTGTTCGTGGCCGTCGCCGCAGTGATGATCGCTGTGGCACTCGCGTTCGACCTACCCTTGGACAGCGGATGGAATACCTGGGTTCTCGTCGTGGTCACCGTGGTGAGCGTTCTGCTCTACATGGCGGTGCACGAACTGACGCACGGTGCGTTCATCCGGTTCCTGTCGAGGACGCGTCCGAAGTATTCGGTGAGGTTTCCTTTCCTCACCACCGGGAGCACCGCCTACTTCAGCCGGAAAGATGCCGCCGTGGTGGCTCTGGCGCACACCGTGGTCTGGGGGATCGTCCTCGTCGCGATGCTGATCGTCGCGCCGGCGGATTTCTTCCTGACCGTTTACGTGCTCACGGTGGTGAACTTCGCGGGATCGGCCGGGGATTACGTCCAGTCCTATGCCTTCTCGAAGCTTCCCCCCACCGCGTTGATACAGGACAACGGAAGAGAAACCACAGCCTTCGTCCCGGCGTGAACGTATCCAGTTCAGGTGTCTGGAGATTCGCCGGTTACCGACCTCATGAGTGGATTCGAGCCACCCTCGCCGGCGCGGCGTCGACTTCAGTCGAAATCGGGAGTCTTGGCGCCGCTCCACAACTGTTCCGTGACGTCCTGGAAGCACACGAGTCTGATCGGATCATCTTGTCGCTGCAGTACGGACTTGCTCACCGCCGCACGAACAACGAAGCCGTCTCGGTGGGCGAGTTCGAGCACCTTTCCAGCAGAGTCGCGTAACAGGGCCATGGCCTGGGGGCCGTTCGGCGATGACCGCGGATCGACGAAATCGGCGATCGAACGACCTCGAAGCTCATCATCGGCGTATCCCAGCATCCGCCCGAGCGCCGGATTGGCATAGACGATCACGCCCGCTTCGTCCGCCGCGAGTGTAGGAACCGGAAGGCGCTGCAACAACACAAGGGCGGGAAGCTGCTGGAGATAGTCCAGTGCGGTTACCGGATCCGAGCGTCGCCTGTTCGTGCTCGGGTCCATCGATCCTCCTCCTGTGGTCCACCCCGCGAATCAGCCCTGATCTGTGACCACGTGGTGATGGGCCGAATGTACCGTGCCTGTGCGACTCACGATGGGAAAAGGAGACCGACGACACGGGAGACGCTCAGGACAGGGGCACGTCGAGGCCACCGCGAGCAGGTGATGGCACGCCCGGAATTGGTGGGACGCTCGGCGGTCGGACGAACACTAGAAGTCCTGGTAGATGCGGAGGACACGGCTGGCGAGGAGGGTGATCCAGCGATCGGGTCGACCGGCGGGTGTCGGGGGAAGGTGGGTGGCCCCGGGGTAGGCGCGGTGTCCCACCCAGCGGCCGTCCTGCCGTCGGCGTCGGCGCAGCAGACGGAGGGCATCATCCATTCGCTCGTCATGGGCGACATCGGCGTCGGCGAGGGCGTCGAGACCGCGCAGGACGTCGAAGTGCCAACGGGCGGGGAAATGGAGTCGGGTGAATTCGGGGCTGATGGGTGCTCCGCTGCGTTCGCTGCGATACAGATGGTGACGAAGTAGGAATTCGATCGAGGTGTGTGCGGCCGAGGCCAGTTCGCCGTGCCGGTACATGTAGCCGTTTCGGCAGTACTCGGTGATGCCTTCGAGTACCGAGACGGTGGTGTGAACCGATGAATGGGTGGCACCCGTCGTATTGAACCGGCAGTTGAAGCCGCCGTCGGCCATCTTCTGTTCCAGCAAGAAGTCGACAATGCTGGTCAGGTCGGTGTGATCGGCCCCGAAATAGGACGAGTAGTTCAGTGCCATCCCGTTGATGCAGACGTCACTGTGCTTCGCGGTCTCGTTCGGGTCGAGTCCGCCGTCCCGGCCTTTCTCCCGGGTGAGGATGAGTTCGACCGTCTCGCGTGCGGCGTTCGTGGTGGGGGCGAGACCGAGGTTCTTCAGTTCCAGCAACGTGTAGTGGCTCGACGTCCACTTGGGTTGGTAGAAGCCGCGGCCCCAGTGTCCGTTCGGGCCGCGGGCGGCGAGCAGCGTGGCACCGTCACCTTCCTCGGCGATACGTGCCTGCAGATCGGGACGTTCCTGATGGAGCAGATCGCGGAAGGTACGAAATTGCACCGAGACGTCACCGGCCAGGAGCCAGTCGAGGGTGTCGGGTTCGGTCGATCCGTTTGTTCCGGAAGCCCCCGCATCAGCCATGTTTCAACCGTACCGTCCATAGGTACATGACAAGCATGCACGAAGGGCGGGGCTCACAATGACCACCGGAGTCGCGAAACCAACCACCGACACCGACCCGGTGCGGTCCGCCAGGCGGCTGCTCTGCTCGGCGGGAGCATTCCTGATGCCGGCGAACGACGTGCGCAAGGTCGTCGGCGCAGAAAAGCGGGACCTCCGGTGTTTCGCCGCGCACTGGGACGATTTGGTCCCGGACAGCTACGCAGCCGAGCTGGGCACCCGCCGGTTGCGCCGCTACGGGTCCTTCTCGTTCACCTCGCACGACGGCCTCACGGCGCCGCTGCCCCACGATGTGTTCGTGCAGCCCGAGGACTCCAACCCGCTCTATGCCGGGATCGACCGGTACTTCGAGCCGCTGACCGACGCATTCCTCGCCGATCCACTGCTGCACCGCATGCTCGCCCTGTTGGGCGAGACCGCGACGGCCCTGGACACGGATGCCGACGTGTGGAGAATCCACGTAACCCCCTTCCGGGTGCTGGCGACTGGGCGCGACGCCGGCCAGCCGGCACCGGAAGGGCTGCACCGAGACGGCGTTACGCTCGTCACCTCCCTGCTGGTGGACCGGCGTAATGCCGCCGGTGGAGAGAGTTCGGTATGCGACCTCGACGGGCGAGGGCTCGTGACCACGACGCTCTCCGAGCCCGGCACGCTGCTGCTCGGTGACGATCGCCGCACGCTGCACGGCGTCTCGCCGATTCGGCCGGTCGACCCCGCCCAGCCGGCTCGGCGTGACGTGCTGGTCATCACCTTCGTTCCGCGCTGACCAGTTCATGCTGACCAGTTCATGCTGACCATTTCATTCGTCGAAGGAGAGGCGTCGATTCGTTTGCGCCAACTGCCATTCGGTCTGCTGACGCAGGCGGTCCGCGCGATCGTGGTCCAGTCGGTCGCACACGAAATTCCAGTGCACCGCAACGTGATCGCCCACCGCGAGGTCGGTGACGAACGTGCCTTCGGGTACCCGGTAGTCGGCGGCGCCGTCCTGTTCGGGGCCGAGGGAGAGACTTCCGGCGTCGAACCGCAGTGGCTGCGAGCGGACGCGCGCCCGGCCGCCGTCGAATCCGACCACTTCACCCCATCTGATGCGGCACGAGTCGAGAACCTCGAGCGGTTGTGGCATTCCAGTGTTCAGCAATCGCGACCACGGGTACACCCCGAACACATGGAAGTTGTGCGTCGGCGCAGCCTCGTTGAGCAGGTCTTCGGTGAGGTGCTTCCAGTAGTGCCCGGCCTCGTGCGCCAACCGTGCGAGGAGGGTCCTGCCGAATCGATCCCGATCGATCTGATCGGCGAGTTCGTCCGCCGTCCAATAGGCCCGGACCACACGCTCGTCCAAAGGATCCGAGATACCGGCCAATTCGGCGATCACTACCTGATACGGCCACGCACCGCTGAACTGCCGAGCCATCGCGACCACGTCCGTTCCCGGCGCACGACCGCACGCGACGGCCTGCAGCCGCTCCGAACCCGGGGGACCACAGTAGCCCAGCGCATTCGGAGCGTGCGCGTACTGCGCGAACAGGCGATGTCCGGGCAGCGGCACCTCGGTCAGCCCCGCTGCCCCAGCAATTGCGCTGTCTCACGGTGCAATCGGCCGAAATTGTAGTACGCGGCGCAGGCGCCTTCGGGCGAGACCATGCAGGTGCCGATCGGGGTCTCGGGAGTGCACGCTGTGCCGAACACCTTGCACTCCCAGGGCTTGATGACACCCTTGAGGACCTCCCCGCACTGGCACGCCTTCGGATCCGCAACCCGGATGCCCGGCATCGAGTACTTCTCCTCGGCGTCGAATTCGGCGTAGTTACGGTGCACCTTCAGTGCGCTCTGCGAGATGAAACCGAGTCCACGCCACTCGAAGTGCGGCCGCAGTTCGAACGTCTCGGCCATGAGTTTCAGGGCCTGAATGTTACCCTCGGGCCGTACCACGCGCTTGTACTGGTTCTCCACCTCGCAGCGACCCTCGCGGATCTGCTGCAGCAGCATGTGCACGGACGCGAGGATGTCGAGCGGTTCGAATCCCGCCACCACCATCGGTTTGGCGTACACGTCGGTGACGAAACGGTAGGGACGCAACCCCACCACGGTGGAGACGTGACCGGGCCCGAGGAACCCCGACAGCCGCAGGTCCGGGGACTCCAGAATCGCCCGGATCGGCGGACCGATCGTGACGTGATTGCAGAACACGCTGAAGTTCCGCACGCCGAGCGCTCGGGCCCGGACCAACGTCCCCGCGGTGGAGGGAGCGGTGGTCTCGAAACCGACAGCGAAGAACACCACCTGCTTGTCCGGGTTGTCGACGGCTACCTTGAGGGCGTCGAGCGGTGAGTACACGAACCGCACGTCCGCGCCACGCGCCTTCGCCTCGATGAGATTGCCCCTCGAGCCGGGCACCCGCATCATGTCGCCGAACGTCGTGAAGATGACGTCGGGCTGCTCGGCCAGCCACATGGCGTCGTCGACGCGGCCCATCGGGATGACACACACCGGACAGCCCGGCCCGTGCACCAACTCGACGGTCTCGGGCAGCAGATGCTCGATGCCGTGACGGTAGATGGTGTGCGTGTGCCCGCCGCATACTTCCATGAATTTGAACTCGTCACCGCCGGCGAGTTCGGTGATGGATTTGACCAGGGCGCGGGCGGCCGCCGGGTCGCGGTACTCGTCGACGAATTTCATCGTGCTGCCTCTCACGCGATCTCGGACGAATTGAAAGCGTCGATCTCGTTGACGTAGTCGGCGCCCATCTTCTGCACCTGATCCAGGGTCAGCTGCGCCTCGATCTCGTCGATCTTCGCCATCGCGAAGCCGACGTGCACGAGAACCCAATCACCGACGATCAGGCCGTCCTCGGCCAGAAGCCGCACACTGATCGTTCTCTGGACGCCGTTCACGTCCACCTTTGCCAGATGCTGTTCGGCGTCGACGATGTCGACCACCTGACCGGGTATCCCCAGGCACATCGTGGTTCTCCTCTCGCCGGGTTCTTCTCAGCAGATTCGTGGCAGGGGGTCGCCGACGAGCATGTCGACGATCCGGCTGCCGCCGAAGGACGTGCGTAATGCCACGATGCCCGGCGGCTCCGCGAGGATCTCGCCGACGACAGCTGCCCGTTTCCCGTGCGGGTGCGCCCGCATCGCGGTTACCGCGGCGTCGGCCTCGTCGGCCGCGACGATCGCCACGAACTTGCCCTCGTTCGCGACATACAGCGGATCGATGCCGAGCATGTCGCAGGCGCCCATCACTTGCGGCTCGATGGGCAGACACGCCTCGTCCACGACCACGGCAAGTTGCGCGGCCCTCGCCAATTCGTTGCATACGGTGCCCACGCCACCGCGGGTGGCGTCCCGCATCCAGCGCGTCGACGGCGCGGCGTCGAGCAGTATCTCCACCAGCGAGTTGACGGGTGCTGTGTCGGAAGCGATGTCGGCTTCGATGGCGAGGTCTCCGCGGGCGAGCATCACCGCCATCCCGTGTTCACCGATCGTGCCCGACAGCACCACCTTGTCGCCCGGGCGCACGAGATCGGGGGACAGCCGCCTGCCCGCCGGAATCACGCCCACGCCGGCGGTGGAGATGTAGACGCCGTCGGCGGCGCCCTTGCCGACCACCTTGGTGTCGCCGGTGACGATCTGCACGCCGCAGAGGATGGCGGCCTCGCTCATGTCGGCGACGATCTCGCGGAGCTCCGCGATCGGGAAGCCCTCCTCGATGACGAACGCGGCAGACAACCACTGGGGGTGTGCGCCCGAGACCGCCAGATCGTTGACCGTGCCGTGCACCGCGAGGTGACCGATCGAGCCACCCGGAAAGCGGAGTGGCTGAACCACATACGAGTCCGTGGTGAAGGCCAGGCGCTCGCCCGACGGCAGTGTCAGCGCCGCGGCATCGCCGAGTTGCTCGAGTTCCTCGTTGCGGAAGGCCTCGACGAACACGGCATCGACGAGTGCGGCCGACGACTTTCCACCCGCACCGTGTGCGAGTGTCACCACTTCGTCCAGCAGCCGCGGCCGACGTTTGCGGAACTGGTCGATGCGTTCGAGGACGCGATCCTCCCGTTGCGCCGCGGTGGCAGGTTCGGTGGTACTCATGAATAGGCCCCCGGTCTCGCGAGATGCTCCTGCGCCACCGACCACAGCCGGTACCCGAGCACCGCGTGGCTTTCCTGGATGCGGTGGATGCTCTGCGAATGGACGGTGAAGCAGAAATCGAGTTCGCCGGCGGCCGTCATCGACGCCATCCGGCCACCCTCGTGCCCGGCGAAACCGATGGTCAGCAGGCCGCGCTGCTTCGCCTCGGTGAGGGCCGTCATCAGGTCATCGGAGTTCCCCGACGTCGACAGCGCGATGGCGACGTCCCGATCTCGGGCGTGGGCGATGATCTGCCGTTTGAAGATCAGATCGAAACCCACGTCGTTGCCCAGGGCCGTCACCACAGCCTGATCGGCGGCCAGCGACCACGCGGCCACCGGACGTCCCCGGGCCGGACGACTGAAGAGCGACGCCAGCGTGGCGGCGTCGGTGGAACTGCCACCGTTGCCGAAGGTGTAGAGCCGGCCACCGCGGCGGAATCGGTCGGCCATCTCCGTGCCTGCCGCCGTCAGGCCGTCGCCGTACTCGTCCAGCGATGCCCGCTGCAGACGGGCACTCTCGGTGGCCTTCCCGCGGGCGGACGCGGCCAGGTCGTCGAGCAGGCTCTCGGCGTCCTTCTCCT
Organism: Rhodococcus sp. (in: high G+C Gram-positive bacteria); assembly: GCF_049286785.1. Classification (GTDB taxonomy): domain Bacteria; phylum Actinomycetota; class Actinomycetes; order Mycobacteriales; family Mycobacteriaceae; genus Rhodococcus_F. Next base: position 4,116 of record NZ_JBAQEO010000100.1, on the reverse strand, counting down.
CCGCATCGATGAACGGGTAGAGAAAGCTCGTGCTCTCGGATTCGGTGCTGCCGAAATCGGGGGTGTTCATCGCTGCGCTGCCTGAATGTCGTCGAGTCGGGTGATCGCGGCACCGGCGTGCACGAGCACGAGATCGTGGGGCCGGACCTCGCCCAGCATGCTCACGTCCACCCACTCCTCACCGGCGGCGGTACGGACCAGAGCGGGACCCAACGCGTCGGTCGGTTCGAGGACGACCTCACCGAGCCGGCCCTCGTCGCTGCAGGTGACGCAGACGGCGTCGTCACATTCCCGGGATTCGGGCTTCAGCAGCCCGGAATGCTCGAAGCAGACGTGGGTGAGCTCCCAGAGCAGGTGGTACATCAGCACGAATCGTCCGGTGGCCGGGACCATAGGGTCGTCGGAATCCACCCACAGGATGTGGTTCGCTGCGCCGGCAGGTGGCCGTGGCCCGGAGCCGATCCACAGCGTGTCGACGCCCCAGGCGGGCGCGCGGCGCATGGCGTCGACCGCAGCCGGTTCGTGAGCCGACGCCACCGCCATCAGCACGTCACCCGGTCTGCTCGCCACCCGAGACTGCGCCACCGGATCGGGTTCCACGAGCGCCACCGACGGCAGAGCCCGCTTCCCCATGATCACGGGATGAACGAATTCGACGGCGACGTGGTGGGCGTGAGGTTCCCACTGCGGGGAGATCACCCAGAGAGTCGCTCCGTCATGGAACCTGCGGGCAAGGGCCAGCGCTGCGACAGCAAGATCAGCAGACAGGTCTGTGTCGACCAGGTGTCCGCCCGCATCGGCGATAGTGGTCATGCAGTCAACTCCCGTCCCGGACCGCGCCGGTCGGGGGCCTGCCGACGTCACGGTCCGCGCGTTGTCGCCGCGGCACCGATCACCGCCTGGCCGAGGGAGAGCCCTCCGTCGTTGGGAGGCACCCGGTGGTGGGTGAGGACTCGATAACCGCTGCCTTCCCAGTGTGCTCTCAACAGGGTGACGAATAAACGGTTTTGAAAGACTCCTCCGGTGAGGCCGATCGTGGTCACCCCGGTGGACTCGACGACCCGGTGGACGAGGGCGGCCGTTGCCTCCGCCAGCGCGTGGTGAAAGCCCAGTGCAAGCTCCGCGGGAGGCGTCCCGCGCCGCAGTCGCCACACAAGATCCGCGACGAGGGGCGATAGCAGAATCCGGTCGCCGTCGATCTCCATGACTAGAGGAGCAGCGCGGACCGCGGCGAGCGCGAGGACCTCGAGTTCGATGGCGGCCTGCGCCTCGTACGTGACCCGGTGCCGGACACCGAGCAGTGATGCGACGCCGTCGAACAGACGGCCGGCGCTGGTGGTCCTGATGCAGCCCGTGCCCGAGACCAACTGGGATTCGACGACTCGGCGTTCGGCGGGCGACAGGGCTTCCGTGCACGGCAGTCCGTCGATGTCGGTGACCCCGGTTTCGTGCAGGAGCGCCAACGCCACCCGCGCAGGACCACGGACCGCCGCATCACCGCCGGGCAGCGAGAACGACTGCAGATGACCGACTCGGCGGGTGGTCAGGACGTCGGGACCCACCAGCAGGAGTTCACCGCCCCACACCGTCTCGTCGCAACCGTAGCCGGTGCCGTCGAATGCGACGCCCAGCACGCTGGTTCCCAGCAGCCCGTGTTCGGCCATCAGCGATGCGACATGCGCATGATGATGCTGCACCGAATGCAGCGGAATTCCCGTCCGCTCGCTGTACTGTTCCGCCCACTGTCGCGTCGAATAGCCGGGATGCCGGTCGGCAACCACTACCTCCGGCGTGATGCCGTGCAGGTGTGTCAGTTGCTGCACCGACGTCTCGAACGCCCGCCGGCTTTCGAGGCTTCCCATGTCCCCGAGATGCGCCGAGCAGAACGCGTAATCCTGCCGGGTGAGGCAGAAGGTGTTCTTGATCTCCGCGCCCACCGCGAGCACCTCGGGTCCGCGCGACGGCAGCATCACGGGAAGAGGTGCGAACCCCCGCGAGCGACGGATCGGCAGCACCGCATCGCCGTCCATTGCCAGCACCGAATCCTCACACGGAACCGCGATGCGGCGGTCGTGCATGAGGAACACGTCGGCGATGTCGCGCAGTCGGGTGCGGGCGTCGTCGTTGTCGAAACACAACGGCTCACCGCTCAGGTTCCCCGAAGTCATCACCAGCAGGCGCGGCGGCGGCACGGCGCCGCCGGGTGCAGGGGTGAAAAGGAGATGGTGCAGCGGTGAGTACGGGAGCATCACCCCCAGGTCGTCGACGCCGGGAGCGATGCCGTCCGGCCCGGAATGTTTCTTGTGCACGAGAAGAATCGGGCGAGCGGGGTGCTGCAGCAGCGCGCTCTCGGACTCGGAAATGTCGCACAGTTCGGCGGCAACCGACAGATCGGCCGCCATCACCGCGAACGGCTTGTCGGGTCGGTGCTTGCGCGCCCGCAGGGTCTGCACCGCCTCGGGGTCGGCGGCGTTGCACACGAGGTGGAATCCGCCGAGACCCTTGACCGCCACGATCCTGCCGTCGTGCAGTGCCTTCTGCACCGCGGCCAGGACGGCATCGTCGCCTTCGATCCTGCTCATACCGGTCTCCGCGAAGATCCGCGGACCGCAGTCGGGGCAGCACACCGGTTGGGCGTGGAACCGCCGGTCGGCCGGATCGCTGTACTCGGCTCGGCACGCCGCGCACAACGGGAATTCGGACATGGTGGTGTTGGGCCGGTCGTAGGGGAGATCGGTGATCACCGTGAACCGCGGACCGCAGTTGGTGCAATTGACGAACGGGTGGCGGTACCGGCGATCGTGCGGGTCCCTCAGTTCGCGGAGGCAGTCCGCACACGTCGCGACGTCCGGCGACACCAGCGTTCTCGCCCCGGCCACATGGCGGCTGTCGATGATCCGGAACGACATGTCACCCCGCACCGGGGCGGGCTGTGCCGCCACCGCCACGACCATCGCCATCGGGGGTGCGTCCGAGCGCAGCCTGCGCGTGAACTCGGACACCGACGTCGTGTGGCCCTCGATCTCGATGAACACACTCACGTCGTCGTTGCCACAATGGCCGTGCAGATGCAGTTCGTCGGCAAGCCTTGCGACGAAGGGGCGGAACCCGACACCCTGCACGACCCCGCGGACCGTGATGCGCGATCGTTCGATCGTCATTACCCGGATACTTCTCCGCCGACACCCTCCTTCGCAAGGAATTCGGTGCTCATGGGGTTCGTGCCCACCCTGCGGCGCTTCCCCGCGTCTGTCGCGTTACGAGTCGGACTGGGAGGTGACGGTATCGCCCCACGTTGCCCGGGCCCCCGACTCGCCGATCCGATATACCTGGACGAGGCTGCCGGCCGCCACGACGATGGCCAGCACGGCGACGACGAGCGTGAATGTCCGGGACGCCGCGGCCTTCCGTTCGCGGACGTGAACCGCGGTGACGGCGATCGCTACCACGAAGAGCGCGATGGAGAAGTAGATCATCGTGTCACCCAACTCGGTATGGGTATGGACCGCAGGTGACTTGTCGACGTGCTTTTCGAGCCATTCCCCGGCCTCGGTGGTGAGGGGGGTCAGCGCCGTCGTCACGGTCGCGAGCACGAGCGTGGGCCACACGAGACGGCCTCGAGCCGCGGGCCACAGACTGCACAAGACGACGAGAATGGCTGTCAGGGGGGCTAATACGACGATGAAATGGACGAGTAGCGCATGTACGGGCAGGCCGTTGACGGTAGACACACGTGCATTGTTTCGCAGCTGCGCTGAGAAGACGCTGAGGACCCGCCGGACGGCAAGACCTCTCGCAAGCGATGCGCCGCCTCGAGCAGCGAGTCGCCGAACGGCTCTGGCGCACCATGCACAACGATCATGTTTCTGCGTCCTTGGTGAGTGAGCACAGGGGATGATCGCGGAAAGATAACGTTCTGATAACGTCGAGGTCTCGACTCGGGAAGCGCTCGGGTGAACACTGAGGGCGACTGCCATGAACAGACCGCATCGCGTCAGCTCCTGACAATGACGTAGGGAAGCCGAATATGAAGACCCACCACCGGCGCAGGGCTGTGGGTGCACTCGCGTGGACGCTCGCCTGCGGGTACCTCATGGCCGAAGTCCTGAGCGCCGG
>NZ_JBAQEO010000099.1:0-8099 GCF_049286785.1 Rhodococcus sp. (in: high G+C Gram-positive bacteria) | reverse complement strand
GAGACCGAGTGCTCCGGCGCCCTGCACCACCACGGTCTCGCCGAAGGTCTGGTTTGCGCGTTCCAGACCGTACATGACCTGGGACAACGCGCAGTTTGCGCCGGACGCCAGCTCGTCGGGGACTGAGTCGGGGACCTGGTAGAGCGTGGCGCCGGCTGGCAGCAGGAAGTAGTCGCCGTAGCCGCCGACGAAGTGGGGGGGCTGTTCGGCGTTGCCCAGCATGGCCATCGACAGATGCTCGCAGGCGGTGCGGTGGCCGCGTAGGCAGTTATGGCAGCGGTGACAGGAGAAGAAGTAGGGGAAGGTCACCCTCGTCCCCTCCTGCAGCGGGCGGCCGTCGGAGTCTGCGCAGACCCCGTCGCCGAGCGCGGCGATCTCGCCGACCATCTCGTGCCCGAGCACGGTGGGAAGCTGACCGCCGAGTCCCTTGGTCTGGAACGTGCCGTGCCAGGCGTGCAGGTCGGAGCCACAGATGTTGGTGCGCTTCACCTTGATCAGGACCTCGCCGGGGCGCACCTCATCGAGGGTGGCTTCGGTAAGGGTGAAGGGCTGGTTGGGTGCGTCGAATCGGGCGATGCGACCGGTGAACATGGAATCCTCTCGGATAGTCGGGAGTCATCGGTGGAGATGGCCGCACGGCCGGGACCCGTCAGGCTCCCTCGACCGAACAGCCGCAACTCCAGGGATCCATGACTCCTCAGTTGGCGCCGCGTCGGCCGACGTTCGCGGTGCGGACGTAGCCAGCGGACCTGCCCTGCGCGAAGTCGGGAAGGGTGGTGGCGTTGGTGATCAGGTACAGCACGTCGTTGTCCGGTCCGCCGAAAGTGACGGCGACGCCCCAGGCGTCCGGGACGAGGATCCGGTCGGTGATCCGGCCGCCCTCCTCGACCCGGTAGAAGCCGCTTTCCGGGCCTTCGATAAACACGTTGGCGTACCACACGCCGCCGTCGGAGTCGACGGTCATGCCATCCGGATTGTGGGTCTCGGGCAGTTCCGCCCAGGTCCGATAGTTGGTGAGAGTCCCATCGGGCTGTCGATCGTAGGCGGAGATCTTGTGCCCCAAGGTCTCGGAGAGCAACAGGGTCTTGCCGTCCGGGTGCAGTTCCACGCCGTTGGGGAAAAGCACGTCCCCGGGCACCGCCGAGACCTCACCGTTCGGGGTGACGTGGATCAGACGTGTGGTCTGCGTCTCGGCGCCGCCGGCGAGATCGAAGCCGAAGTTGCCGACGTAGGCGTGCCCGTCCACTACGCGCATGTCGTTGGCGTCACCACCACAGAAGGGGGCCAGGTCGGCGTGGACGGTGGTCGTTCCGTCGGCCGCGCGGCGGAGCAGCTTGTGGTCGTGCTGCGACACGATCAGCATCGAGCCGTCGGACAGGAAGCCCAAGCCCGACGGCGAGTTGGGCACGTCCGCGATCTTCTCCCAGCTGCCGTCACGCGGGTCCATCACGATGACCCGGGTGTTGAAGAAGTCGCTCAGGAACAGCTTTCCGTCGTGGTAGCGGGGCGATTCGAGGAATCCGTGGCCGCTGCTGAGCTCGTTGAATTTGTGATCGGTGGGCATGGGCCCTTCTCCTTGTTCGATGGGGTGGGCTGTGTTCGGGTGGCGTCGAGCTTCACGTGGTGTCGAGCTTCATAGGAACTCGCTGCGGAGCCGCTTCTTGTCGAACTTCCCGACGCTCGTTTTGGGCAGTTCTTCGATGACTTCGAACCGATCCGGGATCCAGAACGCCGGGAACTGCTCCTTCAGATAGGCATTCAGTTCATCACCGGAGACCTCCTCGGCGGCGACGATGAAGGCGACGGGCCGTTCGATCCACTTCGGGTCCGGCGCGCTTACCACCGATGCCTCGACGATCTTCGGGTGGCCGATCAACGCATTCTCCAGCGCCACCGACGAGATCCATTCGCCACCGCTCTTGATGAGGTCCTTGGCGCGGTCGACGATGGTGAGGTAGCCGTCGGGTGTCATCGTGGCGATGTCACCGGTGCGGAACCACCCGTTGGAGAAGCTTCCGGCCGAGCGGATATCGTTGTAGTACTCCCGGATCACCCACGGCGCCCGGACAAGGACCTCACCGGCCGTCTTTCCGTCCCACGGGGCCTCCTGCCCTGCATCGTCGACCAGTTTCACCTCCACCAGGGGCAGTGGTTGCCCTTGTCGGCTGAAGATCTCGAAGCGGGCGTCTTCGTCGAAGTGCTGGTTCGCGGTCGTCAGGCCGCAGAAGGTGAGGACCGGTGAGGCCTCGGTCATGCCCCAGGCTTGCGTGACGTGAATGTCGTGGTGCTGCTTCCACCACTTCATCTCGCTGATCGGTGGCGCTTGGCCGCCGAGCCACAAGGTGTGCAACGACGCGATGTCGTACTTCCCGGGAGCCTGCTCCACAGCGTGGCGGATCAGCATGCCGACGGTCACCGCGCCGACCAGGACGGTGGGCTTCGCGTGGTCGATGATGTCCAGGTAGTCGGTGCCCACCGGGTGATCGCCGGGCAGGACGATGGTGGCCCCTTGCAGGACGCAGGCGAACGGCATGCCCCATGAGTTGACATGCGAGAGCGGGGTCACGAGCATGTAGCGCTCGGCCTCGCTCACACCGATCGTGCCGGTGGTACACAACCCGAGTGCATGGAGCACGGTGCTGCGGTGGCTGTAGACCACACCTTTCGGATCGCCCGTGGTGCCTGAGGTGTAGCACATCGACGCCGCGGTGTTCTCGTCGAGGTCGGGGTAGTCGTACTCGTCTTGAACCGCGGCCGTCAGGGCGGCGTAGGAGTACACTGGCACCCCAAGCGCGCTCTCGGTCCCGACTGCGCCGTCGAGCTGAACGATGGCCCGGACGTTGGCCAGCCGGTCCCGAAGCCGTTCGAGCAGCGGCAGTTGGTCCTTGCTCACGAGCAGGACGGTGTCGTCGGCATGCGCGATGATGTAAGCGATCTGCTCGTCCGACAGTCGGGCGTTGATGGTGTGCAGCACGGCGCCCATACAGGGCACGGCGTAGTAGGCGACCAGGTGCTCAGCGGTGTTCCAAGCCAGCGTTCCCACGCGGTCGCCAGGCCTGACGCCCAGGTCGGTCAGCACATTCGACAACCTGCGGGCGCGGCGGCCGAGTTCGGCGAAGGTGAAGGTGTCGAAGCCGTCGGCGGTGCGCGCGATGACCTCTTTGTGCCCGTAGAGGCGTTCGGCGCGCCACAGCAGCGTCTTGATCTGCAGCGGCACATCCATCATCAGGCTCTGCACGGTGCGCTCCTTGTGTGGATAGTCGAGAAATTCGGGGGGCGCGTCATGCCTTGACGAACTCCGGATATCCATTGGCCGCGGAAGTATTGACCTCGTCGAGGTACGCGGGCAGGCCGGCCGGCCACATCAGCAACTGGACCTTCTTGCCGGGGATGTTCGCCCCCATGTACCACGACGCGGCCCGATCGAACAGCGCCGCCTCGCAGACCGCGTCGATCTTCTGCTGCCAGGTCTTCTCGGCCTCTCCGGTCGGTTCGATGCGGGTTACGTTGTTGTCGAGGAGGTGATCGACGAATTCGACGATCCACTCACCCTGTGCCTCGGCCGCGGTCGGACCATTGCAAAAGCCGGACGGGCTCTGGGGGCCGTAGACGAACAGCATGTTCGGGAATCCCGCCGTGGCGACGCCCAGCGCCGTGTGAGCACCGTCGGCGAACGACTCCGTGATCGACTCGTCCTGGCCATTGCGGATGTCGATGGCGGTGATGCCGCCGGTGACGGCGTCGAAACCGGTGGCCAGAACGATGATGTCGAACTCGTGTTCCACGCCGTCGGAGGTCACAATGCCCTTGGCAGTGACATGGTCGATCGGGTTGTTGCGGATGTTGACCAGGTCGACGTTGTCCTGGTTGTAGATCTCGTAGTAGCGCTGCTCTAGCGAGGGCCGCTTCACCCCGTACGGGTGCGGCGGATCGGTCGGGGCCAGATCCTCCCACAGGTCCTTGTTGTGGATCCGCTGCCGGGTCTTGTCCCGCCAGAACTCGTAGAAGGTGCGGTTGCTGTCTTCGTCGAAGAGGACGTCGTTGAAGTTGCCGAGCCACAGCACGAAGCCGCCGGCCTTCCACAACCGCTCGAACTCGGCGTCCCGTTCCTCGGGGGTCACGTCGACCACGCCCTTGTCGAGGAATTCGTACTCGAATCCGCCGAATGTGGTGTTGCGCTTCGCCATCCGATCGGCATACATCACTTTGTCCGTGGCGTTCTCGTCGTCGGAGATCTTGCGCTGACGCATCGGTAGCGCGATCATCGGGGTTCGCTGGAAGACCGTGAGCTGGGCGGCCACCGGGGCCGATTCCTGTGCCACTTGGATGCCGGAGGCGCCGGTTCCGATCACGGCGACGCGCTTGCCGGTCAGATCCAGGCCGTCCTGCGGCCAGCGCGCGGTGTGGTGCGCGACGCCCTCGAAGGACTCCAGGCCGGGGATCTCGGGGATGTAGGGCTTGGAGCCGAATCCCGTGCACAGCAGCAGATACCGCGTGGAGATCTCGCGGGTCTCGCCGGTCTCGGAGCTCTCGGCGGTCACCATCCAGCGCCTCGAATCCTCGTCGAAGCGGGCCGCGGTGACCCGGGTGTTGTAGCTGATGTCCTTCGACAGGTCCAGCTTCTCGTCCACGTGGTGGAAGTAGGCGCGCAGCTCCGACCAGTCGGGGTAGAGCTCGGAGTAGTTCCAGTCACGCCACAACTGGGCATCCGAGAACTGGTACATGGGACCCCAGCTGTCCACGCGGGCGCCGGGGTAACAGTTCCAGTACCAGACGCCGCCCAGTCCTGCGGCCGACTCCACGACGTGGACGTTGTGGCCGCGCTTGCGCAACTCGTTGAGCTGGTAGAGGCCGGCGAATCCGGCGCCGACGATCAAGACGTCACGTTCTTCGGTGCTCACGGGTACTTCCTCTTCTTGCCGGTTTATGACCATTTGCCGGTTTCGGCGGTTACAAGAAAATGATCGCGGCGTAAACAACGATCGAGGTGTCTCATTTCGAGGCACCGCCTGGACAGCACCCATCAGACCGCAAGGTCCGGCCGTTCTTGCTGGTCACACCTGTTCCATCTCCCGGCGGACGTAGAGTCCCGGTAGCCAGGGCTGCTCACCACGGTGTCTCATTTGTGGGGCACATACGGTGAACTGGATCACGGCAGGCGCCTGGTCAGCGCCGCCACGAGCAACGCGATCCTCATCCGACGTCTGGTTCTCGGGCAAACCACCAGACATGAGACGTCTTCGAAAGTCCGGCGTCAGCTGCTCGGCCCTCCGCGCCACCCGGGTCGGTGGTCGTCCTCCCCGCCGTCGAAGCCAAGCCCGACGAGTGGCCTACGGCCGCGACCCCGCCTGCGGTCGCGGCTGAACTCGGCCGCGACCGTTCTAGAGCGCCAAGTCGGGGCCGTTCGGGATACCGAGTGCCCGGAGCTTGCGGTACAGCGTGGCGCGGCCGATACCGAGCACCCGCGCCGCCTCAGCCCGATTGTTGTCGACACTGGCCAGCGTTGCGATGATCAGATCCCGCTCCGACTGCTCGAAGGGCGTCAGTTGCAGACGGTGTGCGCGCTTCAACAGCCACGCCGGCAAGTCCGCGACCTCGATCTGACCGACTTTCGCCTCGACCAGCGCTGTGGCGAGCACATCACGCAGCTCGGTCACGTTACCTGGCCACGAATAGCGCATCAGCACCTGTTGCGCAGGCAGCGCGCAGGTCACCACCCGATCGGGCGCCAGTTCCAACAGGAGTTGCGGGACGATGTCGGCGATGTCGTCCAGTCGCTGCGCGAGAGGGGGAATCCAGAGTTGGTGCGCGAACCCGGCAAGCGCGCGAACCACCGTGTCACGCGGATCGTCGGTGCAGGTCACGACCAATCGCATCGCCTCATCGGCATTGCGGACCAGGTCACCCAGTTCCGCCCGGACCGGAACGGTGAGTCTGTCGATCCGGCGGACGATGACCGACTCACCTGCGGCGAGGCCGCTGCGGCAACGGTCGATCAGCGTGCTCTGCCACGCCCCTCGCTCGAGCTCCGCGTCAAGAATCCGCACACCGCCCCCGCGCATCGCCACCAGCCGTTTTGCCGCCCAGAGCTTGCCCGATCCGTCGTCACCGGTGAACGCGACGGGTTCCCAGACCTGGGCCAGGGCCGCCATCCGGTCGAGCAGCTTCTTCCACTGCGGGCTACGTCCCGATTTCGGCTGTGAGCTCCTGGACGACGTCCCCTGTCCGGCACACGATGACTTCACACCTAGGGAAACGGACCGACTCACCGGGCGCGCTACGGTCGGCCGAGGGCGCCCCGGAAGAGTTCTGGGCGGTTGGACGACGGTCTCCGGACGAAGCTTGAACACCACCCCGCCGTCCGCCTTCGTGCGACCGGCACCGAGGTCCATCCGAAACGAATAGCGCCCACACGACAATTCGACGACGCCTTCGCTATGGCCACGCTTCGCGTACGTGCTCGCCACGTCCCACAGGACCGTCTGGTCGGTGGCGTTGATCTGCTCCGCGGCGACCGCGTTGGAGAGGAACATGTTCTGCCGCAGACCGACCACCGGTCCACGATGGCGGCGACACGACCGTACGAAGCACTCGAGCAAGGCCACCTCGGACGCTGAGACCTGCTGCGTGAGTCTTGTCTCGATGTGTTTGGCGACCTCCACCAGCAATGACGTCATCAGCGGATTGAAGTCCTCGGCCAAGCAACTGAAGTCCAGTATCCCCTCGACGCTCCCCCTGACGAGATTGCGGATCGGCACGCCGACGCAGGCGAAGGGATGCAGGCCGCCGGTGAAATGCTCGAGGCCCGTGACCGTGACAACGCGCGCTTCTTCCAGCGCGGTCCCCACCGCGTTGGTGCCCGCATGCTCCTCGGCGAAACCGAATCCCGGAGCGATGCTCGCATTGTCCAGCGACCCCTGCAACGATTTCGTTCCCATCCACCGGTGGATGAGCCGCGCCTCCGGATCGGCGAGCACCAGCGTGTACCGGGTGTCGGACATGGTGGTTATCAGACGCTCGAGCACCGGCTGAGCTGCCCGGATGAATCGGCTGTCGTCATCGATATCGTCGTCGTAGGGAAGCCGCAACTCCGACTCTCGACTCACACCGCATGCGGTGGACCTCACCCACGACCGCCCGATGATCGGGCGCAGCTCTGCGCTCGCATCATCCGCAGCGGGCATTCCTATCGACAATGTCATACATCGCATTATGTGACGCACATCTCAAGAGGTGCAAGGTGGACATTGTGCCCGCAGCCGGCGCCGAATCATGTCATCGCCCTCATCGCCCTCATCGCCCTCATCGCCCTCATCGCCCTGGTGCGGGCATGATGTGCGGGTGCGGCCGGGAGCGAGCAGAGCCGGCACAATCACCCCGGCAGCGGTGAGGGTGGCCAGCGTGAGCGCGGCCTGGCCGCTGCCGTGCACGAACGCGGTCTTGGCTAACTCGGCCAGCGGCCGGGCCGCTGGTCCGGCCTGGTCGGCGACCTGCAGGGCGGCGGAGAACAGGTTGAGTGGTTGTGCACGACCCAGCTCCCCGCCGTCTGCGAGAGGCTGCTGAGCTGAACGGACGGCGGCGCAGTTGGTCCGGACCGGAATCACTTCGGGGAGTTCGACTCCGAAAGCATCGCGAAACAGAGGGTGGAACAGTTGGTGCGCCTGCTGATTTCCCACGCCGGTGCAGGGGCGGTGATTTTCACTGCGCGGCACCGAAATCACCGTCGAGCCCATCGTGCCCGACGGACCTACCGCATGATTCCGATTCAACCCAGATTGCAAACGATAGATTCGAACAGATCAAACCGGATGGACACCGACACTGTTGGTTCGGTGCGAACCGGGTTTGGGGAGCGCGTTCGGCCTGGATGGGCTAATCCTGAAGCTGGCCCGAGCCGCAAAGTAGCCCCTGCCCAAAGCGCGAGGTGATCCCTATGGGTGTTCCGTTAGCCGATCGCCCAACGGAACACCAGGCGACGCAGGCCTGGTCCCAGGTCACAGGTGTTCCGTAGAGGTGTTCCGCGAACCATCCCGATCAACCCCCGCTATACGGAACAATTCGGGATAAGAGTGAGCCGTTCCGGGTGGGGTACTGCCGCT
>NZ_JBAQEO010000098.1:0-8036 GCF_049286785.1 Rhodococcus sp. (in: high G+C Gram-positive bacteria) | reverse complement strand
GAGGCGACCTCGACTGGTCGGTGCCCCGTCGATATGTGGTCTCCGGAGTTCAACGAGAATTTCTGGCCCGAGATCAATCGCATGCAGAAACTCGACGAACTCAGCGTCCACACGCAGGGCGATACTCCCTGTTACGTGGCCACCCGGTACGAGGATGTCTTCAAAATTCTGCGGGATTGGAAGCGCTTCTCCTCGGAAGAGGGCGTAGCGATTCTCGGCCACGACAACCGCGCTGCACCTCCGAAGAATGAGGGCCGATTCCTCCCCGAGGACCTGGACCCGCCGGCGCAGACCGACTGGCGCAAGCTTCTCAATCCTGAACTGACGGAAGAGAAGATGAGAGTCTTCGCACCGTCGATCACTGCGGAGATCGATACGTTTCTGGACGCCGGGATCGAGCGTGGGCGGTTCAGCATCATGGAGGACTTCCTTCGCCCGCTGCAGCTGCGCGCGGTGTTCAGTAATCTTCTCCAGCTCGAGGGTGACAAAATCGACGACTGGATGCAGTGGGCCCACGACATCTTCGTCGGCGAAACGGCAGAAGCGTCCGAGAATGCATTCGTCAGCCTTTACACCGCAATCGAAGCCCTCGTGAAAACGCGGATGGCCGATCCGATCGAGGATGATCTGGTGAGCCTGGTGTGCCAGGTGAAGGAGATCGACGGCCGCGAGCCGACTCTGTCGGAGCGCATTGCTGTGGTTCTGCCGTTGTCGATCGCGGGCCTGGAATCGACCGGAACTGTTCTCGGCGGAATTCTCCATCACCTCGCCACGCATCCGGACGACCTGGCCGAGTTGGTGCAGAACCCGGAACTGATTCCCGACGCCGTAGAAGAAGGCCTTCGCATGTTTGCGAATGTCACTGCACTTCAGCGGACCACGACGTGCCCCGTCTCGGTCGGACAAACCGATCTCGACGAGGGCGCCAAGGTGTGGACGTCCTACAACGGGGCGAACCGCGACGAGGCCAGATTCCCGAATCCGCACCACTGGGACCTGCACCGCAAGGACAAGAACCACATCGCCTTCAGCATCGGCCCGCACCGATGCCTCGGATCGAACTTCGCGCGCCTCATGATGAGTCTCGTGCTCGAGCGGATCGTCGCAAAGATGCCGAAGTTCGCACTGGCCGAGGGACAGACCATCGGGTATCACTCGATGCCCACCCGAGGAATTCACGAGTTCGACATCGAAGTACAGACGAAGTAACCCCCTGCCCCACCGTTCTCACAAAAGGACTGAACATCCAATGACCAACCTGGCTCCCGAAGAACTGCTGGCGCAGGCACACAAGGTCGTCGACGCCTGGAACAACCTCGAGCTCGATGCTCTGCGTGACCTCGTTGACGAGAATGTCGTTGTCGTACACCAGAATCGCGGCGTCGCCGCGTCCGGTCGCGATCTCATGATCGAGACCGTAGAACAGATGAAGCAGGTCTTCCCTGATCGCTCGATCGGTGAAACCACCCGTTGGGCGGTGACGGGCAACTCGGTGCTGCGTGAGACGACGTGGCAGGGAACTGCAACAGTGGATGTCCCCGGATTCGGCAAAGCCGGCGAGTTCTGCAAACTCAACGTCTTGTCGATCATGACATTCGAGAACGGGCGTTTGACCGAGTGGTGCGATTACGGATAAGCCACCGCACAACCCTCGGAGCAGGCTCGTCCTGCTTCGAGGGGTTCGGCACTTCGGACAAACTTCTGGGAAGTGAACCATGAACCTCGATCTTCGCGTCGTCGAACGACGCACGATCGCCGACGGCATCGTCGAACTGTCTCTCGAGGCCGCCTGCGGTGATGCGCTACCCAGCTGGGAACCAGGCTCTCACATCGATATTCAGATGCGCGACGGATTGGTTCGCCAGTACTCGCTCACCGGTTTCGCGGTCGCGGACACGCGGTGGGTCGTCTCGGTCCTCCGAGAGCCGCACAGTCGTGGCGGTTCCGCGTTCGTTCACGATTCGCTCGAGGAGCAATCGTCCGTCAAGGTGAGCGCACCACGTAATCATTTCGCCCTGACGGATGGGCCTGCGTTTCAGTTCGTGGCCGGTGGTATCGGCATCACGCCGCTGATACCGATGATCGCGCAACTCGCTCGCGAAGGCAGGGAATGGCAACTGTTCTACGCCGGACGGTCGCGCTCGAGCATGGCCTACCTCGACGAGTTGACCCAATTCGGGGATCGGGTCCAGATCTGGCCGGACGACGAACTCGGTATGCCCGACATCGAGCAACTCGTAGCCGCCACTCCTCCGGAGACGGTCATCTACTCCTGCGGTCCAGAGGGGCTGCTCGCCAAGTTGGAGGAAGTGTGCTCGGGCGGGCCGGTGAAGCGGGCTTTGCGCACCGAGCGCTTTGTGGCCAAAGAGATCGAACTGGACGGACCCGATCACGACATCGAGGTCGAGTTCGTACAGTCCGGTATCACGGTCACTGTTCCGGCAGATCGATCGATTCTCTCCGTGGCGGAGGAGAACGGCGTCGACATTCTGTCCTCGTGCAATGAGGGAACCTGTGGCACCTGTGAAACACCTGTGCTGGAGGGGATTCCGGACCACAGGGACTCGGTGCTGACCGAAGACGAGCGTGCCTGCGGCGAAACCATGATGCTGTGTGTTTCGCGCGCGCGCTCGAGCTCACTGCGTCTCGACGCCTAGAAGCCCACACGGCTCGAGTGCCGTTCTTGCGCTGAACCCGCAGTCGCGCAGCGGGCAGAACAACAGGAAAGGTTTGCCGAGTGAGACGAGAGAACAGTAACCAAGGTCCGCTGGCTGGACAGAACGCGCTGGTCACAGGCGCGAGCGAAGGTATCGGGCTCGGCATTGCGAAGGGAATGGTTGAGGCCGGCGCCAACGTCATGATCGCAGCCCGCCGGAGGCCGCAGCTGGAACTGGCTCGTAAGGAACTGCAGGAGGTGGCAGCTCCCGGTCAATTGGTCGAGATTGCTGAGGTGGACATTCGTGACCCTCAATCGGTCGGCGTGATGTTCGAGCTCGCAGACCGCACTTTCCCCACGCTCAACATCTTCGTCGCCAACGCAGGGAGCGGCTCCATGGTCCCGTTCCTCGAGATGACGGAGGAGGTGTGGGCCGACACGATGGACCTGAATCTCACCGGCACCTTCCGCTGCTGTCACCAAGCCGCGACGCGAATGGCGGCGCGTCCGGACAAGAACGAGAATGCAGCGATTCTGGTGCTTTCGTCGGTCCGCGCACTGGGGACGCGTCCAGGCACGATCCACTACGCGACCACCAAGGCAGGACTCAATCAGTTCGTGCGCGTAGCAGCCTATGAGTTGGCTTCGACCGGAGTGCGGGTCAACGCGCTCTCGCCCGGCATCACCGCCACCCCGATGGCGCTCGAGCGGAATCCGGAGGTTTTCGAGAGGATGGCCGCGACAGTTCCCTTGGGTCGGGCAGGCAGCGTTGAAGACATGGCCGCGGCCGCGGTGTACGTGTGTGGTCCTGGCGCGAAGTTCGTCACCGGAACCAACCAGATCGTTGACGGCGGAGAGTCGTTGTACTGAGCCGCAGATCCCGGATGACCGGTGGTTCTCGCTGCATAGATTTCGGAGGTTTTATGACTCTGTCAGAGTTTCGTGAACGGGCCGGCGGTTGGCTGCGCGAGAACGTCGGCGCTGTGGCGGGCAGTACGGACCGGGACCCGTTCGATGTGGCGGTGTTTCATTCGCTGCCATTCGAAGCGGAGCGGGCACTGCTCGGGGAACACAAGAGGTGGCAGCGTATCAAGTTCGATGCCGGGTACGGTGCCATCGACTGGCCTGTCGAAGATGGCGGTGCTGGGTTGAGCGTCGAGCACGCCGATGTGTTCGCGAGAGAAGAATCGGCGCTGTTGCCGTTGGCGCCCCATGAGCTGTTCTCGGTCACGATGCACCTGATCGCACCGACCATTCGGATCCTCGGTACGCCGGAACAGATGGAGACCTTCCTTCCCTCGATGCTCCGGGGCGAACTCTTGGCATGCCAGTTGTTTTCGGAGCCGGGTGCCGGTTCGGACCTCGCCTCGCTCGGTACCCGCGCAGTCCTGGACGGTGAGGAGTGGGTGATCAACGGACAGAAGGTGTGGACTTCGGGGGCACAGTTCGCCGACTGGGGCGAACTCATCGCACGTACCGATCCCGATGTGCCGAAACATGCGGGCATGACCGGGTTCCTGATTCCACTCGACGCACCGGGTGTGGAGGTGCGCCAGATCCGGCAAATGTCGGGCGGTACCAGTTTCAACGAGGTGTTCTTCACCGATGTTCGGATACCGGATCGTCTTCGGTTGGGTGATGTGGGGGCAGGCTGGAACGTCGCGTTGACGACCCTGGCGTTCGAACGTGGGGGAAGTTCCAACACGGCAGGGGTCGGTGGGCAGTTCAGTCAGTTGGTTGCCTCCGCACGTTCTGCCGGACGGATCGGTGACCCACAGATTCGGCAGAAGCTGGCCGAGGTCTACCTTCGGCAGACACTGGCGGAGATCGATCTGCTGCGCGACCGTCAGGCGCGGGAGATCGGCGGTGCCCCGGGTGCGATCGGCTCGGTGCGCAAGGTTCAGTGGGTGGACAAGCTGAAGTTGGTTTCCGACACTGCTACTGCGATATTGCAACGAAATCTTCTCGCTGATACAGGGCGGGTGGGTACCTACGCATGGAACGAGCACGTTCTCGGGGCGCCGGGGTACCGCATCGCTGGTGGCTCGGACGAGATCCAGCGCAACATCATTGCCGAGCGACTGTTGGGACTACCCGCAGAAGCGCGGGCCGACAAGGGTAAGTCGTGGCGCGAGTCGACGTCGCGTTCCAGTGCCTGAACGAATCGAGAAATAATGGGTACCGATCGAAATAATCTTGCAGGCAGAGTAATTCTGATTACCGGTGGAAGCCGTGGTCTGGGAGCTTCGATGGCGTGGGCGTTCGCCGACGAGGGTGCACATGTGGTGATCGCGAGTCGCAAGGTCGAACCGTGCCGTGAACTAGCTGCGGAAATCGAGGCCAAGACCGGGGTCAAGGCTCTCGGCGTGGCTGCGCACGTGGGTGATTGGGCGAGTCTGCCGTCGCTGATCGACGAGGTGTATTCCACGTTCGGCAAGTTGGACGTGCTGGTAAACAATGCCGGCATTGCACCGCTGTACCCGAGTATCGAAGAAGTGAGTGAGGAACTGTTCGACAAGATTGTCGACGTGAACCTCAAGGGCCCATTCCGCCTGAGTGCTCTGGTTGCCAAGCGAATGGCGGCGGCGGGCGGTGGGTCGATCATCAATATCAGTAGCAACGCCTCCGAGCGGCCGGCCCCGGAATACATTCCATACGGGGCGGCAAAGGCGGGTCTGAACTCGCTGACAAAGGGTTTCGCTTCCGCTTACGGGCCCCACGTGCGGGTCAACTGTGTGATGGCCGGGTCCTTTCTCACCGATATCAGCAGGGGCTGGGACATGGAGGAATTCGACGATCTCGCTGGGGCCTGGCCGATCTCGCGTGGTGGCAAACCCGAAGAAATCGTCGGAGCCGTTCTGTACTTTGCCGGTGACGCGTCGAGCTACACGACGGGGACCATCCTGCCTGTCGACGGTGGCCGGATGGCCGTGGGATAGGCAGTTGTCGATTCTCGTGTGAGTCTCGTCCACTCGGATGGCTGGAATTTTCAGCAATGTGTCGCTTCGAACCCCGCGCATCACCCTCGGTGCGCGGGGTTCGCCGCTTTGTGCGGGTATTTCCCTTCAACCCGACTATTGCCATATTTCCTCATGATAATTATGCTCGGTGCATCGGGAATGATCTGAGGCACACGAACGTTCGGTGAGCGAACTGCCCGACCGGAATTCCCCAATGACAACGAAGATGGGAGGCACGTAGTGACTGCAGTCGAGCACACGCGGCCAACACAGACACAGCCGGGCAGCGGACGTCGGCCCCACCAGCGCACGGGACCGCTTGCCGGTGTGAGGATCGCGGATTTCTGCTGGATGGGTGTGGGTGCTGTCGCAACCCGCATGCTGGCAGATTTCGGAGCCGAGGTCATCAAGATCGAGGCACGTGATCGACTGGATATGCCCAGGCGCTTGCCCATCTACAAGAATGAACTGCGCTCGTACGGTGATGAGGATCCGAATCCGGACCCGAACAAGGGCGGACTGTTCAACAACTACAGCCGCAACAAGCTCGGCATCACCGTGAACATGAAGACTGAGCGCGGCCAGCAGTTGGTGCGGCAGTTGATCGGAGCGAGTTCGGTCGTGACCGAGAACTTCGCGCCCGGGGTCATGGAGAAGTGGGGACTGACGTATGACAATCTGCGTGCGATCGATCCCGAGATCATCCTTGCGCGTATGAGCGGGTTCGGGCACAGCGGACCGCACCACCGATTCAAGAGTTACGGCCCGGTAATCCAAGCGGTGTGCGGCTTGTCCTTCATCTCCGGTCTGCCGGATCGGGAACCGTCCGGTTGGGGACTGTCCTATATGGACAATCAGGCGGCTTACTACAATTCCGCGGCACTCTTGATGGCGATCATGCAGCGCAACGCAACCGGCAAGGGGCAGGAGATCGATGTCTCTGCGGTAGAGGCCGGTATCAACCTGATCGGTCCGGACTTGCTCGACGTGTCTGTAAACAACGCCAAGACCCGTAGACCGGGCTACCCCAACGGAAACCGCCTGGACAATCCACAGGCGGCCCCGCACGGTGTCTATCCTGCTGCAGGCGAGGACAAGTGGCTCGCAATCGCTGTGTTCGACGATGCGGACTGGTCGCGGTTCACTTCAGCCCTCGGAAGCCCCGAATGGGCTTCGTTCCCGGAGTTTGCCGATCAGTCTTCCCGTTTCGCCAACCATGACAAGCTTGACGAATACATCTCACGTTGGTCCGCCAGTCGGCCGGCGCACGAGTCCATGGAGTTGCTGCAGGCTGCTGGGGTGGCTGCAGGCGCCGTCCGGAACTCGCAGGATCTCACCGAGTCGGACCCCCAGATCAACCTCCGGGGAACGTTCTTCGAACTCGATCACCCCGTCATCGGTATGGCAAAGTTCGAAGGCTCACCAATGCAGTTCTCCCGCACGGTGCAGGACAATTGGCGCAGCGCGCCGCTACTCGGCGAGGACAATCATTATGTATTCGGCAACATCCTCGGACTCGACGAGGACGAGATTGCGGCGCTGACCGCAGAGGGCGTGATCTGATGGAACTTGCATACAGTGGACTGGTTGTCGTAGAGCTCGCTGACGATCCGGCTGGTGAATATACCGGCAAACTGCTTGCCGATCAGGGCGCCGAGGTCATCAAAGTCGAACCCATCGGTGGTGTGGCGAGCCGACATATCGGCCCCTACGCCGGTGGTGAAGTCGACCCGAACAAGAGTCTGAATTTCTGGACCTACAACACCTCGAAGCGTTCGGTCACTCTGACGATCGGTGACGAGGAAGGTCGGGCATCGTTGGCGGACTTCATCGCCCGCGCCGACATCCTCCTGACGACCGGCAGGCCCGTGGACCTCGAAGCGCAGGGATTGGACCTCGAGCGGCTTTGCTCGGAGCATCCTCGGTTGATTGCGCTATCAGTTTCACCATTCGGGCTGACCGGACCTTGGGCGAATTACCGGAGTTCCGATCTGGTCGGCCTCGCAATAGGTGGGCTTCTCACAACGTGCGGCTATGACGATCATTCGATTCCACCGATCCGACCCGGCGGAAATCAGGGCTACATGACCGCCGCGAGCTTCGCGTTGTGCGGACTGCTTCTTGCACTCATCGAGCGGCAGAATACTGGACAGGGACAGTTGGTCGACGTATCGATGCACGAATCGATCGCGGTCACGGGCGAGTTGGCCAACCCGTACTGGTTCTACCCGAAGGCATTGGTGCAGAGGCAGACCTGTCGACATGCACAACCCGAGCCGACGCAACCGGCCTTGTTCCAGTGCGCAGACGGGGTGTGGGTGTATTTCGCTTTGATCCTCGCGGACCAGAATGCGTGGAAGGCGCTGACGTCGTGGATGGAATCGGCAGGAGTGGCAGCGGACCTCGTCGACGACGAGTAT
>NZ_JBAQEO010000097.1:0-15001 GCF_049286785.1 Rhodococcus sp. (in: high G+C Gram-positive bacteria) | reverse complement strand
CGCGGTGGCGCCCTTCTCGCGCATCCAGTCGACGAGAAGGCGGTCGGTGTCGACCACCGCATCGGATGAGACGGCAGAACCTGCGGGTTTCAGCTCGAGGGTCGGCACGCCCAGAGAAGTCCACTCGTGCCACTCTCGCGCGGGACCGAGGTGAACGAGGATCCATCGGGAAGCGGTCACGTCGTCGAATCGCTCACGACTTCCCTTCTCACTCTGCACCCAGGGTTGCGGTATCTGCCAGCCGACCGCGGGCGCCTTCGAGGTGGCGAGAAACCCCGTGGGGTAGTGCGAATCCGGGATCCAGCGACTGTCTCGAAGCCATTCGGGGAATCCGGGAATCTTCATCGCGACCCGGAACGTGTGGTTGCGCAACGACGCCAGTGCGGGCCGGCTCTCGGTGATGAGGTTGCCTGTCTTCACTGCACGCTTCGTCACCTCCCGCACGTGCGGCATGCGTTCGGTTTGGTAGCTGTCCAGAACCGAGTCCGGCAGCGAACCCGACAGCACCGCAGCAAGTTTCCAGCAGAGGTTCGCGACATCACGCACTCCGGCGGACATGCCCTGGCCGATCCACGGCGGCATGGCGTGTGCGGCGTCGCCGGCGAGGAAGACGCGTCCCACCCGCCAGCGGTCCGCGAATCGGACGTGGTGGCTGTAGACGACGGCCCGCAGAATCTTCACCTCCCGGTCGGTGATGCCCTGGTTGTTCAGCACGCCCCAGATCGCGGCGTCGGTCGACAGTTCCTTCTCGTCCTCGCCGGGCCTGACCGGGAACTCCCAACGGTGGTGACCCAGAGGTGTCGGGCAGTCGACGGTGGGGCGAGACGGATTGCAGTGGAAACGGAGCTGATCGTGACCGGGCCATTCGTTGATCACCTTCGCATCGATCACCACCCAGCGTTCCCCGAAGGTCTTGCCCTCGTAGCCGACGCCGAGTTGGGCGCGGGTGGGGCTCGAGCCGCCGTCCGCGGCGATCACATACGACGCCAGCGCCCGCTTGAAGACGTCGTGTCGCAGATCGGCCAGCATCAGTTCGACGCCGTCGCCGTTCTGCAGGACGCGCAGGCACTCGTGTTCGAGCAGGATCTCGACGTTCGGGAACCGATCGACTCCGCTGCGCAGGACCTTTTCCATCGCCGGCTGGTAGATGAACTGCTGCGGTGGATGCCCGGCACCCCGCGGCTTCGGCACGATGTCGACGAACGATTCACCTCGTGCGTCGACGAAGGCGACCGGTTTGCCTGGGAGCATGTCCTGCTGGAGTCGGTCCGCGAGTCCGGCCTGTTGCCAGATCCGCATGACCTCTTCATCGGTCGAGATGGCCCGGGCGCGAGCGTAGATGTCCGGATCCCGTTCTACCACGAGGACTTTCAGGCCCAATTGTCCCAAGATGTTCGCGGCGGTGACGCCCGTGGGCCCATAGCCGATGACCGCGATGTCGTACGTCGGATAGTCACTCACGTTGGAGACCTCTCGTGATGGGAATCTGCCGACCCGCCGGAACGTGGGACGTCGAGTGAAGTTCTTCGCTTGTTCCCGTAGTGATTGCTACAGTAAGGTCAGTCCGCAGTGAGAGTCAAGACACACCGACGCCAGTGAGGAGGAGTGCATGGCCGAGGACAGCAAACCCCGCCGGCGTCGCGTCAACGGTGAGGAATCCCGCCGCAGAATCCTCGATGCCGCGGTGGAGGTGGCGAGCGAGCGTGGATACGACGGCACCAGCATCGCGCTGGTGAGCAAGAAGTGCGGCCTGCCCGCCAGCTCGATCTACTGGCATTTCAAAGACAAGGACGACCTGATCGCGGCGGTCATCGAACGCAGCTTCGGCACTTGGCTCGGTGCCTGGTCCATGCCGGACGGCGATGCCCCACGTGATCGCATCGCCGCCGTGTCGATGCAGATCGCGAAGGCCCTGCTCGAATCGCCCGACTTCATCCGGCTGGGGCTCATGCTTGCGCTCGAGCGCCGGCCCACCGAGGCGCGTGCCCGCACCATGTTCCTGACGGTGCGCGACGAGGCGCACCGTCGCATCTCCGAAACGATGCGCGAGGTCGCGCCGGACCTGGCGGAGAGTTCGGTTCAACTGCTCACCACCTATGCGATGGCGACGGCCGACGGGCTGTTCATCGCCAAGGAGATCGGTGGCGACAGCGTCGACCTCATCGCACTGTTCGAACTCCATGCGCACCTCGTCTACGACGCAGCCGTGCGCCTGTCCGCGACCGAAGCAACCGAATGAGACTCGACGATGGATGCCGTCGGCCGACGAGGTCAGGCGCTTTCGCGTTCTCGCTCCGCGACGAGCGTGAGCGCGATGTCGACGATCATGTCTTCCTGACCACCGACCAGCCGACGCCGTCCGGCCTCGAGCAGCAGTGTGCGGACATCGATGCCGTAGCGGGCGGACGCCGCCTCCGCGTGCCGTAGGAAGCTCGAGTACACACCGGCGTAGCCCAGCGTGAGCGTTTCGCGGTCCACGCGGACCGGCCGGTCCTGCAGTGGCCGGACGATGTCGTCCGCGGCATCCTGCAGGGCGAACAGGTCACACCCGTGCTCCCACTCGTGGATGTCGGCGACGGCGATGAAAGCCTCGAGGGGGCAGTTGCCGGCGCCGGCACCGTGGCCCGCCAGCGACGCGTCCACACGGTTGACCCCGTTCTCTACGGCCACAACGGAATTGGCGACGGAGAGCGAGAGGTTCTCATGGGCGTGGATGCCGATCTCGGTGTCCGGATCCAGGATGTCCCGGTAGGCGCGGACTCGCTCCGCGACGCCGTTCATCGTGAGCCGTCCGCCCGAGTCGGTGACGTACACGCAGTGCGCACCATACGATTCCATCAGCTTGGCCTGCTTCGCCAGCTCCTCGGCGGGCGCCATGTGGCTCATCATGAGGAAGCCCGAGACGTCCATGCCGATCTCGCGGGCGGTCTCGATGTGTTGCGCGGAGACGTCCGCCTCGGTGCAGTGGGTGGCGACGCGAACCGAACGCACTCCGAGTCCGTAGGCGCGCTCGAGTTCTCGGACCGTGCCGACGCCCGGCAGCAGCAGCGTCGTGAGCCGGGCGCGGTCGATCGCATCCGCGGCGGCCTCGATCCATTCCCAGTCGGTATGCGAGCCGGGTCCGTAATTCAGTGACCCGCCGGCCAGGCCGTCCCCGTGGGCGACCTCGATCGCATCGACACCGGCGGCGTCGAGGGCCGTCACGATACGTCGCACATCGGTGGGCGTGATGCGGTGCCGCATCGCGTGCATGCCGTCCCGCAGTGTGACGTCTTGGACGAAGATGCTGGGCTTGCTCATCGGGTGGTTCCCTTCTGCTGGGCGATCCGCTCCGCGATCTGCAGTCCGGCGGACGTCATGATGTCGAGATTGCCCGCGTAGGCGGGCAGATAATGCGCGGCTCCCTCGACTTCGAGGAACACCGAGACCTGATGGGTGGGGCGCTGCCCGTCGGCGAGCAGCGTCTCGACCGGCTGATCGGCCGGGATCTCGTTGATCTGCACCTGCTGCTTGAGTCGGTAGCCGGGCACGTACGCCGACACGTCACCGGCCATCTTCTCGATCGACTGCCGGATCTCCTCGTGAACAGCCGGATCCGGGGCATCGACCAGACAGAAGACGGTGTCGCGCATGACGAGCGGTGGCTCGGCGGGGTTGAGGACGATGATGGCCTTGCCGCGGCGGGCGCCGCCGACCGACACGATCGCCTCGGACGTGGTCTCGGTGAACTCGTCGATGTTGGCGCGGGTGCCCGGACCGGCCGACTTGGATGCGATGGACGCGACGATCTCCGCGTACGCCACCGGCACCACCCGCGAGACGGCGGCGACCATCGGGATCGTGGCCTGGCCACCGCAGGTGACCATGTTCACGTTGGGGGCGTCCAGGTGCTCGTCGGCGTTCACCGCGGGCACGACGTACGGTCCGATGGCGGCCGGCGTCAGATCGATCAGGCGTTTGCCGAGAGGTGCCAGGCGGGCATTGTTCGCGACGTGCGCTTTCGCGGACGTGGCGTCGAAGACGATCTCGATGTCGTCGAACCCGGGCATCGCAATGAGACCCTCGACGCCCTCCGCGGTGGTGGGCACCTTCAGCCGTGCGGCACGCGCCAGCCCGTCGGACGCCGGGTCGATGCCGACCATCGCACCCATCTCCAGGTATTCCGAGTTGCGCAGCACCTTGATCATGAGATCGGTGCCGATGTTGCCCGATCCGATGATCGCGACTTTGACCTTGCTCATGCCTCGAGTCCTTCCGTGAAACGGGTTGTCACGACACCGAGACCGGAGATGGTGACGGTGACGAGGTTGCCGGCCGCGACCGGCTGCATCGGGCCGAGCGCACCGGACAGGATCACCTGACCGGCGCGCAGCGGCTGACCGAGGTCGCGGGCTGTGCGGGCAAGCCACACGACGGCCTCGACCGGATCGCCGAGGCAGGCGGATCCGACACCGGTGGACACCTCACGACCGTCGACGGACATCGACATCACGACGTCCACGGGCGCGACCTCGTCGAGCGTGCGGCGCTGCGTCCCGAGAACGAACACGCCCGACGAGGCGTTGTCGGCCACGGTGTCGCCGAAGCTGATGTCCCAGGAGGCGATGCGGCTGTCGCAGATCTCCAGCGCGGCCACGGCGTAGTCGATCGCGCCCCGGACCTGGGCTTTGTCGAGCGGGACGTCGACGAGGTCGGCGCCGAGCACGAAGGCGATCTCGGCCTCGATGCGCGGCTGCAGCAGTCGCCCGATCGGGATCGCGCCGCCGTCCGGGTACTGCATGTCGTCGAACAGCACACCGAGGTCCGGCTGGTCCACGCCGAGCTGCTGTTGGACCGCCTCGGAGGTGAGGCCGATCTTGCGGCCCACCACGGTGGCGCCGGACTGCTCGCGGAGTGCGTTGACGTGGCGTTGGACTGCGTATGCCGCGGCGAGGTCGTCGCGGCCGATCAGATCGCGGACCGGCACGCACGGCACACCGGTGGCGGCGGCGGACGCGAGACGGTCCGCGGCAGCAGCGATGTCGGACTCGCTCGCTGCGAGGGAATTCGTGGGCTTGCTCATGACGACCACTGTCCAGGGTGTGGCGGGACCGGACCAGACAATCGTCTCGCTCAGCGATACGCTCGGAGTATGACGAGTTCCGCGGACCTCGACACCGTCCTCGGCAAGGCGGTGACGATCCTGCGTGCCTTCCGGCCGGACGATCATGTGCTTCCCCTCGCCGAACTGGTGCGCCGGACCGGGCTGCACAAGGCGACCGTGCACCGGCTCGCGGGAGAGCTCGCCGCCAATCGGCTGCTCGACCGCGTCGACGGTGGGTACCGGCTCAGTGGCGGCCTGTTCGAACTCGGGATGCTCGCCTCGCTCGAACGCAGCCTCCTCGAAATGGCGATGCCGTTCCTGCAAGACATCTACGAGCGAACCCACGAGACCGTGCATCTCGGGGTGCGCGACGGCCACGACGTCGTCTATGTCGCCAAGATCGGCGGGCACCGGCAGGCCAACGCCCCGTCTCGCACCGGCGGGCGGATTCCGTTGTACTGCTCCGCAATCGGTAAGGCTCTGCTCGCCCACGCCGACCCCGAGGTCCGCCGGGACGTGCTCGCGGCCCCGATGGTGCGGCGCACCCCGCACACGATCGTGGCGCCCGGCATGCTGCGACGCCAACTGGCTCGGATCGTCGAGACCGGGGTCGCGTTCGAGCGCGAGGAATCCGCGCTCGGCATCACGTGCGTGGCCGCGCCGGTGTTCGCACACGACGGCGAACCTGTCGCCGCCATCAGCGTCACCGGCCCCACCGGACGGTTCCGCCCGGAATTACATGTGGCCACCGTCCGCGCGGCCGCGGCGGGCCTGGGCAGCACCATCGCCCGACGCGACCGACTCCGTTAGGCGATACCGACCTCAGGCGCGAGCACGACCATATCGGTTGCCGGGGAGGGAATTTCATCCGGGTGGGCAGGTCAACAGGCCGGCCCCCACAGATTGTCTTGAAGCGCAGCCTTGGTGGCAAAGGAGTTCAACCCACAAGGTCGTCACCTGTGGCGGCCATCGCGTCCTGTGCACCTATGTGGTCGAGCTTCCCGGTCCCACAGCCGTTCCGGAATTGCCCTGCAGTCCACTGACAACTCCCACCGCACGGTCTCGGCACCCCGCCGCGGCGGGGTCCTCGCAGCGGACACATGAAGCAGGTCCGTCGATCCATCGGGCGGCGGGTTCAGTACTTTTCCCGGATGTTCGCCGATGAGATACGGATCACTATTGGATGGCAGCGAGTGAGCACGGCGATCGATGGATCGGAAGTTACTCCGTCGGGCCGTTGTTCACCGTCGGCGACGTAGCCGTAAGGCATTTGCGAAGCAGACCTGAGTTCCGTTGCGCACCAAAGACCGTACAAGTGTGATTTGCCGACGAGGAAGGAAAGCCCTATGACTGACGTGCAAGGTGTACCCGCGATTGCGGGGAGGAAGCCCAAGTGGGCCGACGCGGACATCGCCGAGCTCGTAGACGAAAGGAACGGCCGGCTGGATCCGCGGATCTACACCGACGAGGCGCTGTACGAACAGGAGTTGGAGCGGATCTTCGGTCGCTCATGGTTGCTGATGGGCCACGAGACGCAGATTCCGAAGGCCGGCGACTTCATGACGAACTATATGGGCGAGGATCCCGTGATGGTCGTTCGTCAGAAGAACGGGGAGATTCGCGTCTTCCTCAACCAGTGTCGCCACCGCGGAATGCGGATCTGCCGCGCGGACGGGGGCAACGCCAAGTCATTCACCTGCAGCTATCACGGCTGGGCCTACGATACTGGCGGCAACTTGGTGAGTGTGCCTTTCGAGGAGCAGGCCTTCCCCGGGCTCGAGAAAGAAGATTGGGGCCCACTACAGGCTCGCGTCGAGACCTACAAGGGTCTGATTTTCGCAAACTGGGACGCTGACGCCCCGGACCTGGACACCTATCTGGGTGAAGCGAAGTTCTACATGGACCACATGTTGGATAGAACCGAAGCGGGCACCGAAGCGATACCGGGGATTCAGAAGTGGGTCATTCCCTGCAACTGGAAGTTCGCAGCGGAGCAATTCTGCAGCGATATGTACCACGCGGGCACCACATCCCATCTTTCCGGTATTCTCGCGGGCCTGCCTGATGGCGTGGATCTGTCGGAGCTCGCTCCCCCCACAGAAGGCATCCAGTACCGCGCAACCTGGGGCGGGCACGGTTCTGGCTTCTACATCGGCGATCCCAACCTGTTGCTCGCCATCATGGGGCCGAAGGTCACCGAGTACTGGACTCAGGGCCCTGCCGCAGAGAAGGCTTCCGAGCGCCTGGGAAGCACAGAGCGTGGCCAGCAACTGATGGCGCAGCACATGACCATTTTCCCAACCTGTTCGTTCCTGCCGGGCATCAACACCATCCGAGCGTGGCACCCTCGCGGGCCGAACGAGATCGAGGTCTGGGCCTTCACCGTCGTGGATGCCGACGCACCCGAGGAGATGAAGGAGGAATACCGCCAGCAGACACTGCGAACCTTCTCGGCAGGTGGTGTCTTCGAGCAGGACGACGGCGAGAACTGGGTTGAGATCCAGCAGGTGCTGCGCGGACACAAGGCCCGCAGTCGGCCGTTCAACGCGGAGATGGGGCTCGGTCAGACCGACTCGGACAATCCCGATTACCCCGGCACGATCAGCTACGTCTACAGCGAAGAAGCGGCGCGTGGGCTGTATACGCAATGGGTCCGGATGATGACTTCGCCGGACTGGGCTGCACTGGACGCCACCCGACCCGCAGCGTCCGAGTCGACCCACACGTGACCGCGGCGGGCGGCGAGCGGACCGCGGTGGAGCCATCGCCGGCTCTCCACCTGAACAGAACTCCCGACTGATTAGGAAGAATTATGATTGAGGCCGAATCGCCAACCACGGCATTTCGAACAAAACCCGCACCAGTAGACCCCAGCCTGCAGCATGAGATCGAGCAGTTCTACTACTGGGAGGCGAAACTGCTCAATGACCGCCGCTTCCAAGAATGGTTCGATCTGTTGGCAGAAGATATTCATTACTTCATGCCGATCCGAACCACGCGGATCATGCGGGAAACTGCACAGGAGTATTCCGGTGCCCGTGAATACGCACATTTCGATGACAATGCGCAGATGATGCGAGGGCGCCTGCGCAAGATCACTTCAGATGTGAGCTGGTCGGAGAACCCTGCCTCGCGCACGCGGCATGTGATTTCCAACGTCATGATCGTCGGCGGTGAGAAACCTGGTGAATACCACGTCTCGAGCGTTTTCATCGTGTACAGAAATCGGCTCGAGCGGCAGCTCGATATTTTCGCTGGGGAGCGGAAGGACATTTTGCGTCGAACTGGTAGCGAAGCGGGTTTCGAACTCGCGAAGCGAACGATCCTGATCGACCAGAGCACAATTCTCTCCAACAACCTCAGCTTCTTCTTCTAGGAGTGACGATGGCCCTCACAAAGATATGCAGCTCCGGCGATTTGGCGCCGGGTGAGATGCTTCGTTTCGAGGAAGGTCCAGAGCCGATTCTGGTCTGTAACGTGGGCGGAGAGTACTTCGCGACTCAGGACACCTGCACCCATGCCGATTGGGCACTCTCAGAGGGCTATCTCGAGGATGACGTCGTGGAGTGCACACTCCACTGGGCCAAGTTCTGCGTGCGCACCGGCAAGGCGAAGGCTCTCCCGGCCTGTGTTCCGTTGCGGACCTTTGTGG
Source organism: Rhodococcus sp. (in: high G+C Gram-positive bacteria) (assembly GCF_049286785.1). Lineage (GTDB taxonomy): Bacteria > Actinomycetota > Actinomycetes > Mycobacteriales > Mycobacteriaceae > Rhodococcus_F. The sequence goes on along the minus strand of NZ_JBAQEO010000097.1, from coordinate 6,266 downwards.
TCAAACTCGAGGGAGACGACGTTCTCGTGGACCTCGAGGGAGGAGTGACGACATGACTTCCGACATCGTGGTCATCGGGGGCGGGGTCGCTGGAGTGACTGCCGTACAGGCGCTGCGTTCGGAAGGCTATGACGGGCGCCTCGTGCTGATCGGTAAGGAGCGCGAACTCCCATATGACCGCACCGCGCTTTCCAAAGCGGTCCTGGCCGGGGATCTGGCCGATCCCCCGCTGCTGTTCCCGGCTGACTGGTACGAAGAGTGGCAGATCGAAACGGTGCTCGACAAGACCGTCCTGCAGGTGGATGTCACCCGCGGAGAAGTCCTGCTCGACGGCGGCCCCTCGCTCAAAGTCGATCGTGTTCTCCTGGCGACCGGGGCCAGTGCGCGCGTTCCCTCCTTTTCCGGCTCCGACCTTCCTGGTGTCGCTACCCTACGAACGGCTGACGACGTCCACCGGATGCGCCGAGACTGGGAGCCAGGGCAACGGCTCGTCGTCGTTGGCGGAGGCTTGATCGGCTGTGAGGTCGCGACCACTGCCCGGAAGCTCGGTCTCGAAGTCAGCATCCTGGAAGCCTCGGACGAGTTGCTGCAGCGGGTTCTCGGCCGCCGGATCGGCGGCTGGTGCCGGGCGCGCCTCATGGAACTCGGGATTACGGTCGTGTTGAACACAGGAGTCGCCGAATTCAAGGGGGTGGACCGGATCGCCACTGTAATCGGCACCGACGGAAGATCTTTCGTGGCAGATCGTGCAATCGTGTGCGTCGGCGCGGAACCAGAGACGGCGATGGCCGAACAGTCCGGGCTTGCGTGCAACCGCGGCATCCTCGTGAACGATTCCGGCGGTACCGCCGCAGAGGGGGTCTTCGCTGCAGGCGACGTGGCATCGTGGCCGCTACTGACGGGCGGCCGGCGGTCGCTCGAGACCTACATCAACAGTCAGCGAGAGGCGACCGCAGTTGCGTCGGCGATGTTAGGGAAAGCTGTTCATGCACCGCAACTCCCGCTGTCGTGGACCGAGATGGCCGGACATCGCATACAGATGATCGGCGACATCGAAGGTTCAGGGGAATACGTCATGCGAGGTGATCCCGACGACGGCCCGGCCCTGCTCTTCAGGCTCAACGACGGCAGAGTGACTGCGGCAGTTTCGGTGGATGCTCCGCGCGATTTCGCCATGGCGACGCGCCTTGTCGAGAGGGGTGCTCAGGTGGGCCGGGAGGTTCTCGGCGACACCAGCATGGAGTTGCGCGAACTGAATCGTGCGGCACGCGAGCGAGTCCTGATCGCGGAGTGATCACCGAGGACCGCTAGGGACGATCACTCATCCGCTCTGCCGGGCCACTGGTCCGGCGACGATATGCACCCCACTCCTTCGGGCCGTCGAGCACGGCAACAACAGGAAAGCCATACCCGAGGTCCCGGGGTGATTTCACAACCTACGGCCGACGGCGCAAATCACACTCCAAGAAAGGTAAGAAATGAGCGTTCAGAGACTGGGTTACATGGGCTTCGAGGTTGCGGATGTGCCCGCGTGGCGCGCCTTCATGACGGAAAAACTGGGGGCTATGGAGGCCTCGAGCAGCGAGAATTCGGCGCGGTTCAGGGTTGACTCCCGCAGTTGGCGCCTGATGGTCGAAAAGGGCCCGTCGGATGACATCTCGCTCTCGGGCTACGAGGTCGATAGCGCGGACTCGCTACTCGCGATCAAGAAGCGTCTCGAAGCGCATGGCATCGAGGTGACAACAGAGAGCGTCGAGTTGGCGGCCGATCGCGGTGTCCTCGGGCTGATTTCGTGCACGGACACGGCAAACACCCGGGTCGAGATCTACTATGGCGCGACGGAGCTGTTCGAGAAGCCGTTCATCTCGCCGACCGGGGTCTCGGGCTTCACGACCGGCGACCAGGGGTTCGGCCACTACGTGCTGGCTGTGCCGGATGTAGATGCTGCCCTGGATTTCTATGTCAAGGGCCTGGGCTTCCATCTCTCCGACATCATCGACTGGAAGCTCAACGATGAGCTGACGGTCAAACTCCACTTCCTGCACTGCAACGGTCGACACCATACCTTGGCGCTCGCCGGTCTTCCGGGAGCAAAGAAGACTCACCACTTCATGCTCGAGACCAAGCATATGGATGACGTGGGCCTTGCCTATGACAAGTTCGATGCGGACGGGACAGTGGTCATGACGCTTGGTCGCCACACCAATGACCACATGCTCTCATTCTACGGCGCGACCCCCTCCGGATTTGCCGTCGAATACGGCTGGGGCGCTCGCCAGGTCGAGCCGGGCTGGTCCGTCGTGCGCTACGACAAGATCAGCATCTGGGGTCACAAATTCGTTGCCGAGCGCGACACGCAAGTGAGCAGCAACGCAATCGAGGATGAATTGATTGAGGTCGGTGCCGCGCTGAGCGCTCCGGCGCAAGCGTAAGACGAACCGAACTCACAAGACGAAGAAAGGTATTCAGATGGGTTGGCTGGAAGACAACGTCATGATCGTCACCGGCGGAGGGTCGGGCCTGGGACGGGCGCTGGTCGAGCGATTCCTGGGAGAGGGAGCCCGGGTGGGTGTCCTGGAGAAGTCGGCGGAGAAGGCTGAGAAGCTTGCCAACGACTTCGGCGAGGATGTCCTCGTGGTCGAGGGTGACGTGCGCAAGTACGACGACAATGCGCGCGTCGTCGAGGAAACGGTTCGCCAGTTCGGTCGCCTCGACACGTTCGTCGCGAACGCCGCGATCTGGGACTTCTCGACGAAGTTGGTCGATATCCCGGTGGACCGACTGGACGCCCTCTTCGACGAAATGTTTCACATCAACGTCAAGGGCTACTTGCACGGTGCACGTGCGGCAGTCAAGGAGCTCGCCGCCACCGGAGGCTCGATCATCTACACCGTGTCGAATGCCGGCTTCTACCCCGGCGGCGGCGGCCCGCTCTACACCGCATCGAAGCACGCGGTAGTCGGGCTGATCAAGGAACTGGCCTTCGAACTCGGCCCCAAGATCCGTGTCAACGGGGTGGCTCCGGGCGCAATGCCCACCGATCTGAGGGGACCTGGTTCGCTTGGAATGGGCGAAACCACCATCACCTCAGCGGTATCCCTCGGTGATCTGGTCAAACAGTGCACAGTGCTGCAGGAGCTGCCCGAGGCTGCGGACTACACCGGGCACTACGTTCTGCTGGCTTCGAAGGCGAACTCGAGGACGGCAACCGGCGCGATCATCAATTGTGACGGCGGGATGGGTGTGCGCGGCTTGGCCGAGACGGCCGGCGGAAACGACCTGTAAGACGCTGCCCTCGGACAGAAGAAACAACAGCGACGGCACCAGGCCCGCCCGGTGACTCTCGAAGTCTCGGACAAGCACCTGCCCGAGACTTCGAGATGCCGGGACCCCCTCCGGTCGCAAGTTGTGGTGACCCAGCCGCTGATGGCGCGAGTTCGGTTTGTTGGGGAGACTGGACCGTGGCAGCGAGGATCGCTGATCTAGGGAACAACATGGGAATTCTAGGTTCAACATGCACATCGACACCGTGAGAGTGCTTCGGGAGAGTCCGGGCATCACGACGACTCTGGCGCTTTCGGGCGAGACGCGTGAACGTGTTGTCGTCCGGCGGGTGGATCTGTCGATGGCGTTCCCATGGAGTTGGCAATGGCTCGAGGGTGAGCTCGAGGCCATGCGCAGGGCGCGGCTGCCACATGTCATCCCCACCCAGATTGCACACAAAGAACCCGACCACGTCGATCTCGTCCGTCCGTTCATACCCGGTCTCGACATTCGGGAATGGTCTGCGCAGGAGTCGCGCCAATCGATCGATGTCCAGCTCCAGCTGATGTGCGACCTGTTCTACGCACTGGCTCGTCTGCACCGAATGGGAATCGCACACGGCGGGGTGAAGCCAGCGAATATCATGCTCGCGGAGGGCAGCAACCAGCTAGTTCTTCTCGACGCCAGCGTGACGCGGACTCAACTGGCTGCCGTGACCCATCCCGTCGAGGGGCCGGAACGTCGATATCTGCTTCCGGAAAGTCCTGGACTCGCACACCCGACGGCAGGCTTCACGGCCGACATCTTTGCAGCGGGGTGGGTACTCCTCGAGTCGACGGCGGAGGGAAATCGGACGGCCAGCGCGTTGCGTAGGGCGAACCCTCGCATCGGTACCCCTGCAGAGCTGTCACACCTGGTCGATATCGTCGGCCTCCCGGCTGCGCTGCGCCCGATATTTCTGAAGCTGCTGAGCACACAGGCAGCGATCCGCTACGAGAGCGCTGACGAGGTGCTCGAAGCGCTCGAGGCGGTGGTCGCGACCGGCGGCGGGGAGAACGCTCTTGCGTCTGCTGTCGCATCGCCCCGGCCCTACCAATCACTCGCCTACGTTGAGCCGCCGCTGGTGGGTAGGCGTGTCGAACTCGCTGCACTCACCACGTGTGCCGACGGCGCCACCCGGTCGTCCGGATCGGTCACGTGCTTGAGTGGTGAGTCAGGAGTGGGCAAAAGTCGCCTGCTCGATGCCGTGGCCGACCATGCCGCGGCTACCGGGGTGACCGTGATGCGTGCCGGTGCGTTCGACCATGCGCCGGCACGCCCTCTCGGACTGTTCGCCGGCCCTTTCCGCGACCTGGTCGCCTACTTGACTGCGCACCCGCTCGAGACCGAGCGGGTGCGCGAAGAAATGGGTGGGCTTCTTCCTGCAGCACTCGAGCAAGTACCAGAGTTGACCGGAGCCTTCGGAGATCGCCCCGCGGTCAAGCACTCGGACGACGCATTCGGCGACAGCACGGTGCCGGCCGCCCCGACGGCCGTCGCCCGACTTCTTCTCTCTGTCTTCACGAAGGAACGCTCTGGACTGATCGTGATCGACGACTGTCAGTGGGCGGATGATCTCAGCTGGCAGGTGCTCGCTAAATTGGCCTCGGCGATATCGAGAGAAAAGGCGCGATCCGAGTCGAATGTTTCGTTGATCTGTTCGTGCCGAACGGAAGCAGTTGCACAGGTTATGGCCTGGGGAATCAATGATATCGAGTACCTCGACCTTCAGCCCCTGTCCGAAGCTGATACGGAGGAATTGATCCGGTCGATCGGTGACTGTGTCCCCGACGAGGTCATTCCCTATGTCACGAAGTACTCCAAAGGCAATCCACTCGAAGCCTTACTCGTTTTCCAGGCGTTCATCGATTCGGCGGCGTTGACGCGCAAGTCCGACCGATGGGTTGTGGACGAGAGCGGAATGGCATCGCTCCCACTGCAATCGCTTACCCGAGATTTCGACGCTGCGACTGGACAGGACAGCGCGCGAATGAATGTATTCGTCTCGTCGCGGTTGAGCCTGTTGTCGCCGGAAACAGCGCAGGCGATACGTCAGGGCGCGGTGCTGGGACGCCGGTTTTCCTCCAGACTCTTGAGCGGCGCCCTGGACACAAGCTCGACGGACGTCGAGCAGCTGCTCTCGGAGGCAACCCAGCGCGGAATTGTGCGCGGTGTCGCGGATGGCGATCACTACGAATTCGAATTCACGCACGATCGACTCCGCGAAGCAGTGCTGAGAACCTTGACCGACGACACCCGTCGCGAGCTGCATTTGCGCGCCGCACAAGCACTCGAGGGGATCTCCGAGGTTCGGGCCGACTACGACATCGCGTATCACTTCGACCGTTCCGGTCGAGCCGCGTCTGCAGTGCCCTTCGCCCTGCGTGCCGGCGAGGCGGGATTGAGGCGCAATGCACTCGATGTTGCGGAGGGGAACTTCAAGATCGCTGAAGCGGGACTGACGCTGTGCGAGTCGGCGGACGACATCGCGAGGTTTCGTGTCTACGAAGGACTCGGCACAGTTCACATGCTCCTCGGGAACTACGATCTGGCTGCGAAGGAACTGGCCTGCGCATACGAGTTGACCGGTACGCGTTCGGGACTCGACTCTGCACGGATTGCAACATTACTCGGCGAACTCGCCTTCAAGACAGGCCGATTCGATGATGCCGCGAAGTGGATGCGGCGGAGTATGCAAGACCTGGGGCTGCGCGTCCCACGCAGTTCCGTGCACGCGGCCGTATTCGCAGTCGGCGAGGTAGGTCTGCTTGCCCTGGGTTGGTTCTCTCGCCGAATCCGTTCCGGCCGAGCGAACTCCGGTACAGAGCGTGAGCGTCTAGCCGCCCGGATCCACAACCGACTGGTGTACGAATGGTGGTTCGTCCGATCGCCGATCTGGGTGGTCTTGGCTATCCTTCGGAGTGCGCGTTTCGCGAATGCCGCCGGGAGCATGCGGGAGCGGG
>NZ_JBAQEO010000096.1:0-1541 GCF_049286785.1 Rhodococcus sp. (in: high G+C Gram-positive bacteria) | reverse complement strand
GGGGGGGTTGGTGGTGCGGGAGCCACCGGCACAACCTGCCGCTGGACCACCGGCGGCGAATCTGCTACCGGCTCCGGAGTATTCACCACAGGTGGCAGCGGAGGTGCGGCCACTTCGGTCGGTTGTTGGGGGCCCGATCCGACCGGGATGGAGGCCAGACCGCCGGTCATCAAATCCACGACGGCAACCTCGGGCATCGCCGAGGACCCGGGCTGGACGACCAGAACCCTGCTCTCCTCGAACCCGGGCCAAGGCGCACCCTCCAGTTCGGTTTCGTCACCGAGGACCGGTGCACCCAGCGGGCTACCGTCCAGACAGCGAACCCGGGGGACACCGCGGTCGTCGATCAGAACGGTCGTTCCGGCCTCGAGTACCGCCTGGAACGGCTTGGCGCGACCCGAGACGAAGCCGTGGTCGGTGACTCGCGTGTCTGCACGGAGCAACACGGGCGTCAGTGTTCGGACGTAACTTCGGACATCGTCGATCTTGAACACGGCCGACCACGCGGACATTCGCCCCGGATTCTGTTCCAACTCGTCGACCAGCAGTTGCCGGTTGCAGAGCGGGCGATCGGGGCTGCCCCCGTAGAGTCCGGCGCGATCACCGGGCACCCGTATACCCACGTCGCCGGGTTCTGCCGGCAGGTCGGTGCCGGGAGGTCCGTACGGGACAGTGGTCGGCGTCTGGGGCGGGAGCAGCACCGCCGTCCAGGGAGCTTCGGCATCAGCAGTCGCGCCGGTGAGTTCGATCGGTTCGGACTGCGAGGAACCACCCGAGCACGCAATCGACACGGCGGCGACGACGGCACACGCTCCGACCAGCCAGCTACCCGGTGCGCGCGGGGAGCGCGTACCGGCACCTGCGACTGCTTTCGGTCGGGCTCGCCATGCGGCCCGCCCGCCGAGGTCGGTGGCCACGGGGCCATCGTAAGCACAGCCCGCACCCGGGCGGGCCTGTTTCGCCGCCTGCCCGGGTGAACGGGTCAGCGCGTGATCATGTCCTCCTGCGACCAGAACGCCTTCATCGAGGTGATCTTCGCGTCGTCGTCGAACGTCATCACATCGATGGGTGCGATCTCGAGTGACTGTTCGCCCAGGTCGGTGACCAGCGAGAAGTGGAACGCCGCCGAATGACCGGCGATCTTCAGTGTCCGCAGCTCACCCGTCTGCTTCAGCGGCTCGATCACGCCATAGAACTCGCGAAGCGATTCGACCGTGGTGCGAGGTTCGGTGCCCACCGGATCCTCGACGGTGGCGCCGTCTGCGTAGAGGGCGAGAACGTCGTCCACCGTCCCGGTGGCCACCGCCTCGACGTACCTCTCGACGGTCTTGCGAATGTCTTCTGCGGACGGTGCCATGGCGCGTACCCCTCAGTCGGCTAGAACGTGTTCTAGTGATGAGCGTAGCGCAGGGCTCGCCCGCCGGGGAACAGCCCGCTTTACCCGGGCAGCGGGAGCTGGGGTAGAACTTGCAACCCCCAAGGGTGCCTGTGCACGGACGCCGGCACGTCCCATGATTGCCGAACCTGCCGAATCATCCGAC
>NZ_JBAQEO010000095.1:0-5015 GCF_049286785.1 Rhodococcus sp. (in: high G+C Gram-positive bacteria) | reverse complement strand
ACGTGCTGGAGGAGTCGATCACGGCCGACTACGCGCTGGTGCACGCCGCGGTGGGGGACACCGCGGGCAACCTGGTGTTCAACCTGGCGGCAGGGAACTTCAACCCGCTCGCCGCGAGGGCCGGCCGGGTGTGCGTCGCCCAGGTCGAGACGCTGGTGGAGCCCGGTGTGCTCGATCCCGCGACGGTACAGCGGCCCGGCATCTTCGTCGACCGCATCGTGTGTACGGGCAAGCAGGACAAGCAGATCGAGAAGCGCACTGTCACGAGGGCGGAAGGGGTGCCGGCATGACGACCATGCTCACCGAGTTGTCGGGGTGGACCCGCGAGCAGATGGCGGTTCGGGCGGCGGCAGAACTGACCACCGGGGAGTACGTGAACCTCGGCATCGGCCTGCCGACGCTGATTCCCAACCATCTGCCCGCCGGCATCGAGGTGACCCTGCACAGCGAGAACGGCATCCTCGGTACCGGCGTCTACCCGACCGAGGATGCGGTCGACGCCGATCTGATCAACGCGGGCAAGGAAACCGTGACGGTCGTCCCGGGTGCGTCGTTCTTCGACTCGGCGGTGTCCTTCGGGATGATCCGGGGCGGACACATCGACGTGGCCGTGCTCGGTGGTATGCAGGTGTCCGAGGGCGGTGACCTGGCGAACTGGATGGTCCCCGGGAAGATGGTCAAGGGCATGGGCGGGGCGATGGACCTCGTGCATGGGGCACGGAAGGTCATCGTGCTGATGGAGCACACCGACCGGTCCGGCGCGTCGAAGGTGGTACGCACCTGCAGCCTTCCGCTGACCGGTCAGGCGGTGGTGCATCGCATCATCACCAATCTCGCCGTCATCGACGTCACCGACGCCGGTCTGGTGCTGCGCGAGTGCGCCCCCGGTGTCTCGGAACAGGACGTCCGAGACGCCACCGACGCGCCCCTGACCTCGATCGCCGAACCCGCCGCCCGAACCGCCGACTGAAAGCGACCCGACGATGCTCAATCTGTCCGTCCTCCTGGAGGATTCTGCCCGCCGCTATCCGGACCGCGTTGCACTGGTCCTCGGGGACACCCGAATCACTTACGGCGAGCTCGACGCCCGATCGAACCAGGTGGCCAACCTGCTGATAGAGCGGGGAATCGAGCCGGGCGACACCGTCGCGCTGTCCTTCCCGAACGTGCCCGAGTTCGCGATCGTCTACTACGGCATCGTCAAGGCCGGCGCCGTTGTGGTGCCGCTGAACATCCTGCTCAAGGGCCGCGAGATCGCCTACCATCTCGAGGATTCCGGCGCCCGGGCCTACTTCTGCTTCGAAGGCGGCGCGGACCTGCCGATCGGCGAGTTCGGCCGGGCCGGGTTCGCGGCGGTACCGCAGTGCCGGGACATGTTTGTCGCCGGTGCCGATCCCGGCACCGACGCCGCCGGCGTGCACGGTCTCGACACCGCGCTCGCGGGCGTCTCGGGGAACTTCTCCGCGGCGGTGCGCCGGCCGAACGACACGGCGGTGATCCTCTACACCAGCGGCACCACCGGAAAGCCGAAGGGTGCCGAGCTCTCCCACTCCAACATGGTGATGAACGCGGTGACCGCGAACCGTCTGTTCGACAGCAACCCGATCCGCCACGACACCTACCTGGTCACCCTGCCCCTGTTCCACTCCTTCGGCCAGACCGTGACGATGAACGCGGGACTGTCGGTCGGTGCCACCCTGGTGCTGCTGCCGCGATTCGAAGCGCGCGCCGCACTGAAGCTGATGACGGACGAGGGCATCACCGTGTTCGCCGGTGTGCCGACGATGTACTGGGGCCTGCTCGGAGCCCTCGATGAGGGGGTGGACGTCGACCGGATCGCCGGGACGATGCGCCGGGCCATCTCGGGCGGCGCGGCGCTGCCCGTCGAGATCCTGACCCAGTTCGCCGAACGTTTTGGCGTGCAGATCCTGGAGGGTTACGGGCTGTCCGAGACCTCGCCGCTGGCCCTGTTCAGCGACCCGGAGCGAGAGCCCCGGCCGGGGTCGATCGGCGTACCGGTGTGGGGCGTCGAGGCCCGCCTCGTCTACGAGGACTGGAACACCGTGACCGACGTCGACGCGGTCGGGGAGATCGCGCTGCGCGGGCACAATGTGATGTCCGGCTATCTCGGACGCCCCGAGGCCACCGCCGAGGTGCTGCGCGACGGCTGGCTGCGCACCGGTGACCTGGCTCGACGGGACGCGGACGGCTTCTACTACATCGTTGACCGCGCAAAGGATCTGATCGTGCGCGGCGGGTTCAACGTGTACCCCCGAGAGATCGAGGAGGTGCTGATCACCCACGACGCGGTCTCGCTCGCAGCGGTGATCGGCGTCCCCGACGAGAGCCACGGCGAGGAGGTCAAGGCATTCGTCATCCTCGAACCGGGTAGGCAGGTCACGGAGGCGGAGCTGATCGCCTGGTGCCGGGATCAGATGGCGGGATACAAGTACCCGCGGTCGATCGAGTTCACCGCGGTGCTGCCGATGACCGCGACGGGCAAGATCCTCAAACGCGAACTCGTCGCACCGGCTCTGGAGCAGCAAGGTGCTCGGTATGTCCAGTGATCTGCACGTGACCCCCGACCATCAGTCGGTCGCAAGCCTCGAGAAGAGCCCGGACGGTCCGGTGCGCCCCCGCGCGGCCGCCCTGGCGACCGGTGTCGCGCTGTGCGCCGTCGGCGCCGCGGTCGCGATGGCGATCGGCTGGCTGGTGCCGGCGGTGAACCCGATGCTGATCGCGATCGTCCTCGGGGCGTTCGCGGCCAATCTGGTCTCGATCCCCGCCTGGATCAAACCCGGCCTGGACTTCTCGGCCAAGCGCCTGCTGCGTGCCGGCGTCGCCCTTCTCGGACTCCAGCTGATGTTCAGCGACATCGTCGGGCTGGGCTGGGGCGTGATCGCGGTCGTGGTGGCCATCGTCGTGCTCGGCATCACCGGGACGATGTACGTGGGCAAGCTCCTCGGGCTGTCCTGGACCCAACGGGTGCTCATTGCATGCGGGTTCTCGATCTGCGGCGCCGCCGCGGTCGCCGCCGCAGACGGTGTCGTCGACGCGAAGGAGGAGGAACTGCTCACCTCGATCGCACTGGTCGTCATCTTCGGCACCCTGATGATCCCGGCGATTCCGCTACTGACGCAGGCCCTGGGGATGGACGACCGGGAGGCCGGCATGTTCGCCGGCGGCTCGATCCACGAGGTCGCGCAGGTCGTAGCGGCCGGCGGTGTGATCGGTGGCGGCGCGCTCGCCGTCGCCACGGTGGTCAAGCTCGCGCGCGTACTGATGCTGGCCCCGGTGATGGCGTACCTCGGCGTCCTGCAGCGGCGTCGGGCTCCGGGCGGGGAGGCGAGCGGCAAGACGGCCGGCAAGCAGCCGCCGCTGGTGCCGGTGTTCGTGATCGGATTCCTCGCGTTGGTGGCGGTGCGCTCGTCGGGTCTGTTGACCGATGCCGTGATCGACCAGGCCAAGGTCGCACAGTCGGCGCTGCTGACCACGGCGATGTTCGGGCTGGGCCTCGGGGTACGGGTGAGCCTGCTGCGCTCCGTCGGTCCGCGGCCGTTCGTCCTGGCCACCGCGTCCACCCTGTGGGTGGTGCTCGTCGCACTGGTCGGTGTGTGGCTGGTGGCCTAAGCCTCGATCCACCGATGTATCTGCTGGGTAGCCGAGTGTCGAACTGAAGAAAGTGCCTCCTGAACTGGGATGATTTGAGTTCTCACACAGCAAATCGGTCCACTCCAGGAAAGGCACTTCCGGTGAAAGTGTCCCACAAATTCGTCGAGGGCCCGGCCGTCTTCGACGAGAACAACCTCGTGTCCTCTGCAGGTCTGGTGTCGGTCATGGTGTTGGCCGACCAGACCAGGCTGCGGGAGCTGCTCGCCGACAAGGTCTCGATCGCTGATCCGAAGATCGCGTCGGGTGCCGCAAACCCGGCACCGAAACCGGCCACGTTGATAGCCGGGATGTGCGCCGGAGCTGATTGCATCGACGACATCGACATCTTGCGAGCGGGTGGCATGAAGCACCTCTTCGACAACCTGTACGCCCCCTCGACGGTGGGAACTTTGCTGCGCGAGTTCACCTTCGGCCACGGTCGCCAACTCGAATCGGTGATACGTGAACACCTCATCGAACTCACAGCCCGAGCCGACATCCTCCCCGGACTGGCCGAGCGTGCGTTCATCGACATCGACTCGCTGCTGCGTCCGGTCTACGGCCACGCCAAACAAGGAGCCTCCTACGGGCACGCGAAGATCGCCGGCAAACAGATCCTCCGCAAAGGCCTGTCCCCGCTCGCGACGACGATCAGCACTGCCGGGTCGGCACCGGTAGTCGCCGGCATGCGGCTGCGAGCAGGAAAAGCTGGTTCCGGTTAAAGGTGCAGGTCGGATGGTCACCCAGGCCGTCATCACCGCCCGGAAAGCGGGCGCATCAGGCAACGTCCTGGTGCGCGGTGATTCCGCCTACGGCACATGCTCGGTCATCTCCGCCTGCCTGCGATCGAAGGTCGACTTCTCGGTCGTGATGGCCAAGAACACCGCCGTCCAGAGAGCCATCGACACCATCGCCGACGACGCGTGGACACCCGTGCGCTACCCCGGAGCGGTCCGCGACCCGGACACGGAGTTTGGATCTCCGAATCTCCGACGCCGAAGTTGCCGAAACCACCTACACGGCTTTCGCTTCCACCAACACTCCGGTCACGGCTCGGTTGATCGTGCGACGCGTCAAGGACGCCCGCTACCCCGATGCATTGTTCCCGGTGTGGCGGTACCACCCGTTCTTCCGCCGTCAGCACGTTGCCGACGGCCACCGCCGACGTCACCCACCGCGGGCATGCGATCATTGAGACCGTCTTCGCCGACCTCATCGACGGGCCCCTTGCGCACATGCCGTCGGGGCGTTTCGGGGCGAACTCCGCATGGGTGCCCATCCTCGGTCAGACCGCGGTCGTCGAGGAACTGCCGGGTCGCCGAGGACTGAGCGCGGTCAGTCCACGACCACCGTCAACTCGATGC
>NZ_JBAQEO010000094.1:0-47637 GCF_049286785.1 Rhodococcus sp. (in: high G+C Gram-positive bacteria) | reverse complement strand
AGACCGTTGGTCAACTTGTTGACGTCGATGACGGTATTGAGCACGGCCTCCATGAAGTACGGCACCCTGTCCAGGCGGCGCCGTGCCACATCGGAGAAGATGAATCCGACCTCGTTCCGCATGCCGTGCAGACGCTCCGACAATTCGCCGGTGGCGACGACGATGCGATCGATGTCGTCCAGGTTCGCTGCCGCGTCACTCATGTCCGTCGAAATGTCGGCCGCGAGGTCGCGCGTCTGTGCCGGATCCTCGGGAAGAACTTCGTTGATCCTGCCGATCGAGTCCTGCAACCGAGTCATGCTGCCGCCGTTCACAAAGGTGGCGATCCGCTCGAGCATCTCCTCGATCTGGGGGCCGGTGTCGGTGTCGGCAAGAGGGATGGTGTCGCCGTTCTGCAACGGGGCAGCGTCTTCGGCCGTCGGCGCGAGCAGCGCGATGTAGATGTCGCCCATCACGGTCGTCTGCCGCAGTTCGGCCCGGGTCCCGGCCAGGATGCGGACCGAGTCGTCGACGTCGATGTGCGCCGTGGCGCTGCGCGGCCCGAGGCTGATCGAGTCCAGGGAGCCGACGGAAATGCCGCCGCTGCGCACCTCCGCGCCGGCGGGCAGGCTCAGCAACGAATCGAACTCGAGGTTCAGCCGATACGTCGGCCCTTGCACTCCCGCACCCGGCATGGAGTAGTTGCTCGGATTGAAACCACATCCACAGAGCAGAATCATCGTCGCGGCCAACAAGATCCCGAGCAGCGTGCGTATGCGCGCAGTCGTTGAGGTCACGGGGTCGCTCCGATCGTCGACAGCATCAGTTGCGGAAGCGGGACGGACACCGACCGATCGGTCACCACCGTGCAGCCGTCCGGATCTGCCTGAGCCACTGCAGCGCACAGCTGCGCCGCGTTCGGAGTGCGGACCTCCGTCCGCGGTGGAGCGAATTCGACGGCCAGCGAACCGGGTCGGGATTCGACCATGGTGCGCAACATCTCGATCACACCTGGGATCTTCATGAGCAGGTCGTGGGAGTCCTCCGTCCTGGTCCGCACCATTGTCGCCACGGGAAGGGTCGAATTCAGCGTCTCCATCAGGTACGGGAAGTGTTCGTTGAAGAGCCGATCCAACGGTCCGACCGCCTTGGAGAGCTTTTCGACCAGAATTTTCGCGACGACGAGCATCTGCTGAATCGAATGCAGGCCGGGTGCGAACGTCTGCATCGTAACCTTGATATCCGGCCATTCGTCGGTAACGAAAGTGCTCAGCTCGGCCGAATTGTCGAGCAGTTTACCGAGCTGATCCATGAAATTGTCCGGCGAGGACAAGAGGTCGGCCAGCGAGCGCAGTTCCTTGTTGAGCGCGGGGCCGAGTCCATCGAACTCGCGACCCGCGTCCAGAAGTGTCGATTCGAGGGGCGCGGTCCCGTCGGGCCCACGTTCGGTGATCTGGCGGACCAACTCGGTGAACGATCCGAGTGCGTCGGACACGCTGACGGGAACGCGGGTCCGGGACTCGTCGATACAGTTCTCGCGCGACAGGACCGGGCCGGGAAGGGGATCGGCGTCGACGAGTTCCACCCGTCGATCGGTCAGGATCGACGCGTTGGTGATCACCGCCCCCACGTCGGCCGGCAACGCCCGTTCGTCGGTGTCCATATCGACCCGCACACCGCCTCCGTCGGGCTCGACGCTCTGCACGGTTCCGATCGTGATGCCGCGGATGGTCACGGGCGACCCCGCATACAGGCCGAAGGAGTTCTCGAAACGAGCGCAGAGAGTATGTGTTTCGCTACCGATCGATGGCCGGAACGCCGTCGCCCCCGCGAGGGCCACCGCGACGACCGTCGCGATCGACACGATCAGCCATCGTCGTCTTATCGTGGACTGTGTTGACACGTCAGCACCGTGTTCCCGGCATCGGGAGACAGACGTCGGGTCGCTGGACCGTCAGCCCGCTCTGATCGATCAGCATTTGACCCTCGGGACCCGCGATTGCCGCAAGTCCCGTCAACGTCGAGGTCATCGACGTCATCACCGAATCGACGGACTCCAGCAGTTCCCCACTCGCCTCGCGGGTGTCTTCGAGAGGCGGCAACAGCGGCTCGATCTTCTCGGCGTACGGACCACTGAGAAAGTCGAACAGTAACCCGGTGAGCGCCGCGATCTTGTCGGCGAATGTCTGAACGTTGTCCTGCGCAGCGATGATCTGCGGGCCGAGCACCGAGTAGCCCCGAATGATCTCGACAGCCAGATCCTGGTTGTCGTTCGCGGTCCGGAGGTATTCGTTCGACAATGCGACCAGATCCTCGATCTGATCCTTCTGCTGCGCGAATACCGTCACCACCGTTTCGAGATCCGTCACCGTGCTACGGATCGCCTCCGGCGAGTCCGCCAACGTCGAGGCGGTCCTGGTGAGAGCCATCCGCAGTGCTTCGGTGTCGAGTTCCTCCACCACTGCGTCCGCATCCTCGAAGAGGTCGTTGACCAGGAACGGCAGCGTGGCTCGTTCGGCCGGAATGCCGCCGTCCAGCGGCTTCTGCCCGTCGGGATGCACGGCGAGGTACAGACCGCCGATGGGGGTGAGCATTCTGACCGACACCGAGGTCTGGTCGCCCAACCTGTGCGTCGAGCCGACGGTGAATTCGACGTCGACGTGATCCTCGGCAAGGTGCAGCGCTTCGATTTTGCCGACCGGAACGCCTGCGATTCGGACGTCGTCACCCGCGGCGAGACCACCCGATTCCGGAAGCTCCAGATGGTAGGAGGAATAGCCTGGTGGCCGCGTGTAGACAGACACCACGATGCCGAGAACGAGGGTGATCACCACGATAGCGACGATCGCCCACAACAGCTGCGTCCGTGGATTCGCTTCTTCCGGCCCGAAATCGAACCTCTCGATCCATCGTCTCGCCAGCATCACGCACCCCCGTTGCAGACGGTCAGTTGTCGGCCGTTCAGCAGCACGTCGGCGGTAACAGGCAGGGCGACGGTGCCATTACTGCACTGCCTTTCCGGATCGGTTGTCGGAATGAGGGTATTCAATCCTTCGAAGATGCCGGGTAGAACCGATAAGGTGCGCACGGCAGTCGAGGGATCGGGGATCACCTCACCGACACGACGGGTGAACTCGTCGTTGCTGTCCGTCGCGCCCAGCAGCAGCCGGGACAGGGCATCGACCGTGTGAGATATTTGGGTCATCTCCACCGCACCTTTCTCCACCAGGACGAGGAACTCGCCCATCCGGGTCACCAGAGGCGTGAAGATCGAGTGGAACACCCGCAGGATGTTCTCGAGATTCCCGGACCTGCCCTGCAATTGGTCCGACAGCGATTCGAGGTTGCCCACGATGGTGCTCATCAGTGCGCTCCGGTCATCGGCGAATGACGCCAGGGCCGCGATGTCGCGCATGACCGGTGTGACTCTGTCCTCGCTGCCCTCGATCAAGGCGGTCACGTTCGTGGCCAGCCGGTTGTACACGGCAGGATCTGCTTCCCTCAACAGCGGCCTCAAACCGTTGAACACCGTGGTGATGTCGAACGAATCCACTGTATGGGTCACCATCTCGTCGGGGTCCAGTTCCGGACCCTCCTCCTCACTCTTTTCGAGCGCCAGATAACGCTGGCCGGTGAGGTTCTGAAACTTGACCGCGATCAGGTCGGGCTCACGTAACCGGTACCCGTCGAGGACTGTGAACTCCACGACCGCCTGGCCCTCCTCCGACAGTCCGATATCCGTGACCTTCCCGACCTGGACACCGCGAACTCGCACGTCCGCGTTCTCCTTCAGACCGAAGACGTCACCGAACCGGGCCTGGTAGGTCGTGGTCGAACCGGCTACCGGGCGCTCGATCGCCTGAACGATCAGGACGATGATCAGCCCGACTACGGCCGCCAGCAGTGCGAGCCTGACGGCGGCTTGACGTGGTGTCCTCATCGCGCACCCCCGGCTGTCGCCGCCAGCGGAACCCGGAATGCCGGGAATGTCTCGACCAGCACGTCGACTCCCAACACGACCTTGTCGTCGCGGTGATACAGCGCACCGTCCACGCCGTCGACGAGTTGCCCCACCTGTTCCGGTGTCACGTTTCTGATCGACCTATTCATGGGAATCAATAGATCGAGCAGCATGTCGACCGCACCCGACATCGGTCCGAGAGCGCCGACCAGGTCACCGGACAGCGCGAACACGAGATTCGACACCTCGGTGATCGTCTCGCTGGCCTGGCGTGTCCTGAAATCGTCGTCCAACTCCTCGACGGCTGCGATCGCATGCATCGTCCCGAGCGCGGACGGTGTGAACACCGACACGCCTTCGGTGACGTCCGCGAGGTTCGGCAACAGGTCGCGCAGCGGCACGTTCCGCGCCCGAGCGACAGTCCGCATCACGAGGAGCGCAGACGCGAGCATCGGTGCCATCTGCTGGGTCAGCGCGGCGGAACTGTCGATCGAATCCGAAAGTTTCGCTGTCACGACGTCCAGGACCAGGCGGCCCGAGTCGCGCAGGATCGTGGTGACGGTGTAGTCACCGACGTCGCCCATGTCCAGGACCGTGTCGGGGCCGACTGGCTCTCCGCCAGGCATCGGAATGAGTTCGAGGGCCGTCGATCCGAATATGTTCGACGAGACGAAGCGCGTCTGCATGGAGGTCGACAGTTCACCCACGCGCTCCGCACCGACACTCAGGGTTATCAGCTGCCGGTGAGGGCCTTTCGCTTCTACGTCGGTCACCGTGCCGATCGGCATGCCCCGCAACCGAACAGTGGTCGCATCGGACACACCGTCGCCGATATTCGCTGCCTGCACAGCAAACTGGACGTGACCGTCCTGATCGGGTTGCGTAAGTCGCCACGATGCGCCGGCGACCAGGACGGCGACGACGATCACGGCGAGGCCGCGCACCCTCACACCGCGCCTGCTCGGTCCGTGGCCCGAGAACTGTAGTGCTCTGCTCACTTCGTTACTCACCCCGAGAAACTGATCGTCGAGTTGAGACCCCACATGCAGAGAGTCAGCACCATGTCCGTCATCACGATCAGCACCAGACTGGCACGGATTGCGCGACCGGACGCGATACCGACCCCTTCGGGCCCCCCACTCGCATGAAAACCCTGATAAGCGTGGACGAGAGTGACCACGATGACGAACACCACGACCTTGATCAGTGAATAGACCAGATCGATTGGCTCGGTGAACATTCGGAAGTAGTGATCGTATGCGCCCGAGGCCTGTCCTTCGACGAGGGTGACGGTGGCTCCGGTGGTCGCGAATCCCAACGCCAGGGCGATGAGGTAGGACGGGATCACTGCGGCCACAGCGGCGACGACTCTTGTGGAGACGACATACGGGATCGGGGAGATCGCTTGCGCTTCGAGTGCGTCGATCTCCTCGGAGATCCGCATCGCCCCGATCTCCGCGGTGATGCGGCATCCGGCCTGCGCGGCGAACCCGATGGCGGCGACCAGCGGGGCCAGTTCACGCGGATTGGCCAACGCCGACATCACTCCGGCCAACGGGCCGATCCCGAGCATGTCCAGCACGGCGAATCCGACGATGCCGATCATCCCGCCCGCGACCACGCCCATGATCGCAAGGACCGGCGCGACACCGCCTCCGACGACGATCGACCGACCGTTCCCCCACGTCAGGTCGGTGAAGATGTTGACCGCCTGCTTCCGGTTCCGGCGCAGAGCATGGCCGATGCCCAAGAACGCCGACCACACGAAATGCACTTGGTTTCCGAGTTCTTCGATCGGACGCCACACGCGCTCGGCGTGACGCGTCCACCCGAATCCCTTGGGGCGGTAGTCGGCGGGCTGGTCGACGGGCCCGGGGCGCAGCTGGTAGCTCATCACAGGAACCTCGAGGGAACGAACATCAGGACGAGCTGGGTGATCACGAGATTCGTGACCATGCAGGCGAGAATGCCGAGTACGACGGCGGCGTTGACGCTGTCCGCCACCCCTTTCGGGCCACCCTTGGCTTCGAGTCCCCGGTGTGCGGCGATCACCGACACCAGGTAGCCGAACGTGGCGGCCTTCCCGAGACAGACGAACAGGTCGGTGACCGACGCGAAACTACCGAAGGACAACCAGTACGAACCGGGAGCCACACCCTGTCCCAGGGAGGCCACTGCGAAACTCGCGAGGATGCTCATCAGGATGATCAGCACCGACAGCATGGGTGCGACGACGACCATCGCCAGAATTCGAGGGGCGACGAGTCGCCGGTGCGGATCGATGCCCATCGTGCGCAACGCGTCGATCTCCTCACGGATGGTGCGCGAGGCCAGGTCGGCTGCGATCGCAGATCCGCCCGCACCTCCGACCAGCAGGGCGGCCGCCAAGGGGGCGATCTGCTGCATCACGCCCATTCCGCCGACTGCGCCGGCCATGGAGTTGGCACCGACGTTCTCCGTCATGCTGCCGACCTGCACGGCGATCACCACACCGAGAGGCAGCGCAATCAGAATCGCCGGGATTGCCGACACCGAAACGAAGAACCAAGCCTGAACCAGTGCTTCGCGCATGGGAAATCGCCCTCGCGCAATGTCGACCAGCATGAGGCCGGTAGCCCTGGCGCCCAGTCGGATGACCCGCCCGAGCGTGCGTACGGAATCGATCATTCGCGCGATCACCACCTGATCGCTCAGTCCGCGGCCAGGTCGGTCCACCATCCGTCCCGCACCTGCGACCGAATCCGGCTTCCACTCCGATGAAGACACCTGGACTGTGCCGTTCTCTGTCATGAACGCGCCGCCGCTCGTTCGACCGCGTCGGCGCTGTCGAGATCCTCGAGCGCAGCGAGGCCACGGGACATGACTGCTTCGACGTTCTCGGGCGCTTGCAGTCCGGGCCACGTTGCCAGCAGGCAACCTGCATCGAAGGTTTCCGCCGCGAAGAGGCAGTACCGATCGTATGCCTCGTCGAGGCTCGGTGGGTCGATGCCCGCTTCGGCGAGGGCATCGAGGTAGGCCTGCAACAGTTCTCGTTCGTGGGCACGCCGGACCGCGGGTTCGAGGGCGGAAAGCAGGAAGTAGGTCACGTCCCGCAATCCGGGTCCCTGCCAGACGACTTGCCAATCGAGCAGGCCCGCTTCGCCGTTGGGCAGCGCATAGGTGTTGCCGAAATGGGGGTCACCGTGGAGCACCGTCAGCGGACCGCGTTCCATTTCCCGGTAGAGGGCCCAGTCGTGGCGGTCGAGCGCCGCGGCCAACCGGCGAGCCTCACGGGTCAGGCGCGGACCGCCGTCCTCGATGTATCTCCGTCTGCTGCGGCGGTACATGTGGATCAGCGCGGCATAGCCGGGACGCTCGCTCCAGCGTTTGACCCAGCGGAGATCGGTGCTCAATCGCGGACTGGCCCACATGGCCGCGTGCAACGAGGCCTGGGCGACGAGAACCGCGCGGGCATGCTCGACCGAGCAGTCGTCGGTGAGCGCATAGGGGCGGCACCCGCGATCGACCAGGTCTTCGAGAATCAGGATGTGGCGAGCGCCCGGACCCGAGTAGGTGAACCACGACTTCGGGGCGTGGCCGTTCAGGTTCGGCCGAATGTCGCGATAGAAGCGAACTTCGTTGGCCGACATGTCGAGTGGCGCCACCATCAGCCTGTTCTTCATGGTCAGCGGGGTGCTCTTCACGAACACCGAGGCCGGTAGTCCCGCGGCAGCACCATCCGTGTTCCATTCCAGCGCGAGCCTGCGACGGTCCGTGGTGCCGGTCGTACCGTCGAGTGATACCACCGCCTCGCACTGCGCGCCCGGCACGTTCCCGCCCAGGTGTGCGGTGACGAACTCGGCCGTGACGTCATCGGATCTCGTCGGGCCGCGGGTCGGCACCCATGCGGATACCGCGGCAACGGCCTGACCGAGCGACCGCGCGATGGACGACGCGGCGGTGAAGCTATTCGACACCTGAACTCCAAGATCTGTGGTCGACGGTGTGGCTATTCGGGACGGACAGGAATGACGGGCTCAGCCGCGCAGCGCGTCCAGGGCCTCGGGAACCATGCGGACGCGTTCTGGAAGAAGGCGGGACCCGGTCCGCATGACGGCGAGCAACGCGGTGAACTCGGCCTGGCGGAATCGTGACCATTCGACGCCCCAGAGCTGCCGGACAGGTTCGGGAAAGGTGCCGAACATCAGTGTGTGCATCGGCCGGGAGGTGAGTCGGTCGGTCAGGACCTGCAGCGGACGCGGCAGTGCCGCCAGTGCGGGACTCAGCAGGGGAAGGACCGCCTGCTCGTCGACGAGCTGATGGAGTCGGCGAGTGCCCTGGGACATCGCGAGCTTCTCGCGAACCCCCGTGTCGACGTATTCTCGGAGCCCGGCGATGTCGGCCGGCATGTCCTTGTCCCGCACCCCGTACAGCATTCCCAGGCGGCGGCTTTCCTGGTAGAACGCCTCGGACGCGGCGGCCGGCTGTTCCCCGAAGCACACGGTGATGGCGTACAGCAGCGCTTCCACTGTCGTGAGGTGCACCCAGGTCCACACGTCGCGGTTCCAGGCGTGGTACTTATGGCCGTCGTAGTCGTCGCCTGTGATGGGCCGGTGCATTTCCCGGAGTTCGCGTGCGGATTCGGCTACGTTCTCGCCGAAGTAGATTCGATAGGTGTAGGCCAAGGTGTTCGCCGCCCGTACCGCCGGCTCGGCGAATCCCTTCGAGTGTTGTTCGAGTGCAACCATGATGGTTGGATGCGTGCCCTGCAGCGCCATCGCCCGGAACAGGAACAGCGGCCACATCCGGCGCTCGGCCAGCAAATGGACGAACGTCCGATCGGCAACAGGAACGTCGTCCTCGATGCTCGGTGAAACATGTTGAACAGGATCAGTTTCCATTATTCGCGCTCCTCGATCTCGACCGCAGCACGGTCGGTGGGTCGTGCGTCAGTTGTCGTCGGCAGGTGTCTGCGGGACGGAAAGGAAGGACAGCATCGCCCGGGCGATTCTGCGGACTCCGGCGTCGTCGGCAGTTGCCGTGCCGAGATCGGGAGTCATCCATACGCTGCAGAAGAACCGGACGATCATCTCCGCGACGGTGTCGGTGTCGAAGTCGTTTTCTGCCGGGCGCACCGTGATGTCGAGATAGTGACCGACCGAGGCGAGCAGAATCTGGGTGACCTGCGGATCGCGGAGCGTGGGGAGCGCGGCATCGTCCTCGACGAACCGCCGGGCAACCGGATGGGTGCGCACGACATGCACCGACTGCACAATCCATTCGATGGTCCGCTCGAGCGGATCCTCGATCGAGTCTGTGGCCGCGTGGAACCGCTCGGCCAGCCTCGCGAGTTCCCACGCGAACGCCCGGCGCACGAGTTCGTCCTTTGTCTCGAAACGCCGGAATACCGTGGCTCGCCCCACTCCTGCCTCGGTCGCCACATCCCCCACCGTCATGCGCTCGAGACCGTGGCGACCGAGGCAGCGGAGCGTCGCGTCGAGGATCACTCCGTCGGTCGTGTCCCCTTCCACCGACGGTCCGACGAGCGCACTCATCATCAGTGAACCTATCGGCTTGATACTCATAATGCGAGCACGGTATCACTAGTCTCAGCGCGGCGGTAGGAGTCGCAGGAAAAGGATCAGGCGGTTGCCGGCCCTCGACCGATTTGCCCGGTAATACGAATGAAAGTTCGTGTCACTCAGTACCGCCCCCACTTGTCGACTAGCGGCTCACAGCCTTCTTGTACCGATAGATGGCGAACGGCACGAACACGATGAGAAGCAACGCGGTCCACCCCAGCGAGGCGAGGATCGGGTTCTGCAGCGGCCATGCGTCGGGAACGGTCATGGCCGGATTGGTGTTTCCGAACAGTTCCCGCACCGCCTGCGTGAGCGCGGAGACCGGATTCCATTCCGCGATCACCTTCAGCGGCCCCGGCAGGTTGGTGGTTTCCACGAACGTGTTGGCGATGAACGACAGCGGAAAGATCACGATGAAGCTGGCATTGTTGAACACCTCGGGCGTCCGGATCCACAGCCCGACCACGGCCATCACCCACGACAACGCATAAGCGAACAGAAGGAGCAGGGCGTAGCCGAGAAGCGCTTCGGCGAGGCTCGAATGGATACGCCAGCCGATGATCAGACCCGTCAGCGACATCACCACCAGGCTGACGATATTGATCAGTACATCGGTGGACGTCCGCCCCAGAAGAACGGCGGACGGCGCCATGGGCAGGGACCGGAACCGGTCGATGATCCCCTTCTGCAGATCCTCCACCATGCCGAGTCCGGTCCACGTGGCCCCGAAGATCACTGTCTGCGTGAAGATTCCCGCAATCAGGAACTCTCGATACGACATGCCCGGGACTTGAATGGCACTACCGAAGACGTACGCGAACAGCAACACGAACATGATCGGCGAGAGCGTAGTGAAGACGATCAGATCCGGCACCCGCTTGATCTTGATCATGTTGCGCTTGGCGATGGTGAGCCCGTCGGAGATTGCCGTGTGGACGGCCTGGGTTTGGGGTGCACTCATGAGATGCGCTCCTCTTCGGCCTCGTGCCCGGTCAAGGTGAGGAAGACGTCGTCGAGCGTGGGTCTGCGCAGTCCCACGTCGTACACCTTCACCCCTCGGTGCGAGAGTCGCCCGAGTGCCTCGACGAGAGTGTCGGCACCGCCGGTCACCGGGACCGTCACCCGGCGGACGTTCCGCTCGATCTGGACTTCGCCGGAGGCGAGCGAAGCCAACTCGTCCCGCACGACCTCGAGATCGATTCCCTCCCGGACGCTCAACTCGATGCGTTCACCGCCGACACGGTCCTTCAACTCGTCGGCGGTTCCGCGCGCGATCACCGAACCGTGGTCGATCACCGCGATCTGATCCGCCAGACGCTCGGCCTCTTCCATGTACTGCGTGGTGAGCAACAGCGTGGTGCCCCGGGCGACGAGGGCGTCGATCACGTCCCACAGGGCCAGCCGGGCACGGGGGTCCAGACCTGTGGTCGGTTCGTCAAGGAACAGAACCTCCGGTTCCGCCACCAACGCCCCGGCCAGGTCGAGCCGGCGTCGCATACCGCCGGAGTAGCCCTTCACGGGACGGTCACCCGCCTCGACCAGATCGAACTGGTCGAGTAGTTCGCGGGCCCGAGCTCTGCTCCGCTTCGCGCCGAGGTGATACAACCGGCCCACCATCTCGAGGTTCTCGAACCCGGTCAGGTATTCGTCGACGGCCGCGTACTGCCCCGACGCGCCGATGCGGGACCGCAACAGCCGCGCATCCTCGACCACGTCGAGTCCGGCGACCCGGGCGTGTCCCTCGTCGGGAATGAGCAATGTCGTGAACACCCGGACCGCGGTCGTCTTGCCTGCACCGTTCGGGCCGAGAAGTGCCATCACCGAGCCGGCCGGGACCGCGAGATCGACCCCGCCCAGCGCCGTGACTTTTCCGTATCGCTTCACCAGACCCTCTGCTGTGATCGCGTCGACCATCAGAAGTTCCCGTCCTTCGGCATGCGGACCCTCGTTGTGGCGTCTGGGCCACAGTGTGACAGCGGCCACCGACAATACTCGCGGCTCGCACCGACGTCATCCCATTTACTCCGCACGAACTGCAGATCATCCGGCATATTCGGGCGCGATCTTCGAGAGCCGGCGCGCGACGAGATGGGTGAGAAGTCGTTCGACGACGTCGTTCGGTAGCGGCTTTCCCAGGGGAAATCTCACCGTGCCTTTCGCAGCTCGGTACGGCGCGAGTTCCGTCTCCAGCGACCCGTCGAAGGCGGGGACCGGATACACACTCACGTGGTGTTTCCATCCCGCGAAGTACACCAGGTAACTGCCGTTCAGCATCAGGGTGGGCATGCCGTAACTGATCGTTTCGATCGCCTCGGGGGCTGCCCGCCGGACTGTCTGTCGCAGTTCCTCGAGAACCGGTCGGGTTTCGTCCGGGAACGAATCGATGTACTCGTCGACGGTCGCAAATGTTTGTGTCATGGCGTCTGCACCTCCACCTCGGGACGTCCTGCACCGGTACAGACATCCCGCGGCGCCGTGAATCATCGGTCGGGTTTCCACGGCGGTAATCTGAGATATCAGGGGTTGTCAGCGGACGAAGGTCCCGGTAGGTGAGGACGATGCCCGAAGCGGTGTCTGCGATCCGGAATGGGCACGCATTCTTCATTCGTCGAAACTGGCGCGCGGCCTACTCATCGCTGCTGCGTGCCGATGGGTGCGCACCGCTCTGTCCCGAAGACCTCGAGTGCCTCGCCACGGCGGCGTACCTGATCGGCGAGGACGAAGCGAGTGTCGACGCATGGACACGCGCCCAACGCGAGTGGGGTGCCCTCGGAAACCGAATACGTGCGGCGCGGTGCGCATTCTGGCTTGGTATGGGGTTGATGCTCCGGGGACAACTAGCCCGCGCCAGCGGATGGATGGGCAAAGCCGGCCGGCTACTCGACACCGCGAACACGGACTGTCCGGAACAGGGATACCTCCTCATCCCCCGTGGGCTGGGACGGCTTACCGACGGTGACGGCGTTCTCGCGCACGACACGTTCCGTGAAGTAACCGAGATCGGGGAGCGATTCGAAGACCCGGATCTGACATCGCTGGGCCTGCTCGGCACCGGCCAAGGGCTGATCTTGCTGGGGCGCCACGCGGAGGGCGTGAGGGCCTTCGATGAGGCGATGGTGTGTGCGACGGCCACGGACGTATCTCCCGTCGTCACCGGAATCGTGTACTGCGCGGTGATCGAACAGTGCCAGGCGATCTTCGACCTGCGCCGCTCCCGCGAATGGACTGCGGCCCTGACGCAGTGGTGCTCGACGCAACCCGACCTCGTCCCCTACCGGGGTCAGTGTCTTGTCCACCGAGCCGAGATTCTTCAACTACAGGGGTGCTGGCCCGAGGCCATGGACGCCGCGCGCTGCGCACATGAGCGTCTCTCCCATCCCACCGAACATCCCGCTGTCGGGTCGGCGAGCTACGTCCTCGGCGAGCTTCATCGTCTGCGCGGTGAATTCGCCCACGCCGAGCAGTGCTACCTCGAGGCCAATCGCTGGGGACGGCTCCCGCAACCTGGACTTTCGCTGCTCCGGATGGTTCAGGGACGAATCGGCAGCGCCCTCGCGTCCATCAGTCGCGAGATCGACGCCGCGGCCGAACCTGCCCTGCGTGCGCGACTCCTTCCGGCGTGCGCGGAAATCGGACTGTCGGCAGGAGATGTGGCCGCTGCCCGCAACGCCGCCGACGAACTGTGTGAGCTCGGAGCCGTGTTCGATGTCCCCTACATGCACGCGTTGGCAGCACACACCTCAGGATCGGTTCTGCTCGCCGAGGCCCGGACGCCGGAAGCACTCACCACGCTGCGCGACGCGTCGGCGCGATGGAGGGAGATCGGAGCCCCGTACGAAGAAGCTCGCGCGCGCGAGTTGATCGGTCTGACCTGCCGCGCACTGGGCGACGAAGACACCGCGTCCATCGAGTTCGGCCAGTGCGCCGCCGTCTATCGCCAACTGGGCGCCATCCCAGACCTCACACGGGTCGAGTCGACGCACCGGCCACGGATCGCACCGACCGGCCCGCTTACGCCACGCGAGCTGGACGTGCTCCGCCTCGTCGCTGCGGGTAAGAGCAACCGCGTCGTGGCCGACGAACTCGTCCTCAGCGAGAAAACAGTCGCCCGTCACCTGAGCAACATTTTCCTGAAATTGGGCATCTCCTCACGCTCGGCCGCCACCGCGTATGCGTACGAGCACCACGTGGTCGAACCGTCTACATAGTAATACCCATTCCCACAGGGACCGTGCATGATTCGGCCGAAGCGAAGGAGTCAGCGGCCTCCTAACGTCTTCGATGACCACATCCGCAGACGGGGAAGGCACGAACAATGACTACCGAACAATTCGACACCGTCGTGATCGGCGCCGGTCAGGCCGGACTCGCCACGGGATACCACCTCGCCCGGTTGGGCGTGCGGTTCGTGATCCTCGACGCCCACGATCGCGTGGGAGACGTGTGGCGACAACGCTTCGATTCACTGCGCCTCTACACCCCGGCCAAGTACGACGGACTACCTGGCTGGGGTATGCCCGCGAAGGACTGGTCGTGGCCGGGCAAAGACCAGGTAGCCGCCTACTTCGAGGAGTACGCGGCGCGATTCTCGTTACCGGTGCGGACCGGCGTCACGGCAGACGGATTGTCCCGGCGCGGCGACGGCTATGCCGTGACCGCCGGTGCGGACACGTACCTGACCCACAACGTGGTCGTCGCGACCGGAACCTGGCAGACACCCGTCCTTCCCGACTTCGCCGAGCAACTCGACTCTCGGATCCGCCAACTCCATTCCAGCGACTACCGCAATCCCGGCCAACTGCAGGACGGTCCGGTCCTGGTGGTCGGATGCAGCCATTCCGGTGCCGATATCGCACTCGAGGTATCGGCAGAGCATCCGACGACGATATGCGGGCCTGTTCGCGGCGAGGCCCCGTTCGATATCGAAGGTCGCGCCGCGCACATCGTCGTCCCGATCATGTGGTGGCTCGCCCATCACGTCCTCACCGAGCGCACGCCGATCGGCCGGAAGGTGCGAAGCCATGTCCGTTCGGGCGGGGGTCCGCTTCTGCGGGTCAGACGGGCCGATCTTGCAGCTGCCGGTGTGCGATACGTTCCGGACAAGGTCACGAACGTCCGGTCCGGGATGCCTGTGCTTGCCGACGGGACGACACTCGACGTTCGGAACGTGATCTGGTGTACCGGTTTCGGTAAAGACATCTCGTGGATCGACCTTTCCGTAACCGGTGCGGACGGGTGGCCGAGCCAGAAGCGAGGTGTGTCCATGGACCATCCGGGACTGTACTTCGTGGGGCTCCCGTTCCTGCAGTCGTTCGCGTCGATGCTTACCGGCGGAGTGGGCCGCGACGCCGAGTACGTCGCGAACCGCATTGCGCGCGTGGGCAGGAGAAGGATGGCCGGCGTCTGAGCACGCTCAGTCCGTCAGCACCAGACCCGACGTCGGGACGCCCGTCCCCGCCGTGACGACGACGTTCCGCGCGCCGGGCACCTGATTCACGGACGTGCCACGAATCTGGCGGACGCCCTCGGCGATGCCGTTCATGCCGTGGATGTAGGCCTCACCCAGCTGCCCGCCGTGCGTGTTGAGCGGCAGCCGGCCGCCCAGCTCGATGGCGCCGTCGGCGATGAAGTCCTTGGCCTCGCCACGGCCGCAGAACCCGAGCTCCTCGAGCTGCATCAATACGTATGGTGTGAAGTGGTCGTAGAGAACCGCCATGTCCATGTCCTGCGGTCCGAGACCCGCCTGGTCCCACAGTTGACGGCCCACCAGTTCCATCTCCGGCAGCCCCGCGAGTTCGGGACGGTAGTAGCTGGTCATGATGTACTGGTCGCTGCCGCTCCCCTGAGCGGCCGCGGCGATCACCACGGGCTTCTGCTTCAGGTCCTTCGCCCGCTCCGGCGAGGTCACCACGATCGCGATGCCGCCGTCCGACTCCTGGCAGCAGTCCAGCAGATGCAGCGGTTCGGCGATGAACCTCGACCTCTGGTGGTCTTCCAGGGTGATCGGCTTGCCATAGAAGAAGGCATCGGGGTTTACGGCGGCGTGCTTGCGATCGGTCACGGCGATCCGGCCGAAATCCTCACTGGTAGCTCCATATTCGTGCATGTAGCGGCGGGCGACCATCGCGACGAACGCGGCGGGCGTCGACAGCCCGTGTGGATAGGAGAACGCATTGTCGGTACCCGACGAGTTGACCTGCTGCACCAGCCCGGAATTGACCTGGCCGTAACGCATTCCGGAGCGTTCGTTGAAGGCCCGGTAGGCGACCACCACATCGGCGACACCGGTCGCCACCGCCATGGCCGCCTGCTGGACCGTCGCGCATGCCGCACCGCCACCGAAGTGGATGCGGCTGAAAAACTTCAGATTCGGAATGCCCGCAGCGCGGGCCACGGCCGCCTCGGTGTTGGTGTCCATCGTGAACGACGTCAGTCCATCGACATCCGACGGCGTGAGTCCGGCGTCGGCGACTGCTGCGGTCACGGCCTCGGCTGCCAGCCGAAGCTCACTGCGGCCCGAATCCTTGGAGAAGTCGGTGGCACCGATTCCGGCGATGACCGCCCTGCCCGACAACCCACTCATGCACTCGCTCCGTTCGTGAGGCGCAGGGTCACCTTTGCCGTGATGTGGTTTCCGAGAGCGTTCCTGCCGACCACGTCGACGGTCACGACGCCGGCGTCCACCGACGCCACCGTGCCGCTCAGGGTCAGGGTGTCGTAGGCGTACCACGGGACACCGAGTCGCAGCCCGATCGAACCGAGGACGGCACGCGGTCCCGCCCAGTCCGTCACGAACCGCTGCACCAGCCCGGTGTCGGTGAGGATGTTGACGAAAATGTCCTTCGATCCGCGTTGCTGCGCCAGGTCCCGGTCGTGGTGAACGTCCTGGAAGTCGCGGGTGGCCAGCGCGGTCGACACGACGAACGTGGGGTCGGCGTAGATCGACAGTTCGGGCAGTGTCGTGCCGACCTCGACGGTGAGCGTGGACGTCATGACTGCTCCTTCGTTGCCGGCTGCCAGGCGTGCAGCGTCCACGGCGTCCCACCCGTCTCGTCGTCGCCGGGCAGGTCGAGGAAGATCGCCTCCACCGGCATCCCGACCTTCACCTCGGACAGTTCTACGCCGCGGAGCTCACCGAGCATGCGGACGCCTTCCTCGAGTTCGACGAGTGCCACCACGAACGGCAGCGAACGGCCCGGAACCTTCGGTGCGTGATGCACGACAAAGCTGAATACCGTGCCTCGGCCCGAGGCCACCACGTAATCTGTGGTCTCCGACTTGTCCTTCCACAGCGCCGGCACGGGCGGGTGCTGCAGCGTGCCGTCCGCACGCTTCTGGATCCGCAATTCGTGCGCGGCGACGCCGTCCCAGAAGAACTGCGTGTCCTGCGAGACGCTGGGCCGCATCATCCTGCTGGGGTCCAGATCGTCGATCGGCGTCGCCCGAGCGTTCGCCGAATGTGACATCGGTGCAGTCCGACCAGACGACTGTGACATCGGTTCAGTGGATTCGGGCGGTTCAGCGGGTTTCGGCGCGAACTTGAGGATGCGGAACAGCATGTCGGCGACGGGCTCGTCGGTGCCGTCGTCATGCTTGACGGTCCAGGAACTGCGGGTAGTGAAGAACCATCCCTCGCCGAGTCCGGTCTTCTTGGGCCCCACCACGTCCTCGAGGGTCACGCTGACGACCACCTCTTCGCCGAGCTTCACATAGCGGTGATAGGTCTGATCACAGTTGGTGGCCACGACGGATGTGAACCCCGCCTCGTCCAGAATCTCCGTCATCCTGCGAAGCGGGTCGTCGGCCTGCCGGGTGGCACCGAGCCCCTGCATCGTCCACACCTGGGACATGGCGGGTGGCGCGACGATGCCGTCGTGCCCGGCGGCGCGCGCCGCCGATTCGTCGACGTAGATGGGGTTCTCGTCGCCGATCGCCTCCACCCAGTTGCGGATCATCGGCAGGTTGATCGGGTCCCGTCCGGGTCGGGGTGTGCTCGGACCCCCGGCCCGGACATCGTCCGCGGCAGCGAGTATCTGTTCGGAACTCATGGTGGCGCGGTTCTCCTAACGTGGTACTCGGGGGAGCTTCAAGCCGGCCGTCGCGATCAACTCGCGCATGACCTCGTTGACACCGCCACCGAAGGTGATCACCAGGTTCCGCTTGACCTGCATGTCGAGCCACGTCATGAGGTCGGCGGTGGCCGGATCGGAGGGGTCGCCGTACCGGCCCACGATCTCCTCCGCGAGCCGGCCGACACGTTGAATACGTTCGGTGGCAAAGACCTTGGTGGCCGAGGCGTCCGCGATGTCGACGGCGTCCGCGTCACTCGACGCCACCTGCCAGTTCAGCAATTCGTTCAACCGATACGTCGCGTGGATCTCGCCCAGGGCGCGCCGCACGTCCGGCTCCTCGAGCAGATCATGGGCGGACGCCCAGGCGCGGATGCGGTCGTAGAGTCCGCCCACCCTGCCTGCCGGGCCGAGCATGACCCGTTCGTGGTTGAGCTGGGTCGTGATCAGGCGCCAACCCTGATTCTCCTCGCCCACAAGCATGTTCGCGGGAACCCGAACGTCGGAGTAGTAAGTGGCGTTGACGTGATGGGCTCCGTCGCAGGTGATGATCGGTGTCCAGCTGTACCCGGGGTCCTTGGTGTCCGCGATGAGGATCGAGATGCCGCGGTGACGCGAATCCGCCGAGCCGGTACGCACTGCCAGCCAGATGTAGTCGGCGTCGTGCCCCCCGGTGGTGAAGATCTTCTGGCCGTTGACGACGTACTCGTCGCCGTCGCGCACCGCGGTGGTCCGCAACGCCGCGAGGTCGGTGCCGGCCTCGGGCTCGGTGTACCCGATGGCGAAGTGCACCTCGCCCGCCAGGATGGCAGGCAGGAAGGTGCGCTTCTGCTCCTCGGTTCCGTAGGTCTGCAGGGTGGGGCCCACAGTCTGCAACGTCACCGACGGCAACGGAATGTCGGCTCGCACAGCCTCGTTGACGAAGATCTGCTGCTCGATCTCGCCGAAACCGCGGCCCCCGAATTCCACCGGCCAGCCCACGCCGAGCCAGCCGTCCTTGCCCATCCGGCGAATCACCTCGCGATAGGTGGGCCCGTGGCGCTCGGTGCGCATGATCCGGGCTTCCGCCGGAGAGATCAGTCCGGAGAAATAGCGTCGGAGTTCCGCTTGCAGCTCTCGCTGCTCGTCGGTCAGATCGATGAACACCGGGCCCCCACGAGGTCGAGTCGGTACGAGGCGCCGCCCACGAGTCGGGCGAGGTCCTTGGCAGTCGAGTAGTAACGGTGCAGCGGATAGGTGATGTCGACGCCGATGCCGCCGTGAAGATGGTGCAGCACCTGCATGGCAGCGGGCACCTCGGCAGCGATCCAGTACGCCATCACGTCGAGATCGTCTCGGGCGTCGAGGCCTTCGGACACACGCCAGGACGCGGCCAGCGCCGCCACGTGCAGCGTCCGCGAGGTGACGTACACGTCGGCGATCTGCTGGGACACGGCCTGGAACGTAGCGAGCGGCTTTCCGAACTGGTGCCGCGTCGCGAGATGTTCTCCCGCGAGCACCGTTGCGCCCGAGAGGAGTCCGTCCGCGACCGCCCCGATCGACGCCAGCGCGATGCGGTACAGCGTCGGCACGGCGTCCGGGCCATCCGCGAGGAGGTCACCGCGCGCACCGTCGAGCGCGACGGCGAACTCCGGGCTTCCGGACGCCGAGGGAGTGCGCGTGATCGTGACGCCGTCGGCGGCCGGATCGACAAGCACCACACCGATGTCGGTCGGAACCAGGATGCGATAGGCGGTCTCGGCGAACGGGACGGCGACGAAGCGCCCGGTGACGGAACGGGCATTGCCGTCCACGGTCGCCGTCGCAGAGGGCCGTTCCGGGAACTGTGCACCGGGTTCGGCGAGAGCCGCGGTGAACGTGCGCCCCGAGGCGAGGCCGGTGAGGAGGTCGTCCTGCTGCGACTCGTCACCCAACGCCACGATCGGCAGGACACCGAAGCCGAGGGTCGCGAGGGCGGGAACGACCGCGGCCTTTCGTCCCACCTCGGTGAGCAGGGCGCCCACGTCCGTGACCGACAAGCCCTCGCCGCCGAGTCGTTCCGGCAGGGCGAGGGTCAGCAGATCGGCGTTCGCGAATGCGGCCCAGAGAGCGTCGCCCTCCAGGTCACGGGCCAGGAGTCCGGCAGCCACCTGCGCCACGGCCTCCTGCGTTTCGTCTCGGGTGAAGTCCACGCTGACAATCCCACTTTCGATTAGAACGTGTTCTAGTTGTATCACCATCGGGGACCGCGCGGAAGACCGAGCGATCGGATCAGCCGCGCGGCAGCCCCAGAATCCGTTCGGCCGCGACGGTCAGCAGAATCTGCGTGGTCCCACCCGCGATGGACAGGCAGCGGGTGTTGAGGAATTCCCGCGACAACGGACCCTCCACCCAGCCGTCGACGCCGCTGAGTTCCATCGCGAATTCCGCCACGTCCTGGCGCTGGCGGACGCCCACCAGCTTGCGGACACTCGACTCCGCACCCGGATCCTGACCCTCCAGTTGACGCAGGGTGGTGCGCAGTTCGAGCAGCGAGCCGACCAGAGCGGTGCCGATCAGGCGACCCAGCTTGTCGTCGGTGACCGGGTCCGACTCTCCCGCGAGCGCGATCAGGTCCTCCATGGCCCGACCCAGCGACGAGCCGCCGCCCATCGCCACCCGCTCGTTGGCAAGGGTGGTGCGGGCCAGTTTCCAGCCGTCCCCGATACCCCCGACCACCAGGTCGTCGGGCACGAACACGTCCTCGAGGTAGACCTCGTTGAACAGCGCGTCCCCGGTGATCTCCCTGAGCGGGGAGATCGTGATGCCCGGCGACGTCATGTCCACCAGGAAATACGTGATGCCCTTGTGTTTCGGTGCCTCCCGGTCGGTGCGGGCCAGGCAGATGGCCCAGTCGGCCTCCTGCGCGCGGGAAGTCCACACCTTCTGGCCCTGCAGTTTCCAGCCGCCGTCCACCTTCTCCGCCGACGTGCGCAGTGCCGCGAGGTCCGAACCGGCGCCGGGCTCGCTGAACAGCTGGCACCAGTCGATCTCGCCGCGCAGTGTGGGCATCACGAACCGCTCGATCTGCTCGGGACCTCCGTGCTCGAGGATCGTGGGAATCGCCCACCATCCGATGACGAGGTCGGGCCTGCCGACGCCCACCGCGGCCAGCTCCTCCTCGATCAGAATCTGCTCGGCGGCCCGCGCGCCCCGTCCGTACGGCTCGGGCCAGTGTGGTGCCAGATATCCCGACTGCGCGAGAGCCGTCCGGCGCTCCGATTCGGGTCGCGCCACCAATTCCGCGACCTCGGTGCGGATCTTCGCCCGCTCGTCATCGAGATGCGACAGGTCGACGGACAGATGCCGCCGGACCCCGCCACGGGTCAGGTCGGCCACCCGGGCCCGCCAACGGGTGGAACCGCCCAGCAGCTGTCGTAGGGAGGTGGCCCGGCGCAGGTAGAAGTGCGCATCGTGCTCCCAGGTGAACCCGATGCCGCCCAGAACCTGGATACAGTCCTTGGCGGTCTCGACGGCCGCGTCGAGCGTCACCGAGGCCGCGACGGCCGAGGCGATGGCCGATTCGCCGCCGTCCGCATCCCATGCCATCTCGGCAGCCACGGCGGCGTCCCATGCGGCGGCACCGGCCTGTTCGACGCGGCACAGCATCTCGGCACACAGGTGCTTGACGGCCTGGAAAGAACCGATGGGCTTACCGAATTGCTCACGAATCTTGGCGTATTCGACCGCCGTGCGCAGGCACCAGTTCGCGACCCCGGAAGCCTCCGCCGCGGCGAGCGTCGCTGCGAGATCGCGCACCAGCCCGTCCCGGACTCCGGCGATCACCCGGTCGGGTGCCACCGCCACACCGTCGCAGCGCACAGTCGCGAGGGGCCGGCTCTTGTCGATCGTGTCGGCGGCACGTAGTTCGAGTCCACTGATCTGCCCGTCGACCAGGCACCACACCACGCCGTCACCGGTCTCTGCGGCCAGCAACACCGACACCCCCGTGTCGGCGCCGATCGCGAATCCGGCGTCACCGGTGAGCACCAGGCCGCCGTCGGTGTCGAGCGTCGCGCCGACCGGATGGTCACCGAGCGTCACCGCGCACGGGATCGCACCCTCGGCGAGATCCGCTGCCCACTGTTTCGCCGCGGCGCCGAGGCTGCGTCCGACGACGAGAGCCGCCAGCGCAGTCGAGAGAACCGGCCCCGCGACGAGTTCGGTCGCGGACTGCTCGAGCATGGCGGCGAGATCCACGATTTCCGCGCCCGAGCCGCCGACCTCTTCGGGCACGGCGACCGAAAAAATCCCGAGCGAAGCGAACGACGGCCAGGAGGCCCGCCATGAATCCGCTGGTCCCTGCCGTACTGTCTCCAATGGGTTCGTGGAGCGCGCCCACGCCCGGACCGAACCCGCCGCGGCCCTCTGCTCTTCGGTGGTGGCGATACTCACAACGGGTTTCCGCCTCTCGTAAATGACACACATGTCTAGAACGTGTTCTAATATGACACTGGCCATGAGTCAAGGCGCGAAGGAAAACAGGTATGACGACCAGCTCCCGATCTCGGTCCTCAGCCGTCGCTGCGGCGACGCTGGGCGACGACGATCTCAGTTCCAACGCGCAAAAAGAACGCCGTAAGCGGATCCTCGACGCCACCCTGGCCCTCGCCTCCAAGGGTGGATACGAAGCCGTCCAGATGCGCGCGGTCGCCGAACGCGCCGACGTGGCGGTAGGAACGCTGTACCGCTACTTCCCGTCCAAGGTGCACCTGCTGGTGTCTGCATTGGCCCGCGAGTTCGAGAAGATCGATTCGCGTGGAAAGAACCCACCCGGCCGCAATCCGCTCGAGCGGATGCAGCTGATCCTGAGCCAGATCACTCGTGCCATGCAGCGTGATCCGCTCCTGGCAGAGGCCATGACCCGGGCGTTCATGTTCGCCGACGCCTCCGCGGCGGCGGAGGTCGATCAGGTGGGCAAGCTGATGGACCGGTTGTTCGCACGCGCCATGACGGATACCGAGCCCACACCGGATCAGTTGGCCATCGCACGTGTCATCTCCGACGTCTGGTTGTCGAACCTGGTGGCCTGGCTCACACGGCGTTCATCCGCGACCGACGTGGCCAAGCGGCTCGAACTCACCGTCGAACTGCTGCTCGGCGACGGCAGCCGCAAGCCGGGCCATGAGGTGGAGTTCACCTAACCCCAGGGAAGGTGCGCTCGCCGGGCGGGCATCACCTAGATTTGAACCCGTGAGCGCCCAAGATCTGCCCATCGAACTCCGCCGCGCCCTGAGCCGAGTCGCACGTGAACCTCGACTGCTCGTTGCCTCCGACTACGACGGCACGATGGCTCCCATCGTTTCCGACCCCGAGAAGGCGCTGCCGCATGCGGAATCGGTGCGTGCACTCCGCGGACTGGCCGGGCTGGCGAGCACGACGGCGGCGGTGATCTCGGGGCGCGCTCTCAAAGACCTTGCCGCGCTGTCGCGACTACCGGCCGAGGTGCAGCTCGTCGGTAGCCACGGCTCGGAATTCGACATCGGGTTCATCCACGCGATCGACGCCGACGCCAGGAATCTGCTCGTCGCGATCACCGAGGAACTGCACCGCGTAGCGGCGCTGTATCCGGGGACGTCCGTGGAGGTCAAGCCGGCGAGCGCCGCCCTGCATATCCGCAACGCCGACGCCGACCACGGCGAGCGGGCACTGAATGCCGTCCGCGCCGACTCCGCGCAGTGGGTGGGCGTGCAGGTCACCGAGGGCAAGTCGGTGATCGAACTCGCGGTTGTCGCCACCGACAAGGGACACGCACTCGACCTCATCCGCCATCAGGAAGCCGCTACCGCCGCGGTCTTCGTCGGGGACGACGTCACCGACGAGAAGGCGTTCAGCCGTCTGCACGGTCCCGATGTGGGAGTGAAGGTGGGCCCCGGCGACAGCCTTGCCGAGTTCCGGGTGGACACCACCGAGCACGTGGCGGCCGCCCTTGCCTTCCTCCTCGACGAGCGCCGCACGTGGCTGTCCGGTGCGCACGCCCCGCCCATCGAGCGGCTCACCATGCTCGCGAGCCCGCGCACCGTGGCCCTGGTGACCCCGAAGGCGACACTGACCTGGTTGTGCCACCCCGAGCCCGACTCCGCCGCCGTCTTCGCTCATCTTCTCGGCGGCCGGGCGGCCGGGCATTTCAGTGTCGGCCCGCAGCGGAAAGCGCTGCCGCTGAGCCAGCGGTACATCGACAGCACCATGACCGTGCAGACGCGGTGGGCCAGCCTCGCCGTCACCGACTACCTGCCGCACGACGTCCGGGTCGGCCGCACCGACTTCACCCGGGTGATCAGCGGTCAGGCCGCCGCTGTTCTCACCTTCGCGCCCAGGCCGGAGTTCGGACAGGGCCAGGTGCAGCTCGAGGTAGTGCCCGAGGGGCTGCGCGTGCACGGCACCAACGAGCCGTATGTGCTCCGCGCGCCGGGTGTCGAATGGGACATCACGACGGACGGCAATCAGCAGACCGCCACCGCCGTCGTCGACCCATCGGACGGCGACATCGTCCTGGAATTGCGTTGCGGCACAGAGGATATCGAGCCTTCGGCGGTCCCGGAGCCGCAGCGACGCGCCGAAGCGGAATCGTACTGGTCCGACTGGACGAAGACCCTCACCCTGCCCACCCTCAAGCCCGATCTCATGAAGCGGTCCGCGCTGACGCTGCGGGGTCTCGTGCACGCCGACTCGGGTTCGATCATGGCGGCCGCCACCACCTCGCTGCCCGAGGAAGTCGGCGGCGTCCGTAACTGGGACTATCGCTACTGCTGGCTACGCGACGCGGCGCTGACCGCGTCCGCCCTCGTCAGCCTGGGATCGCTCGGCGAAGCCGAGGGCTACCTCAACTGGGTCCACGACGTTCTGGAGACGCTGCCCGGGCCCGAACGGCTGCACCCGCTCTACACACTGCACGGCGGCGGCCTTCCCCCGGAGGCCGTGATCGACTCGCTGCCCGGGTACGCCGGCTCACGTCCGGTCCGCATCGGCAATGCCGCCAACCAGCAAGTGCAGCTGGACGTGTTCGGGCCCATCGTGGAACTGATCTGCGATCTCACCCATGCCCGAGAGAAGCAGGGCATAACGCCGGCGCTCAGCGACCGCGACTGGGAATTGGTGTGCGCGATGGTCGAGGCCGTCGAGCGGCGCTGGTTCGAACCCGACCACGGTATCTGGGAGATCCGCGACAACCCTCGCCACCACGTGTACTCGAAGGTGATGGGCTGGGTCACCGTGGATCGCGCGGTGTCGCTGGCGAAGCACTTCGGCCGCGACATCGAACCGGGATGGACCACGTTGCGCGACGAGATCGCCGAAGAGGTCCGCGAAAAGGGCTGGAAGGACGAGATCCGCTCGTTCACCGCCGCCTACGACGGCACCGACCTCGACGCGGCCACCCTGCACATCGGGTTGTCGGGTCTGATCGAGCCGTCCGATGAGCGGTTCGCCGCCACCGTGACCGCCACCGAGGCGGAATTGCGCAGTGGTTCCACGGTGTACCGGTACCACCACGACGACGGCCTGCCCGGAACCGAGGGCGGCTTTCACCTCTGCGCGGCGTGGCTCGTGGAGGCGTACCTGCTGATCGGCCAGCGCTCGCAGGCGGAGGCCCTCTTCGCACAGCTGGTCGACGCCGCCGGTCCCACCGGACTTCTCAGCGAGGAATACGACCCCCTGGCGGAGCGCTCGCTGGGCAACCACCCGCAGGCCTACAGTCACCTGGGCCTGCTTCGGTGCGCCCAGCTCCTCGCGTAGGACGCCTCAGGACCGGCCGACCGGACCGGACGTCGAACCGCGCAGCAGTTCGGTCTCGAGCATTTCGACGGCGGGGACACCGGAGTGCGACGGCGACATCAGCAGTGCGCCGGCCCGGCGCCCTTTCTCCTCCTGGGGCTGCCGGACCGTGGTCAGGCCTTCACGCAACGCTTCGTCGATTCCGTCGAAGCCTGTGATCGTCACACGGCCGGGGACGTCGATGCCCTGCCGGCGCGCCCAGTCCAGGGCGCCGAGGGCCAGGACGTCGGTGGTACACACCAGCGCGGTGATCCGCGGATTCACCGCCAGCGCCTCGGCCGCTGCGGAATGACCCGAGATGCCGGAGTGCTCGAACCGTTCCACGACGGTCAGCGTCCGGGGATCGAGTCCCGCGTCGGCCATCGCGTCGCACACCCCGCCGATGCGCTCGCGCTGCACGTGGAAGCGCGGTGAGTGCAGCCGACGGGCATCGACCACCCCGTTCGAACGATCGCGCCCCAATCGCATGCTCAGCACACCGATGTCACGGTGGCCGAGTTCGATCAGATGGTCCGCCAGATTCCGCATGGCGCCGCGGTCGTCGATTCCCACGATCGAGACCCCGGAAATCTCCCGAGGCTGATCGCAGACGACCACGGGCAGGTGCCGCTCACA
Source organism: Rhodococcus sp. (in: high G+C Gram-positive bacteria) (assembly GCF_049286785.1). Taxonomy (GTDB): domain Bacteria; phylum Actinomycetota; class Actinomycetes; order Mycobacteriales; family Mycobacteriaceae; genus Rhodococcus_F. The sequence goes on along the minus strand of NZ_JBAQEO010000094.1, from coordinate 21,661 downwards.
GACGGCCGCGAGATACGGATCGTCGTCGGCTACGGAATAGACCACGAATCCGTCGACGCCTGCCTGCTGAACCACCGCCGCAGCCTCGACGTCGTCTCGGCCCGGCCCGGCGGGGATGAGGAGCAGTCCCTGTCCGGCGGCTTCGCACGACTCCGCGAGGCCGGACAGGAAGCTCATCGCGGCGGGGTCCCGGAACGAGTAGCCGAGAGCCTCGGTGAGCAGGAGACCCACCGCGCCTGCCCTGCGCGTGCGCAGCGATCGAGCCACCGGGTCGGGTCCGGGATAGCCGCGGCGCTTGGCCGCCTCCAGCACCCGCTCACGTAGTTCGGTGGACAATTGGTCGGGCCGGTTGTAGGCGTTGGACACCGTCGTTCGCGAGACTTTGAGCTCGGCCGCGAGTGAGGCCAGTGTCGCCTGGCGACGAGGCTGTCGGGACCGGGGCATACGGGGGACGGTAGTACTTGTCGCGCCTCGAGGCGTGGGGGGCCAGCACCGAAAGTGCACTACCAGGCCCTATCCGCTAAAGTGCAACGGTAACGGTTTCCAATAGCATTTAGTTCTCGTCTCTGTCAGGAGTTTTCCGTGCGCGCTTCCCCGACCTTTCGCATCGCTGCCGCGGTAGCGGGATTCTCCGCCGCAGCGGCCCTCGGCCTCACCGCCTGCAGCTCCGACGCGGGCGGGGACGGCACCCTCACCGTTGTCGCGTCGACGAACGTGTGGGGCAGCGTCGCGCAGGCCGTCGCCGGAGACAAGATCGACGTGACCTCCATCATCACCGAGCCGTCCTCCGACCCGCACTCCTTCGAAGCCAGCCCTGCCGACGCCGCCGAGCTGACGGACGCCTCCCTCATCGTCTACAACGGTGGTGGATACGACCAGTTCGTCGACGACATCGTCGGCACCGGCAACGGCGAACAGCTCACCGTCAATGCCTTCGAACTCCACGGGAGCGGCGAGCGCGAAGAGGACACCGCCAACGGTGACGCACACGAGGGTCACTCACACGGAAGCGTGAACGAGCACGTCTGGTTCGACGTCCACACCGTGGAGGCCGTGGCGCAGGCAGTCGCGGACGAACTCGGCGACCTCGACCCCGAAAACGCCGATACCTACCGGGCCAACGCAGATACCTTCTCCGGTCGGCTCCAGCAGATCTCGGCCATCACCGACACCATCGCCGCGACGCATCGGGATGCCCCCGTCGCGCAGACCGAGCCCATCGCCTACTACCTCGTCCAGGCCGCCGGACTGCACGATGTGACACCCGAAGACTTCACCGATGCCATCGAGAACGGCAACGATCCCGCACCCGCCGCGATCGCCGCCACTCGGCAGCTGCTCACCGACAAGCAGGTCACCGCGCTCGTGTACAACGCCCAGACACAGGACAGGGTCACCCAGGACATCCGGGCCACAGCGGAGACGGCCGGCATCCCCGTCGTCGAGGTGACCGAGACCCTGCCCGAGGGGCTGGACTACATTCAATGGCAGACCGATACGGCCGAAGCGCTCGCCTCGGCGCTGCAATAGAACCGATCAACTTGTGACAGAACATACTTCGACAAACAGCGGAAGCGGCCGCGTCCCCGCAGTGCAACTGACGGGGGCGCGGCTGTCCTTCGGCGAGCGCACGCTCTGGCAAGACCTCGACCTCACTGTGGAACCCGGCGAATTCGTCGCCGTACTCGGGCCCAACGGTTCAGGCAAGACGTCGCTACTCAAAGTGCTTCTCGGCCAGCTCGCCCTCAGTGCGGGCACCGCGGAGATCGCAGGAATGCCTGCCCGCGCGGGCAATTCGCACGTCGGATACATCCCTCAGCAGAAATCGCTCGACGAGGGGCTACCACTGCGCGGCCGGGACCTCGTCGGTCTCGGCGTCGACGGGCACCAGTGGGGCACGGGCTTCCTGCGGCGCAAACGCAGGCGCGCCATCGTGGACGACGCGATCGCCCAGGTGGGCGCAGAAAGGTACGCCGACGCGCCCATCGGGTCGATGTCCGGCGGCGAACAGCAACGGCTCCGAATCGCGCAGGCACTCGTCGGTGACCCACAGGTCCTGCTGTGTGACGAGCCGCTGCTCAGCCTCGACCTGGCCAACCAGAGCCGCGTCTCGAGTCTCATCGACCGACGACGCCGCACCCACGACACCGCCGTGCTGTTCGTCACCCACGAGATCAATCCGATTCTGCCGTTGGTGGACCGGGTGCTGTATCTCGTCGACGGACAATTCCGCATCGGCACACCCGGAGACGTCATGACGTCGGAGGCGCTGTCCGAGTTGTACCGCACCGACGTCGAGGTGCTGAAGGTACGTGGCCGGCTCGTCGTGATCGGGAGCGGTGACGCCATCGACGCCCTCGGCAGCGCAGGCGGACTGCGCCCCGGTGAAGGCGTGCACCACACAGGCGAGGACCACGCATGAGCAACAAGTTCACCGACGCGATGTCCCGCATGTTCGACGTCTCGGCCACCCTCGACCTTCTGCAGTACGACTTCGTCCAGCAGGCGTTGATCGCCGGCGCCATCCTCGGGCTGTTGGCCGGCGCGATCGGCCCGCTGATCGTGAGCAGGCAGATGTCGTTCGCCGTGCACGGCACCAGCGAACTCTCCCTGACCGGTGCGTCGGCGGCCCTGCTCGTCGGTGTCAGTGTGGGGCTCGGCGCGATCGCCGGTTCGGTCGTCGCGGCGGTGCTGTTCGGCTTGTTGGGAGCGAAAGCCCGCGACCGGGATTCGGTGATCGGCGTGATCATGGCCTTCGGACTCGGCCTCTCCGTGCTGTTCATCTGGTCGTACGAAGGCCGGACCGGGACCAGTTTCTCCCTGCTGATCGGGCAGATCGTTGCACCGGGCAGCACCGGTCTCCAACTGCTGCTGCTCTGCGCGGTGGTGGTGATCGGAGTCCTCGTCGCGATCTATCGTCCACTGCTGTTCGCGAGCACCGATCCCGACGTCGCCGTGGCCCGCGGCGTTCCGGTGCGTGCGCTGTCGATCGTGTTCGCCGTGCTGGTCGGCGTCACCGCCGCTCTCGGTGTGCAGATCGTGGGGGCACTGCTGGTGATGGCCCTGCTCATCACCCCGGCCGCGGCCGCCGCCTACGTCACCGCGAGCCCGCTGAAGGCAACGATCCTGGCGATCGTGTTCGCGGAACTCTCCGCCGTCGGCGGCATCCTGCTGTCCCTCGCACCCGGCATACCCGTATCGAGTTTCGTCACCACGATCTCCTTCGTGATCTACCTGATCTGCCGGTTGACCGGATCGACGAGACGAAAGAACGCGGGCCGGATCACCGTCCCGGCAACCACACGACCGACTGCCTAGGATTGACGCCGATCACTCGGACAAGGGAGAACTGGTGGCTGGTGTGGGCTGGGAATTCTGGGTAGACCGCGGCGGCACCTTCACCGACGTCGTCGGTCGCCGACCCGACGGCACGCTCGTCACCCACAAGTTGCTGTCCGAGAACCCGTCCCGCTATTCCGACGCCGCCGTCGCCGGAATCCGGGCCCTGCTCGGCCTCGCCGCAGACGAGGCGGTAACCGCCGATCAGGTGAGGCAGGTGCGGATGGGCACCACCGTGGCCACGAACGCCTTGCTCGAACGCGCCGGAGCACGCACGGTCCTGGTCATCACCAAGGGGTTCGGTGATGCCCTGCGCATCGGCTACCAGAATCGGCCCCGCATCTTCGATCGGCACATCGTCCTTCCCGAACTGCTGTACGAGCGGGTGATCGAGGTCGACGAACGCATCGCCGCCGACGGCACCGTTCTGCGCACACCCGATCTCGATCGGCTGGCCACCGAGTTGCGGCGCGTGCACGAAGACGGCATCGACGCACTCGCGGTCGTGTGCATGCACAGCCACCTGTACCCCGAGCACGAAGCGGCCGTCGGTGAGCTCGCGCAGGAGATCGGGTTCTCGCAGATCTCCCTGTCGAGCGTGGCGAGCCCGCTCATGAAGCTGGTTCCTCGCGGCGACACGGCCGTCGTCGACGCCTACCTCTCCCCCGTCCTGCGCCGCTACGTCGACCAGGTGGCACAGCAACTGCCGGGCGTGCCGCTGATGTTCATGCAGTCCAACGGCGGGCTCGCCGAGGCCGGTCACTTCCGGGGCAAGGATGCGATCCTGTCCGGCCCGGCAGGCGGCATCGTCGGCATGGTGCGGATGTCGCAGCTGGCGGGTTTCGACAAGGTGATCGGCTTCGACATGGGCGGCACCTCCACCGACGTGTCCCACTTCGCCGGCGAGTTCGAGCGGGTATTCGACACCCAGGTGGCGGGGGTCCGGTTGCGGGCGCCGATGCTCGACATCCATACCGTGGCCGCCGGCGGCGGCTCGATCCTCCACTTCGACGGCAGCCGGTACCGAGTGGGTCCGGACTCGGCCGGCGCAGACCCCGGACCCGCCTGCTATCGGGGCGGTGGGCCGCTGGCCGTCACGGACGCCAACGTCATGCTCGGCCGCATCCAGCCCGAGCACTTTCCCCACGTATTCGGCGCGGACAACGACCGACCGCTCGACCGCGACGTCGTGCGGGGCGGGTTCGCCGAGTTGGCCGCCGAGATCCGCCGCTCCACCGACGACGACCGCACGCCCGAGCAGGTGGCCGAGGGCTTCCTGCAGATCGCGGTGGCGAACATGGCCAACGCTGTCAAGCACATCTCGGTCCAGAAGGGCCACGACGTCACCGAATACGCACTGACCACCTTCGGCGGCGCCGGCGGTCAGCACGCCTGCGCGGTCGCCGAGTCGCTCGGCATCCGGACCGTGCTCGTCCCGCCGATGGCCGGCGTCCTGTCGGCGCTCGGCATGGGGTTGGCAGACACCACTGCCATGCGCGAGCAATCGGTGGTCACACCGCTCGAGCCTGCTCACATGCGCCGGCTGGCCGAGGTGGCCGAAACCCTGGAATCTGCCGCCCGCGCCGAACTGCTCGACGAGGGGATCGCGGCCGAGCGGATCCGGATGTCGCGTCATGCGCACCTGCGTTACGACGGCACGGACACCACCGTTCCGGTTGCCCTCACCGATCTGGACGTCATGGTCGCGCAGTTCGAGGAGATTCACCTCAGGACGTACTCGTTCCTGATGGAACGCACACTGATCGTCGACGCGGTCGCGGTGGAGGCAACCGGTCTCACCGATCAGCCGGACCTGTCCGGCGTCGGCGCACCGACAGCGGCCGGCACGCCGACGGAGCCGCTCGCCACACCGAAGGCTATCGACACGGTGCGGATGTACGCCCGTGGAACCTGGCACGAGACACCGCTGTACGAGCGGGAACTGATGCGACCGGGCGACACCGTCACCGGTCCCGCGATTCTCACGGAGGCCAACTCCACCACCGTCGTCGACCACGGCTGGCAGGGCACGCTCACGACAGCCGGACACATCCTGCTCCAACGGGTCACAGCCTCCGGAGATGCGAAGGTCGGCACCGAAGCGGATCCGGTCATGCTCGAGATCTTCAACAATCTGTTCATGTCGATCGCCGAACAGATGGGGGCGGCCCTCGAATCGACAGCGCAGTCGGTCAACATCAAGGAACGGCTCGACTTCTCCTGTGCCCTTTTCGATCCCGACGGAAACCTGATCGCCAATGCCCCGCACATCCCCGTGCACCTCGGCTCGATGGGCGCAAGCGTGAAGGAAGTGGTCCGCCGCCGTGACGGGTCGATGCGTCGCGGAGACGTCTACGCCGTCAACGACCCGTACCACGGCGGAACACATCTTCCCGACATCACCGTCATCACACCGGTGTTCGGCGAGTATGGAAACCAGATCCTGTTCTACGTCGCATCCCGCGGTCACCATGCCGAGATCGGCGGGCTCACCCCCGGGTCGATGCCGGCGATCAGCCGGGAAATACGCGAAGAAGGCGTCCTGTTCGACAACTGGCTACTCGTCGAGGACGGGCGGTTCCGGGAATCCGAGACGCTGCGGTTGCTGACGGACGCGCCCTACCCGTCACGGAATCCGGACACCAACCTCGCCGACCTGCGCGCCCAGATCGCCGCCAACAACAAGGGAGTCGCCGAGGTCGGGAAGATGATCGACCACTTCGGCCTCGACGTCGTGGAAGCCTACATGCGGCACGTGCAGGACAATGCGGAAGAATCCGTCCGCCGGGTGCTCGACGTCCTCGACGAGGGCTCGTACCGATACGAGATGGACTCGGGGGCGGTGATTGCCGTGAAGATCACGGTTGATCGCGAGAACCGTTCGGCAACAATCGACTTCGGTGGCACCTCGCCACAGCTCGACTCGAATTTCAATGCACCGTCGTCGGTGGCGACAGCCGCCGTGCTGTACGTCTTCCGTACCCTCGTCGCGGACGACATCCCTCTCAACGACGGCTGTCTTCGTCCATTGCACGTCATCATCCCCGAGGGCTCGATGCTCGCGCCCACTTATCCGGCCGCGGTGGTCGCCGGCAATGTGGAGACCTCGCAGGCGGTGACCGGTGCGCTGTTCGCCGCCCTCGCTGTGCAGGCCGAAGGATCCGGGACGATGAACAACGTCACGTTCGGAAACGAACGGCACCAGCACTACGAGACGCTCGGTTCCGGCTCGGGGGCGGGCGACGGCTTCGACGGAGTGTCGGTGGTACAGACGCACATGACCAACTCCCGGCTCACCGATCCCGAGGTGCTCGAATGGCGCCTCCCGGTTCTTCTCGAGGACTTCTCGATCCGGCGCGGCAGCGGCGGGGACGGCCGCTGGCGGGGCGGCGACGGCGCGACTCGGCGACTGCGGTTCCAGGAACCGATGACGGTGAGCACCCTGTCCGGACATCGGCGCGTGCCGCCCTACGGAATGGCCGGCGGCTCCCCCGGCGGCCTGGGCAGCAACCGCGTCGAGCGCGTCGACGGCACCACCCACCACATGAACGCTTGTGACTCGGTGGACGTTCGACCCGGTGACGTCTTGGTCATCGAGACGCCGGGCGGCGGCGGATACGGCCCGGTAAATCCGCCGAATGCGACATCGGTCCATTCTGACTAGACGACTGTGACATCGGTTCAGCGAACCTGGGCGAACAGGGCCGAACCAGCGGTCCCGGTGGCGGCAGTGCGAGACAATCGGACGATGGCTTGGCTCGAGATCGTGCGCAGCGGACCACTTACGACTGTTCAGGACCGAGGACGTCCCGGACACGCATCCGAGGGCGTCGGCGAGTCCGGTGCCGCCGACCGCGTTGCCCACGACTGCGCCAATCGTCTGGTGGGCAACCAGCCCGGGGCCGCGACACTCGAGATCACCTTGGGAGGATTCGCCGCCCGCGCAGTCGGGGCGCTGTCCGTGGCCGTCACCGGCGCCCGGGTGCCCCTCACCGCCAACGGGCAGGCAGTGCCCGACTACACGATGCTGCACCTCGAGGCGGGAGACCTGATCGAGATGGGTTTCCCCACCGAGGGTGTACGCACCTACCTGGGCGTGCGCGGCGGCATCGACATGCCGGTCGTGATGGGCAGCCGGTCGACCGACACCCTGACCGGGATCGGTCCGGAGCCTGTCAAGGAAGGCGACGAAATTCTGGTGAACGCCGAGGCGGCCGACTGGCCCGCGGACGAGTTCGCTCCCCCTCCCACGCCCCCCGACGACCCGTTCGAGATGGAGGTGCGACTGGGCCCGCAGGACAGGTGGTTCACACCCGCATCCGTGCACGCCCTCCTCCACGAAACGTGGACGGTGAGCCCGGACACCAACCGAGTGGGCGCGCGACTCCTGGGCCCGGGACCACTGCACCGCGCCATCGGCGGGGAACACACGAGCGACGGGATCGTGCCGGGCGCGATCGAGGTGACGTCGGAAGGGCAGCCGATCCTGTTCCTCGCGGATCACCCGGTGACGGGCGACTACCCGGTGATCGCCGTCATCTCCCCGGCGGCGGTTTCTGCGGTAGCCCAATTACGACCCGGGCACCGCGTCCGCTTCCACCGAAGGGTTCGCGCCGGCTGACTGCGGTGACTAGCTGCGCCGGCGGCGGGCGATATCCGCCAGCACGACACCGGCTGCGACGGAGGCGTTCAATGACTCCACCGGTCCGGCCATCGGAATGCTGAGGATGGCGTCGCAGTTCTCACGCACCAGACGCGAGAGACCCTTCCCTTCCGACCCGACCACGATCACCACCGGACCGCTGCCGTCGAACTCGTCGAGCGTGGTGTCACCCTCCGCATCGAGGCCTACGACCTGAACACCCTTGGAGGCCCAATCCTTCAGTGTGCGAGTGAGATTGGTTGCGCGTGCGATCGGCAGCCGCGCGGCGGCACCGGCACTCGTCCGCCACGCCACCGCGGTGACCGAAGCGCTGCGCCGCTCGGGGATGACCACACCGTGTCCACCGAACGCAGCCACCGAACGCACGACAGCGCCGAGGTTGCGGGGGTCGGTGATGTTGTCGAGAGCCACCAGCAGCGGCGCCTCCTGATGCTTGCGCGCTTCGGCAATGAGATCATCGGGGTGCGCGTACCGGTACGGCGGCACCTGCAGCGCGATGCCCTGGTGCATGCCGTTGGCGCTGAGCCGATCGAGATCGGTACGGGGAACCTCGAGAATCGAGATACCCGCGTCGGCTGCTCGCTGCACGGACTCCGTCAGACGATCGTCGGTATCGGTGCCGACCGCGACGTACAGCGCTGTTGCCGGAACACCGGCACGCAAGCACTCGACGACGGGATTGCGCCCGAGCACTGTTTCGGGACCGTCGAGGACCTTGCGGCCCCCGGTCTGCCGACCACGCCCCTGCTGTTGCTTCTCCGCTTCTCGCGTGGCACGCGCAGCCCGCTTGGCCGCCGGATGCTTCGTGCGAGCCTCGGCAGGCGGCGTGGCACCGCGGCCTTCCAGCCCTCTGCGGCGATTCCCGCCGGAACCTGCGACCTGCCCCTTCTTGGTACCGACCTTGCGGACCGCTCCGCGCCTGCTCGAATTTCCAGCCATTACTGTCCTGCCTTGAGAGACCACTCGGGCCCATTGGGGGTATCGGTTACCTCTATGCCCGCCCGGATCAACCGGTCACGCACTTCGTCGGCCACCGCCCAGTTCTTCTCGGCGCGGGCAACCTGCCTGCGCTCGAGTTCGGCCCGGACCAGAACGTCCAGAGCCTCGTTTGCCGCGGACGCATCCGCGGTCTCCTGAATCCAGTGCGGATCCAGCGGGTCGACACCGAGAATCTTCAGCATCGCCCGCACCTGCGACGCGATCTCGCGTGCAGTATCGAATTCACCCGCCTCGAGCGCGATGTTGCCCTCACGCACCCTGCCGTGCACCTCGGCGAGCGCCGCAGGCACTGCGAGATCGTCGTCCAACGCGTGAGCGAAAGCTTCGGTCCACTGCCCGACGGTGACCTCACCGGCCCGCTCCCGGGTCCGGTGAATGAACGACTCGATCCGACGGAAGGCCGCCGCACCCTCGTCGAGTGCGGTGTCGGAGTACTCGAGCATGGACCGATAGTGAGCACTGCCGAGGTAGTACCGCAGCTCCTGCGGGCGGACCCTCTTCAACACGTTCGGGACCGACAGCACATTGCCCAGCGACTTCGACATCTTCTCACCACCCATGGTGACCCAGCCATTGTGCAGCCAATACCGGGCGAACCCGTCACCCGCTCCCTTGGCCTGCGCGATCTCGTTCTCATGGTGAGGGAACACCAGGTCCAGTCCACCGCAGTGGATGTCGAACGACGCCCCCAGATAGAACTCGGCCATCGCCGAGCACTCGAGGTGCCAGCCCGGGCGGCCGCGACCCCACGGTGTGGGCCACGAAGGTTCGCCCGGCTTCTCCGCCTTCCACAACGTGAAGTCGCGAGGATCTCGTTTGCACTCACCGGCACTCTCGCCCTGATGGACATCGTCGAGTTTGTGCCCGGACAGGCTGCCGTATTCGGGATAGCTGCGGACATCGAAGTAGACGTCACCGCCGGCGGAATACGCATGACCGTTGTCGATGAGCCGCTGCATCATCTCGACCATCTGGGTGACGTGCCCGGTGGCGCGCGGCTCGATGGACGGCGGCAGCACACCCAATTGCTGATACGCCCAGGCGAAGGAACGCTCGAACGTCGAAGCCCACTCCCACCACGGACGCGCGGCCTCGGCAGCCTTGTTCAGAATCTTGTCGTCGATGTCGGTGACGTTACGGACGAACGCGACGTCGAAGTCGTGCGCGAGCAACCAGCGCCTCAGCACGTCGAACGCGACGCCGCTGCGCACGTGACCGATATGGGGTTCACCCTGAACGGTGGCACCACACAAATACACCGACGCATGTCCAGGGGCCAGCGGAACGAAGTCGCGCACGGCCCGCGTCTCGGTGTCGAACAGGCGCAGGGTCACGACCAGCCATCCTACCTGGCGCTATGACCGGCGATGACCAACGCGGTGGCCATCGCGGCGATCCCCTCGCCTCGGCCGGTCAATCCGAGCCCGTCCGTGGTGGTCGCGGACACCGAAACCGGTGCGCCCAGAATGTCGCTCAAGACTTTTTGCGCTTCGGCGCGCCTCGGCCCGATCTTCGGACGGTTACCGATCACCTGGACTGCGGCATTGACCACACCGAAATCTTCTTCCTCCAGGAGGCGACGTACCTCGGCGAGCATGGCGGCGCCGCTCACACCCGACCACTCGGGCCTGCCGGTCCCGAAGACGGACCCGAGATCACCCAGCCCCGCTGCGGAGAGCAGGGCGTCGCACAGCGCATGTACGGCCACATCACCGTCCGAATGACCTGCGCAGCCGTCTTCACCCTCGAAGAGCAGACCGGCCATCCAGCACGGCCGGCCGGTTTCGATCGGATGGACATCGGTTCCGATTCCGACCCGCACTAGCCCGCTCCCTCTTCGACCAGTGCGCGGGCCAGCACGAGGTCCAGCGGCGTGGTGATCTTGAATGCTGTGGGTTCTCCGACGATGCTCCGAACCCGCTCGCCGAGTCGTTCGACCAGACCGGAGTCGTCGGTGGCGACGCCGTCCGCGTCGGCATAAGCCCGCCGGAGCAGCTCCGCGGTGAAACCCTGCGGCGTCTGTACGGCTCGCAGTTCGGAGCGTTCGGGTGTCCCGGTGACGGCACCGAGCACGTCGACGGTCTTGATGGTGTCCGATACCGGCAGGACGGGAATCACCGCATTGCGCCCGGCGCGAAGCTCTGCCACAACCCTCGCGATCAGCGACGGCGGCGTGAGCGCCCGGGCAGCATCGTGTACCAGCACGTACTCGGCGTCCTCCACAGCAGCGAGCCCGGCTCGCACCGAATCGGTACGTTCGCTGCCACCCGCTACCACTGTCACGGTGTCCGGGAGCAGGGTCCGCGTGGAACCCACGAGTTCTTCCGGCACGATGACGACGACGCGGTCGACGGCCTCCGACCGGAGAAGCCCGTCGACCGCGCGTTGAAGCATGGTCGTCCCGCCGAGTTCAACGAACGCCTTGGGCGTATTTTCGCCCAAGCGCACTCCCTGACCAGCGGCGGGAACCAGCGCGACTACAGGACCAGAATGCTCGGCCACTGTGAATTCGCGACTGTCTAGGACGCGGCCGCGAGGACCTCGTCGAGAATGGTGTTAGCTTTGTCGTTGTCTGTGCCCTCGGCCAGAGCGAGCTCGCCGACGAGAATCTGACGCGCCTTTGCAAGCATGCGCTTCTCACCGGCAGACAATCCACGATCCTGCTCACGGCGCCACAGGTCACGAACGACCTCGGCGACCTTGTTGACGTCACCGGACGCCAGCTTTTCGAGATTCGCCTTGTAACGGCGAGACCAGTTGGTGGGTTCCTCCGTGTGCGGAGCCCGCAATACCTGGAAGACCTTGTCGAGGCCTTCCTGACCGACTACGTCACGTACGCCTACATACTCGGCATTGTCTGCGGGAACCCGAACGGTGAGATCGCCCTGAGCAACCTTGAGAACGAGGTATTCCTTCTGCTCACCCTTGATGGTGCGGGTTTCAATTGCTTCGATCAACGCCGCACCGTGATGGGGGTATACGACGGTGTCTCCGACCTTAAAAATCATCTGTCCCGTGCCCCTTTCGATCTTACGAGTTTAACACGTGACCGGATGTTGGTCGCATCAACGGTGCAGGTCAGGGGCACGGTTGCCTGACCGCAGGGGTTGACAGGGCCCCCGATACGTGCATTCCGGAGGGCCGAAACAGCCCGTCCCGCAGCACCGAAACCGCACGCAGACAACCATTGTGAGTACCCAGCGAGCACGCCGCGCGAGCCAACTACTACTCTCCCTAGTGGAGTGTGACACTGACGCCATGGAGGACAACTCGTGACTGCTTTCGACAAGTCGACTCGCCGAGTCGCTACCGCTGTCGCTCTCGCCGCCGGCGCAGCCCTCACGCTGTCCGCATGCGGTTCGGGCCAGATCACCCAGACCTCGTCTCAGGTCGCTGCCGTCAACGGCAACACCGCAGACCTCGGGGACCTGGCACTGCGCAACGTGCACGTGGTGTACCCCAACTCCGAGGAGTACAGCATCGAGCCCGGCGGCAACGCCGTCCTCGCCTTCACCGTCATAAACGACAGTGAGGCGACCCCCGACAAGCTGACGAAGATCAGCACGGACTTCGCGAAGTCCGTGAAGATCGGCGAGTCGGCCGGCGGGTTGGAGATCAAACCCCAAACCTCCCTTACTGCAGGCACTCCGGAGCAGGACGCCGCCGCAACCGGTGAAGCCCGCGAGGAGAAGGACAAGCCGGCCGACGCCCCCACCGACGTCGCACTGGTGGTCCTGAACGACCTCGAGGAAGGCGTCCGCCCAGGGCTCACCTTCCCCGTCACCTTCACGTTCGCGAAGGCCGGAGACGTCACCGTGCAGGTCCCCGTCGACGCCGGTCACGAGACCGAGCGCCACGTGTCCGACAAGTCCCCGGTCGAGGGCAGCGGACACTAGTCCGCGCCGCGGGCCCTGTCGGACCCGCTCCCTAGGCTGACCGGGTGGCCAAACCGAAGTCCAACTTCCGCTGTTCCTCATGTCAGTGCACCGTCCCCAAGTGGGTGGGACGGTGCCCCGACTGCGGTAGCTGGGGTTCGATGGACGAGGCCCCCGTGCTGGCATCCATCCCCAGCCGTCCGGGTGCGTCTCTCGCGAAAGCCGGAACGGGCGCGGTACTTCCCTCCACGCCCGCAACCCCGATCACCCAGATAGACAGCACGTCGACCAAGGCCAAGCCGACGGGAATCGGCGAACTCGACCGCGTGCTCGGCGGTGGCGTCGTACCCGGTTCCGTCGTGCTCCTCGCCGGTGAACCCGGAGTCGGCAAGTCCACCCTGCTCCTCGAGGTCGTCCACCAGTGGGCGCGGCGGGGCCCCGACGACCGGTCTCTGTACGTCACGGGCGAGGAATCGGCCGGTCAGGTACGGCTGCGTGCCGATCGGACCGGGGCAGTTCACGAACGTGTGTATCTCGCTGCCGAATCGGATCTCGCGACCGTGCTCGGGCACGTGGAGCAGGTGCGTCCGACGTTGCTGATCGTGGACTCGGTGCAGACCATGCTCGCGGCCGATGTCGACGGGGTTGTCGGCGGCGTCACCCAGGTGAGGGCGGTCACCAGCGCCCTCACCTCGCTCGCCAAGGCCAGCGGTGTGCCTGTGTTGCTCATCGGTCACGTCACCAAGGACGGCGCAGTGGCCGGACCGCGGTCGCTCGAGCACCTCGTGGACGTGGTCCTGCACTTCGAAGGTGACAAGCACTCCACCCTCCGGATGGTGCGCGGTGTGAAGAACCGATTCGGCGCCGCCGACGAGGTCGGGTGTTTCGAACTCCGTGAAGACGGCATCGCCGGCATCAGCGACCCGTCCGGGTTGTTCCTGCATCACCGCGGGGAGGCGGTACCGGGAACCGCGGTCACAGTCATGATGGACGGCAAACGGCCGCTGCTGGGGGAGGTCCAGGCGCTCGTGGCAGCCACCTCCATGCCGGCGCCGAGACGGGCCGTGAGCGGTCTCGACAGCGCCCGCGTAGCCATGGTCCTCGCCGTGCTCGACCGGCGTTGCGGAGTCCCCATCGCGAAGAACGACGTCTACGCGGCCACCGTCGGCGGAATGCGCATGACAGAACCCTCGGCCGACCTCGCACTGGCGCTCGCGGTGGCCTCGGCGGTGAAGGACAAACCCGTCCCGGACGGACTCGTGATCTTGGGCGAGGTGGGTCTGGCCGGGGAGGTCCGGCGGGTACCCGGTGTGGGCCGTCGCCTCGCCGAGGCCGCACGGCTCGGCTTCACCAAGGCATTGGTGCCGCTGGACTCCGGGGCGGCACCGCCCGGAATGAAGGTCACCGAGGTGGGGAATCTCGGGTCCGCGATCGCGGCCCTGCGCGTCTGATTCTCAGATGGACGACGTTCCGGTGGGCGAGTCGGGGACGCCGTCCACAAATGCGTTGGTCTTCACGAAATGCTCCGCGGTCACGGTGAGGAACAGGCCGCGGGAGGTAGCCACCACGACGTCCGGGTCGGCGCCCGGTCCTGCCACGATCCGGGCCTCCGCACTCGTGTAGACCTTGCGCCGGACCATGCCGTCGATATGAGCGTGGAATTCCAGGATCGACCCGAGTGGAATGGGCCGCGCGAAATCGATCTCGAGATGACCCGTCACGACGGGACCGTCGGTCGCGGCCCGGCAGGCCATCCCCTGCGCCTCGTCGAACGCCGCCGACAGGATGCCGCCGTGGATCACGCCGGGGCCACCCTGATAGCGCTTGGCCACCTCCATCCGGCACCACGCGTCGAGACCGTCCCCCGCGGTGAAGGCCATCGCCATGCCGTCGGGCGACTGTTCGCCGCACCCGAAGCACCGATTCCAGTGCTGCGGCAACGGCTGACCTGCAGCGGGGAAGGAATCGACCGGCTTCGGCAGGGTCAGGTCGTCGGGCAACGTCCAGGTACTACTCATGGCTAGGTAATCTAAACGCGGGTCCGAACCGAATTTCACCACGGTCCCCCAGGAAGTGACTTCTACCTCAGCGGGAGTATTGCGCGATGAACGATGCCGTGTCGTCGTCTGCACTGCGCGAGACGATTGCCCGGCTGGCTCCCGGCACCGCTCTGCGCGACGGTCTGGAGCGCATTCTGCGCGGTCGAACGGGCGCGTTGATCGTTCTCGGCTACGACGAGCAGATGGAAGAGATCTGCGACGGCGGGTTCGTCCTCGACGTCGAGTTCGCCCCCACCCGCCTGCGGGAACTGTCGAAGATGGACGGCGCCGTGGTCCTGTCCACCGACGGCTCACGGATCGTGCGTGCCAACGTCCAACTGGTTCCCGACCACACGATTCCCACCGTCGAGTCCGGCACGCGGCACCGCGCCGCCGAGCGGACCGCGATGCAGACCGGGTATCCCGTGGTGTCGGTCAGCCAGTCGATGAGCATCGTCAGCGTCTACGTCGGCGGCATTCGGCACGTGATCGACGGATCGGCCACCATCCTGTCGCGCGCCAATCAGGCAGTCGCCACACTCGAGCGGTACAAGGCCAGGCTCGACGGGGTGACGCGGCAGCTCTCCGTGGTGGAAATCGAGGACTTCGTCACGCTACGCGACGCCCTGACCGTGGTGCAACGACTCGAAATGGTGCGCCGGGTGTCGGTCGAGATCGAGCAGGACGTCCTCGAGCTCGGCACCGACGGCCGCCAGCTCGCACTTCAGCTCGAAGAACTCGTCGGTGACAACGACGAGTCGCGGGAACTCATCGTCCGCGACTACCTCGCCGGGGTCGGTCCGGCCGCCGCGGTCGATGTCGAGAAGACACTCACCGCCCTCGACAGGATCACCGACGCCGACCTGCTCGACCTCACCGTACTGGCGCGGGCTTTCGGATATCCCGGCACCATCGAGGCGCTGGAAGCACCGATGAATCCCCGCGGCTACCGCGTGCTGACGCGCGTGCCCCGACTTCAGTTCGGTCAGATCCACCGACTCATCGGCTCGTTCGGCAACCTGCAGTCGCTGCTCGCGGCCACCGCATCCGATCTGCAGTCGGTGGAGGGCATCGGCGGGCTGTGGGCCCGCCACATTCGCGAGGGGTTGTCGCGGCTGGCCGAGACGTCGATCTCCGGCCCCTACGACTGAGCCCGGTAAATCAGGCGAGGTTGAACGGTTCGGGGGCGCTGCGGAGCTGGCCCAGCTGGCCCACCACCGTGTACGCGCCCGGCCCCACCGGATCCCGCCGCGGTTCCGGCTGGGTGAGACAATCCGGTGCCGAGGTCCTGGCCGACCACTTGACGGTGAACTGGGCCTGCTGGCCCGGAGCGAGGTTGCGCACATCGGGTGCGGACTGCGGGAAGCAGTCGATGTTGGACCATAGCCGCCCGCTGCCGTCAATGGTGTAGACGAGAACCTGCTGGAGGCTGCTCCCGAGATCGCGCTCGCAGGCGACCGTGCCGATGTTGGTGATCACCGTGGTGAAACTCGGCTCTTCGCCTGCCGCATACGTCGGCTTGTCGGCGGCCACCTTGATGGCCAGCGACTGATCCGGGCACTGCCCCGCCGCGACCGGCTGACCGCTCGCTGTCGTTGTGCTCGACCCTGCACCGCTCGATGACGAACCCTTTTCGCCCGAGGTATCACCGGCCGCTGCAGCGCCGCCGCCACCGCTGCCACCGGAACCGCTACCTCCACCGGCCGACGACGAACCCGAGGCCGTGGA
Organism: Rhodococcus sp. (in: high G+C Gram-positive bacteria); assembly: GCF_049286785.1. GTDB lineage: Bacteria > Actinomycetota > Actinomycetes > Mycobacteriales > Mycobacteriaceae > Rhodococcus_F. The sequence continues at coordinate 5,018 of NZ_JBAQEO010000094.1, read as the reverse complement.
CGAAATGGACACGGGTGTGGTCAATGACGAACTGGCGGCGGCCGCTTCGGACTCTGGTGAGTCGTCCCCACCCGCGATCGAGCTGATCAGCCACACCAGCAGCAGCAACACGACGACGACACAGCCGATCGCCAGCGCTCGGCGGCGCCAGTAGATTTCGGGCGGCAACGGTCCATTCGGTTCCAGCACGAAGTCAACGGTAGTTCGCGGCTGTGCGGCAAGCGCTCAGCGGGTACGGCGTGTCGCGGTCAGTCGCCGAGCTCACCGATCTCCCCGACCGCTCCCTGCAGGTGCATATGACCGTCGGACAGCTTGTAGGTGACACCGGCGATGGCGCACGCACCCCGCTCGACGCGTTCCGCGATGATGCGCGACCGCTGCATCAGTAGCGATCCCGTCTCCACCACGTGACGGCCCTCGAGCTCGTCGACAGTGGTCAGACCCTCCCGACGGCCCATCAGGATCGAGGGCGCGACCCGCTCGACGACGCTGCGGATGAACCCGTTCGGCACCTCGCCCTTGTCGAGCGCGTCGAGGGTTGCCTTCACTGCGCCGCAACCGTCGTGTCCGAGGACGACGATGAGAGGTACATCGAGGATTTCCACCGCGTACTCGATGGAACCGAGGACGGAATCGTCGAGCACGTGGCCTGCCGTCCGCACGACGAACATGTCACCGAGACCTTGATCGAAGATGATCTCGGCAGCCACACGAGAGTCACCGCATCCGAACAGCACCGCGGTGGGGTGCTGCTCGTTGACGAGTTTGGCACGATCGGCGATTCCCTGACTCGGGTGCAGAGAGACTCCGTTGACGAAGCGCTCGTTACCCTGACGTAGGGACTTCCACGCAGAAATCGGGTTCGAGTTGGGCATAGGGCTATTGTGCACCCGGCTTGTTACGCCGAGCAGGCGGGAGCGTGACGGCAACGGAACATCCGGTTCGCAACAGAGCGAAAGGACGTGTGAGGAAAAGTGTCGGTAGATCCGTCTGCGCTGATCAGATGGTATGACGCCGAGGCGCGCGATCTGCCGTGGCGACGCGAGGGCGTGAGCGCGTGGCACATCCTCATGAGCGAGATCATGCTCCAGCAGACCCCGGTGGTCCGGGTCGCTCCCCTCTGGGAGGAATGGGTGCAGCGCTGGCCCGTGCCGTCACTCATGGCGGCATCGAGCCAGGCCGACGTCCTGCGGGCCTGGGGCAAGCTCGGCTATCCCCGTCGGGCGCTGAGGCTTCACCAGTGTGCCGGGGTGCTCGCCGACGAGCACGGTGACATCGTGCCGAGCGATGTCGACGCACTTCTCGCCCTTCCTGGAATCGGCGCCTATACGGCTCGCGCAGTCGCCTGCTTCGCATACGGACAACGCGTGCCCGTCGTCGACACCAACGTTCGACGCGTCGTCGCCCGCGCCGTCCACGGCAACGCCGAGCCGGGAAATCCGTCGACCACACGGGACCTCGCGGATGTCTCGGAACTGCTGCCCCGGACCCGTCCACGAGCCGCAACGTTCTCGGCCGCGCTGATGGAACTCGGAGCCACCGTGTGCACCGCACGGTCACCGGAGTGTTCGAGATGCCCCCTGCCCCGCTGCGCCTGGGTGGAAGCCGGCCGCCCCGCACATACGGGTGAGCGGCGCAAGGTGCAGAAGTTTGCCGGCACCGACCGTCAGGTGCGAGGTCGGCTGATGGCTGTGCTCCGCGGCAGTTCAGCCCCCGTCGAACGCGTGCATCTCGATCAGGTCTGGCTCAGCGATCCGGGACAGCGGGACCGCGCCCTCCACTCACTCCTGGTCGACGGTCTGGTGGAACAGACCGACGACGGCCTCTTCGCCCTCGCCGGCGAAGGCAGCTGACGCTCTCGCAGCACGTCACCCCACACCCCCGGCATCCCTTGCGACTTGGACCAACGCCCAGGTCACGGCTGCTACAGTCGAGAAGTTGTGACGGCTCTTGCGATACGCCTCCCGCGTATGCGGACGGTAGTTGCGGTCGCCGCTGCCCTCTATCTGCTGGCGCACACGATCGCCCAATGTGGCATCTCTCTGGCCCACGATCATCAGAGCGAAGACGTTCATATTTCCTCCTCGTCGGGGCTGCCGGCAGAGGAGCAGACTCCCGGGCACGCCGCACATCGACAACGGGTCGACCCATGTGGCCCACGAGGCTCACAGCGTCGTAGCGATGCCCCGCTCGGACAATCCGCTCCGCCCGCTGACCGTCGGCGCGGTCGCGGCGATGGCTATGGCCGTGGTGCTGGTGCTGATGTCGGCGCCGCGAACTCCGCGGGCTCCGCCGGATCTGCCCATTCCCATCCGGCACGGCCGGACCGTTTTGAACGAACTCTGTATCAACAGGTGTTGAGCAGCAGCCCGCAGGCCAACCGGGGACTTCCTCCTCGTGGCCCTCGTCGTGCTGCCCATCACTCATGCACTGCATAGCCGCAGTCGGATACAGGGATTATCTCCATGAACAGTGCTGTTCCCTCCGCCCTCGCCCCACCGTCGTCGACCCCTCTGCCGATCACCGCCACCCGCTGCCCGCAACCGAGCACCATGGTCGGCAACACCCCCGTCCTGTGGATCGGTGAGCCGTTCGCCGAGGCCGGGCGGGGCTTCTGGGCGAAACTCGAAGGCTCCAACCCGGGGGGGATGAAAGACCGTCCCGCCCTGCACATGGTCGAAAGGGCCAAGGCCCGTCGTGACCTCGCCCCCGGCGCGATGATCATCGAATCCACCAGCGGCACCCTCGGCCTGGGCTTGGCCTTGGCCGGGATCACCCACCACCATCCCGTCACCCTCGTCACCGACCCCGGCCTAGAGCCGATCGTGCACCGGATGCTCGCCGCCTACGGCGCCACCGTCGAACTGGTCAACGACCCGCACCCGACCGGCGGCTGGCAACAGGCCCGCCGGGACAAGGTCCGCGAACTTCTGACCGCGCACCCCGGCTCGTGGTGCCCGGATCAATACACCAACCCGGACAACGTCGAGGCGTACGAGTCCCTCGCCCTGGAACTGATCGCCCAGGTCGGCCGGGTAGACACACTGGTCTGCTCGGTGGGCACCGGCGGGCACTCCGCCGGGGTGGCCCGGGTGCTGCGCCGGTTCTGCCCGGAACTCAAACTGGTCGGCGTCGACACCGTCGGCTCGACGATCTTCGGGCAACCCGCCAGTACCCGGCTCATGCGCGGGCTGGGCTCGAGCATCTATCCCGACAACGTCGACTACCCCGCCTTCGACGAGGTGCACTGGGTGGCCCCGCCCGAAGCGGTCTGGTCCTGCCGCACCCTGGCCGCCACCCATCACGCCAGCGGCGGGTGGAGCGTGGGGGCGGTGGCACTGGCGGCCGGGTGGATCGCCCGCACCAGCGCCCCGGAGACCCGGGTCGCGGCCATTTTCCCCGACGGCCCGCAGCGCTACTTCGACACCGTCTACAACGACGACTACTGCGCCGCGCACGGCCTGCTGAACGCGAACCCACCGACCGAACCGGCGACCATCGACCACCCGACCGACCACGTCGTGAAGTCCTGGACCCGGTGCGCCACCGTGGTCGATCCCACAGAGAGCGTTTCATGAAGAACCTTTTGACCCAGTTCCGCAGCTTCGACCGGCCCAGCCGGGTCCTGATGGTCAACCAGTTCTCCATCAACGTGGGTTTCTACATGCTGATGCCGTATCTGGCCGGGTACCTGGCAGGCCCACTGGGCCTGGCGGCGTGGGCGGTCGGGCTGGTCCTGGGCATGCGGAACTTTTCCCAGCAGGGGATGTTCCTGGTGGGCGGCACCCTCGCCGACCGGCTCGGGTACAAACCCCTGATTGTCGCCGGCTGCCTGCTGCGGGTCGCCGGTTTCGTGCTACTCGCGGCCGTGGAATCACTGCCGGCGATCCTGCTCGCCTCGGTCGCCACCGGGTTCGCCGGTGCATTGTTCAACCCCGCCGTGCGGGCGTATCTGGCCGCCGACGCAGGGCCACGGCGGGTTGAGGCGTTCGCGGTCTTCAACGTGTTCTACCAGGCCGGGATCTTGCTGGGCCCCCTGATCGGGCTCGCCCTGACCACCCTCGATTTCCGGGTCACCTCGCTGGCGGCGGCCGCGGTCTTCGCCGTGCTGACGATCGTGCAGATCTGGGCGCTGCCCGCGCATCGGGCCGAGACGGCCGCGGCCAAGACGTCGGTGCTCGAGGATTGGCGTGTGGTGGTGGCCAACCGGCCCTTCGTGTTGTTCGCTCTGGCGATGATCGGGTCCTATGTGCTCTCGTTCCAGATCTATCTGGCGCTGCCGCTGCAGGCCGCGGTGGTGGTCGGTGACGACCGGTCCGACACCGCCCTGGTGACCTCGCTGTTCGTGGTGTCGGGGATGGTGGCGATCGCTGGGCAGTTGCGGATCACGTCCTGGTTCTCCCGCAGGTGGGGTTCGGGGCGAAGCTTGGTCGCCGGCATGGCGATCATGGCGCTGGCCTTCCTTCCGCTGATGGTGCTGCCCAGTCCGGCCGCGCTGGGAGGGTGGGCCGCCGCGGGCGCGCTGGTGTTGACCGCTGCACTGTTGGCCGTCGGCACCGCGGCGGTGTTTCCGTTCGAGATGGACACGGTCGTCGCCCTCTCCGGTAGCAGGCTCGTAGCTACCCATTACGGCTTCTACAACACGGTGGTCGGGATCGGCATTCTGCTCGGCAATCTCGGCACCGGCGCTGTGTTCGGGATCCTCAGCGACGCACAGTTGGGTGCCCTGATCTGGGTGGCCCTGACCGTCGTCGGGGCGGTATGTGTAGCCGCGCTGTATCTGCTCGACCGCTCCGCCCGACTCTCGCCTCCCCCGGCCGGGGCGATGCTGTCCGAGGAGGATCAGGTACCGGCCGGCAGCTAGGCTGCCAGGTCCGCGAGCTGGTCGGGGTTCGGCAAGCTCCCCCGCGCCCGCGGTGCTGTCACATACTTCCCCCGCACCCGGATCGACCTTGTTCCCATCCCACTACCGGAGGCCGAGCAGTCGCTCAGTTCAACCCGCCCAGGAGCTCTTCCAC
>NZ_JBAQEO010000093.1:0-16610 GCF_049286785.1 Rhodococcus sp. (in: high G+C Gram-positive bacteria) | reverse complement strand
CGTGATCTCAGGCCGGTGTACACGGCGCCGTCGGAGTCGGCGGCGAAGGAACGATTCACCGAATTCACGAAGAAATGGGGTGAGCAGTATCCGGCGATCGTGCGGATGTGGGAGAACGCGTGGAGCGAGTTCATTCCCTTCCTGGACTACGGAGCCTGTTGCAGAATGCGTGTCGTCGGGCTCGTTCCGGACGCCGATCTGGGAAAATACGGTATGGCCAAGGGATACCGTCCGGTTCTGCGTGATCAGGTGTTCCTTTTGCCTCCGGATATGCGGGAGTGGCTTCCTGCCGATCACCTCGTCTGGTTCCTGTTGGAGACAATCGAGGTGCTCGACACCGGTGAATTCGATCGGAGTCGTCGCCGTGGCGGTGTCGGTGCGGCTGGTTACGACCCGCGGATGCTGCTGGGACTTCTGATTTACGCCTACTGCAGAGGGATCCGTTCCTCCCGCCAGATCGAGCGGTTGTGCGCGACCGACGTGGCCTTTCGCGTGTTGTGTGCGCAGGACGTACCCGACCATTGCACGATCGCGCGGTTCCGGGCTGAATGTCAGGACGCGTTCACCGGATTGTTCACGCAGGTGCTGATGATCGCCGGCCGCGCTGGCCTGGGGAAGTTCGGCACCGTTGCCATCGACGGCACCAAGATCCCCGCGAACGCATCGATCGACGCCAACCGGGGGCATCAATGGCTGAGCGAGCAGGTCGCGCACATGATTGCCGATGCGGAACAGACCGATACCGCCGAGAACACCCGCGTTGCGCAGCGTGAACACCGCGACGGTGAGCGGGTTCCTGACCGACTGATGGACCAGAGCAGTCGCGCCCGGCGAATCCGGGAGGCAGCCGACGAAGTCGCCACCCAATTGCAACGCCAGCGCAAGGACGAGGAGCAGCGCGATGCAGCGGCACGGGCACGGTTGGCGAAATCTCGAGCCGGTGAGCCTGTGGTCGGGCGTATCCCCGACGGTCCGCACCGGCTCGCGGAAGCACGTGCCCACCTTGCACGTGAAATCGATACTCACCAATCGAAACTCGACCGACGTGCCGCGCTGATCGCTGCCGGGAAGAAGCCGAGGGGCGCCCCACCGGTGCCCATGGAAGAGCACTCACGAATCATCCGCGCCCGACGGGTCGTCGAGGCCGCACAGGCAGCCGAAAAGACAGCATCGGCCACGAAGCCGGACAAGCGTGCACTGCCGAAGACGGTAGCCAATGTCACTGATCCGCACTCACGGCTGATGCCGACTCGCAAGGGTTTCCTTCAGGGTTACAACGCGCAGCTCGCTGTCACCGGTGATCAGATTATCGCTGCGGTGCAAATTACACAGAGCTCCAACGACATTGCATCTTTCATCCCGATGATGCGCGCAAGTCGATGCGCCGCCGAGATGCTGCACGCCGAAACCGGGCGAGGAGAACACAAGATCGGTCTCGTCCTCGCTGATGCCGGATACTGCAGCGAGAGTAATCTTTCTGCGGCCGGGCCGGAGCGGTTGATCGCGCTGACCAAAACCCGCGACCATGCGAAAGCACTCACTCAACAACCTGTGACCGGGCCACCTCCGACCGGCTCGACACCGAGACAAGCGATGTCTCATCGGCTCCGCACCCCGGAAGGCTCCAGTCTCTACAAACGCCGCGGAGCGACCGTGGAACCCGGGATCGGCAACCTGAAGAAGATCCTCGACAGATTCTCCCGCCGTGGACTGGGCAGTGCGCTGAGCGAACTCAACTTGGCGGCCAGTGCATTCAACCTGATGAAGATTCACCGAGCAACGGCCATCTGACCGGCGATTATCGGATCTCGTTGGCTAACAGAGAATTGGCAACGCAGGGCAGAATCGACGCGACCGGCTCGCTTCTTGTCTCCCCACCCATTCTGCGACAGCCTCTACGACGTCGAGATCAGGCGGGTGATCTGCTCGACCAACGCGATCGAGTCCGTCAACGCCCGATACAGGCGCGCTGTGCGGGCTCGTGGGCACTTCCTATTAGTTACGTGGAATCAGAACGAGGCTGAGACGATCTCGGCCAAGGAAACCACGGAACTGGGAGGCAGGCTTGGGAACGGTGGTGCTGGAGGAGAAGTGGCCGGTGCTCGGCAGGCACGAACGCGCGGCAAGCTGGTTGCGAGTGTGGGTCGATCTGGGTCGAGCACCGCGGACGATCGACGCGTATGCGCGCGGGCTGTCGGAGTTCCTGCAGGTCTGCGAGCACCATGGCATCGACCCGGTCGCCGCGAACCGGGCTGATGTCGCGGTGTTCGTTCGCGAGCTGACCGGGCGGGCCAGCCGCCGCGGCACGAACGTGGTGTCGATCGATTCCGGGTGCGGATTGGCAAATGCCACGATCCAGCAGCGACTGGTGCCGGTGCGGTTGTTCTTCGACTTCTTGGTGGAGGAAGGTGTTCGGGAGTCTAATCCTGTTGGTCGAGGCCGATATACGCCAGGGCGGAAGTGGGGTGGGCAGCAGCGTGGCCTGGTGCCACGGCTCGTGAAACTTCCGTGGATCCCAACCGAGCAGCAGTGGCTCGACATCCTCGCCGTCGCCGCGGCCGAGCCGCCGCGCAACCGGCTGATGCTCGCACTGGCCTACGACGCCGCGCTGCGCCGCGAGGAGCTGTGCTCCCTGCGCACCGACGACCTGGATCCAGCTCGTCGGATGTTACGAGTGCGGGCGGAGACGACGAAGAACCGGCTCGAGCGAATAGTGCCGTATTCGGCGCCAACCGGGGTGTTGCTGCAAAAGTATCTGACGCATCGAGCGACCATAAGCCAGGCCCGAGGACCGCTGTTTCTGTCCGAGTCACGCCGCAACCATGCCGATCCGTTGAGTTTGTGGACATGGTCGAAAGTGGTGCGACGCATCGCGGTCGATGCGGGAGTGCCGCAGTTCTCCACCCACACGACCCGGCATCTGTGCTTGACGGACCTGGCACGGACGGGTTGGGAACTACACGCGATCGCCACCTTCGCCGGACATCGCAGCACCGAAACCACACTCACCTATATCCACCTGTCCGGGCGGGAGCTGGCCGACAAGCTCGCTCGCGGCATGAACCACATCCACTCCTGGCGGGTGGAGATGCTGGCTCGCCTCGACGAGCAGGAGACCAGTCGCCGATGACAATGATGGTGAATCCGCAGGCAGCACCATCCGTTTGGGAGTGGCCGCTACGGCTGGATCGTTTCCAGCGCCACGGACGGCTCTCGAAGAACGAGTCCGATGCGCTGCAGACCCTCGGTTTCGACCTGCTACGGCTCGACCGGGAGCGCGAACACCCGCAGTGGCAGGCGATTGCGCGTTTGACCGCACCACTGGACGAGGCGATCGCGGCTCTGCACTGGCATCCCGACACCGTGTTCCAGCGACGGTTCGCCCGCTACGCGACCGCGATCATCCTGCACCGCTGCGGTGAGCTGGGCCGCGACTTCTGGTCCTGGTCGACGCAGGAGTGGGCCGAGCTGCTGCGCCCACAGCAGCTGCGGGAGCGTTTCCGGGGGCAGGTCGGCATGCAGGCACGTCCCTATCTGCTCGTTCATGCCTATCTGCTCACCGGGTTCACCGCATTCGATCTGGTCGGCCCGTTCGCGCGGCAGACGTTGGCGCAGCGGATATTCGGTTCCGTCAGCGTCGATCAGGCGGTCGAGCCGGTTCGCGCGGTGCTGAACGGATGGGGATATCGTGCCGCGAATCTGGAGTCGATGATCTGCACCTTGCTGCTGCTCAACCGCAGTCCGATGCTAGCCGAGCTCACCTCGCCGGCGCTGGACCGGCTGCGGGCGGACGCGGCGATCGAACGGCACTTCCACGGCCGCCACCTGCACGGCGTTCACCGGGCTCTGGCCACGCTCGGCCACACCGGCCCTCCACCGGCACCGCGATACGGGGACGGGCCCGTCCCCATCACCGGCACCGCCCCGGGCTGGGCGCAGGCGGTCGAACGCTGGCACGCCACCGCGACGGTCCAACCGAGTACCCGCGACACCCATCGCGTCGTGCTGGCCAAGATCGGCCGTTGGCTCGCCGCCGACCATCCCGATATCACCGGGCCCGCTGACTGGACACGGCAGACCTGCTCGGCCTGGATCGCCGCCGTCGACCGCATGCGTGTCGGCGACCACATCCAATCGGAGAGCTGGCGTGAGAGCCGCATCGAACAGCTCGGAAAACCATTGTCCGCGAAAACGAAACGCACCTACATCCGCATCGTCCGCACTTTCTTCCGCGATATCCAGGACTGGGACTGGATCCCGCGTCGATTCGACCCCGCGCGAGCATTGGAAACCCCGCGCAGCATCCTGGCACTGCAAGGACCCGACCCGCGAGTGATCGCCGATGACCTCTGGGCCAAACTTCTCTGGGCCGGCCTCAACCTCGATCCCGGCGACCTGCCCGCAGGACCCGGGGCCCACCCGGTCGACATGGTCCGCGCCGTCACGCTGACCTGGCTGTTCGCCGGCCAGCGCAGCGACGAAATCGCCCGGCTTCGGGTCGGCTGCATCCGCTGGCAACACGATCAGCCCGCCGTCGGCGACGACCCACAGCAGACCGACTCATCGGTCTGCCTGCTCGATATCCCTACCCACAAGACCGGCACCGCGTTCACCAAGCCCGTCGACCCGTTGTTGGGCCGGGCGATCGAAGCATGGCAGGCCCTGCGCCCCGCGCAACCACCGATGCTGGACCGGAAAACCGGTGAGAAGGTGCACTTCCTGTTCGCAGTCCGGGCCGGGCGGATCAGCAAGAACTACATCAACGACACGATCATCCCTGCGCTCTGCCGCAAGGCCGACATTCCTGCCGCCGACGTTCGCGGGCCGATCACCAGCCACCGCGCTCGCTCCACCATCGCGACACAGCTCTACAACGCCAAGGAACCGATGACGCTGTTCGAGCTGCAGGCTTGGCTCGGACACCGCAGCCCGGAATCGACCCAGCACTACGAATTACCCCGAATACCCTGGCCAAGGCATACAACGACGCCGGCTACTTCGCCCGCAACGTCCGCACCATCGAAGTCCTCGTTGACCGCGACGCGGCGACCTCCGGCGCTGCCGCCGCTGGTGAGCCTTGGCAGCACTACGACCTCGGCCACGGGTTCTGCAGCTACACCTTCTTCGAGCAATGCCCGCACCGCATGGCCTGCGCCCGCTGTGACTTCTACATACCCAAAGAGTCCAGCAAAAGCGAACTCTTGCAGGCGAAATCGAACCTTCAGCGCATGCTCGTCAGCATCCCGCTCACCGACGATGAACAAGCAGCCGTCGAAGACGGTCAAGCCGCCCTCGAGCAGCTACTGCAACGCCTCGCCGACGTCCCGACCCCGGCCGGAACAACACCACGCCGACTGACCGCCACCCCGTTGCCGATCGTCGCTGTCAACCACGGCCGACCAGCACGAATTTGACAATCTTGATTCCACAGAACCTTCGGGAAGTGCCCTCGGGCGTTCACCGCGCGTCTGATCCGCGAGTTGATCGACTCGATGGCATTGGTGGTGCAGATCAGGGTGCGAATTTCCTTGTCGAACTGCAGGAACGGCACGAACTCGGCCCACGCGTTGGTCCACAGCCGGACGATCGCCGGATACCGTTTCTCCCATGTGTCGCTGAACTCGGCGAACCGGTCGAGCGCATCCTGCTCGGACGCGGCGGAGTAGACCGGCTTGAGGTCCTTCGCGATCGCCGCCCAGTCCTTGCGGGAGGCGTAGCGGAAACTGTTGCGCAGCAGATGCACGATGCACGTCTGCACGATCGTCTGCGGCCAAACCTGCCCGATCGCCTCCGGCAGGCCCTTGAGCCCGTCACACACCATGATCAGGCAATCGCGGGTGCCGCGATTCTTGATCTCGGAGAGCACCCGCAGCCAGTACTTGGCGCCCTCCCCGTCGCCGTGCTCGCCGGCCCACAGCCCGAGGACCTCCCGGGTTCCCTCGCACGTGACTGCCAGGGCGACGTAGATCGGCCGATTCGCGACCTGTCCCTCGCGGATCTTCACGTTCACCGCATCGATGAAGATCACCGGATAGACAGGGCGGTTTCTGCCACTCGCTCATGCCCTCGATCACCCGGTCGGTGATCGTGGAGATCGTTTGCTTGGAGACCTCGGCGCCGTAGATTTCGGCCAGGTGCGCGGAGATCTCGCCGGTGGTCAGCCCCTTGGCGGACAACGAGATCACCAGGTCGTCGACGCCGGTCAGTCGGCGTTGGCGTTTGGCGACGATCTTCGGCTCGAACGAACCCTCGCGGTCCCGCGGAACCTCGATCTCGACCGGGCCGGCCTCGGTCAACACGGTCTTGACTCTCTTGCCGTTGCGTGAGTTCTCACCGTTGCGGCCGACCGGGTCGTGCTTGCCGTAGCCGAGGTGATCGTCGATCTCTCCCTCGAGGGCCGACTCGACCACCACCTTGGTCAACCGGGCGAGTAGCCCGCCCTCGCCGGTCAGTTTCAGGCCCTCCGCGCGTGCCTGCTCGGTCAGCTGCCGGATCAGCTGCTCGTCCACCGCATCCGCGGCCTCGGGTGTCGTCATCACATCAGTCACAGGAGTTATCCTCTGCATCAGGAGTTACACCATTATTCATACAGTCCCACCGGTCCAGGGTTCGGTGGTCAGGTCAAGGCTTTGACCCCTTTCCCGTGCAGTGCTTGTGCCAGTCGGACCGAGTCTCCGCTGGTCTGGCACAGGTGGGCGTGGTGCAGCAGACGGTCGACGGTGACCGCGGCGAGGGTTTTGGGAATCAACTCGTCGAACCCGCTTGGGTGCAGGTTCGACGAGACCGCCACCGATTTGCGTTCGTAGGCGGCTTCGACGATGCAGTAGAGCCCTTCGGCGGCATCGGCGCCGACCGGCAATACCCCCACGTCATCGATCGCGACGAGCTCGGCGCGCACGATCTTCGCCACCGCCTTGCCGAGGGAATCGTCGGCGCGGTGTGCGCGCACGAGCACCCCGATCTGTTCGAGGGTGAACCATGCCACCGGTATGCCGGCTTCGATGACCTTCTGCCCGAGCGCTTCGAGGAAGAGCGTCTTCCCCGTCCCGGCCGTTATCGTCGGTTTGAGCTGGAGAAACATTTCGTTTGCGCTGGTCATGACGTTTCTGCGATTGATGCAATGCGGTTGGTGGCGGTCCCTTGGCGGGTGAGTTGGCGGCGCAGGTCGAGGTTCTCGCCGTGGGCCTGTTCGAGGGCGTCTCGCAGGGCCTGGACTTCGGTGCGGTGCTGTTTCTTCAGCTCAAAGATTGCTGGCTGAGTATGTGGACGAGGGTGTTGTCCGAATCCGGCGGGGTATCGGCGTCGACCGGTCGGGCGTTGGCGCGCAGCCGTTCGATGCGGGGTCGCAGTTCGGCGTGGTTGTAGAGGAAGTCGTGGGAGACGCCGGCCTCGCGTTGGACGGCTTGGAAGGTGACGCGTTCGCCGCGTTTGAGCAGACGCCGGATGGCCTGCTCGGCATCAGCGGTCTTGGTCGACGTTGAAGATCGAGTTGATATACTGGCCTGCAACTACTTTCGTCACCAGAGCGGAGGCAGAGACGGCGTTGTTTCGCTACATCGACGGCTGGTACAACGCGCGCAGGATTCAAGCCGGTCTTCGTGGGCTCTCACCCGACGAATACGAACTCGCCTACCACGACCGGTCAGCGAGGCAGGAAGCAATATCATCCGATCCGAGTTCGTCGGAGCCAGATAGATAAGGTCTCCGGAGAAGCGGGGGAATCTCAGATCCGACTACCTCCGCCAGCGCCGACCTCAGCGGCTCGTGGCCGAACCGGTGCAAGCCTGATAGGCGTGGATGGGTCCGAGGTGGACCTGGCCACCGCGAGTCTGGCCGACGCGAACCTGACCGGCGCGACCACCTCGGGCGCGGAACCCGCCGACACGGGGAGGACTTCTGCCGCACCGGTGAGATTTTCGCTACCGGGTTTCTTTCCGCGACCAAGTTCACGGATGTGGTTTACCACGCGCGCACGAAGTGCCACCGGATGGCGTCCGACCCCCGCCGGGCCGGGACATATTTGGACCTGGGCGGCCTTCGACCCCCGATCGGAGTGTGTGGGACAGATCGTGCGGGGGCCATGCGGCTGCGCGGCGTCACCATGCCGGTCGCGCAGCGCCGGTGCTGACCGCCTTGCGGCAGGCGGGACCGGGCGAGCGGATCGCGCGCGCGTCCGTCAGTCCTCTCCGGTTGTGCGCCGCGGTTGCGCCGGCACTGGCGACGTCCGCGCTCTGTGATGAGACGACCACCGGACTCGACCCCGTCTCACACCTGGCGGGTGCTTCACATCCTGTCCGAAATCGTACGGGCTCAGGGGGTGTCACTGTTGGTGATCAGCCCCCACGCCGCTAGAGGTCGGTGCGGGCCGCGGCACTGCCGGCGGCAGCGTGTCGGCACCCGCCGCGCGAGGAGATCGGAATCTCCTCGAACTCGCCTCCGTCCAGCCGAATGTGGACGTGAGCCTCGCCGGCCACCACCCCGAGGGGGTCGAGTCCGAGCAGGCGGGCGAGGACGTAAGTGGCACTCAGGCTGGTGACGTCGCGGGTGATGCCCAGTGGCAGCAGCGAGCGGGTTTCCGCGATCACCTCCTGCTCCCCGGCCCGCAACACCAGGCGCAGTCCCGGCGCGATCCCCTGGGCGGCGAGAGAGACCGCGATGTTGTCGCGGTCGTCGGACCCGACGGCCGCCAGCGCGACGGCGCGGTGGATGCCGATCCGCTCCAACAGTGCGCGGTCCCCGCCGTGGCCGACCACCGCGGGAATGTTCAACTCCCGCACCAGCCGCAGGTTGCGGGCGTTGGTGTCGCGGTCGACGCCGACCACCGGTATCCCCAATGCCCGCAGTTCCCGGCACAGGCGCAGTCCGACCTGCCCGAGCCCGACCACGATAACGTGGCCGGAGCGGGGCAACGCGCGGGCACCGATCAGGGCGGTCAGGCGGGGACCGAGCAGCCGGTCCACCATTCCGGCGGTGAACATCGCGGTGAAGACGATGGTCATCAACATAGCGGTCGAGGCGACCAGCGCGTACGGGTCGTTGCCGTGCGGATCGGCGGCAGGCCCGACCGTGGTCACCACCCGCACAGCCTCTTCGAACGCGTCGGCGGCGCCGTGGCCCTCACCGGCCGTGAGCCACACCCAGTCCCCGATCAGCACGGCGGCGAGCCCGGCCAGGCCGGCCAGCAGGATACGGGTGCCGGTCTCGTGCGAGCGCCACAGGCCGGCCACCTGGATCGGCCAGGTCCGCCAGCCGGGGCGCGCCCGGATGGTGACCGGAACCTCGTCGAGCACCGAGCCGGCATTGCGGATGCCCCGCGGCCGCTCGCCCGCCCGTGTCACCGCCAACAGGCCGGACTCGACACACGGGCCCGCCAGCGACGGGGCGGCCAGGTCGGCGGGTGAGGTGATATCGCAGTGCGGCAGGAACCGGGCCAGCTGGTCCCCGATGGTGCGGTCGAAGATCGTCACGATCATCGGCGCCGACGGGTGAATATGTGCGGCCGCCAGCGCGTACCGCAGGGCGTGTACGTCGTCCTGGAGCAGGATCGCGATCCCCCGCACCGGCGCGCCGTCGAGGGTCCGACGAAGTTCGTCGTCGTCGGGTCCGGGGACGTGCCGCACCTCGTGCCCGCGCTGCGCCAGCGACGAGCACACCCGCCGGGCCACCGTGGTATCCCCGATCACGACGAAGGAATCTGCCGCCATGTCACCCACCCTCCGAGCTCGCGGGGAAGATCTACCTGTCCAGGACAACACCGGCGGCCGCCGTGCGCACCCCGAAGGGTGTCGGTGTGACCGATTCCCGTCGACCCGGCACCTGTGACTACCCGGACACCAGACACCGCCGCGTATCCACGCCACGAAAACCTTGTACACCGGGCACATCCCACGAGTCGGCGGTGCCGTGATCGTGTGAATTACGCGACCGTCGACACGTGTGGGAGCCTGGCCCGGGCGACCTCGCCCGGCAAGACCAACCATTCCCGCCGTCACAGCCCGCCATCGTGTGAGATTCGCCCGCACGGTGTGCGAGGATTCTTGGGTTGGTCGGCCGACTACGAAACACTCGAGTTCGTACGTACCGGGCGCCTTGTCGTCTGTGCCGGCGAACCTGCTCGACATCCATCACGACGCCGTGCATCTCGGACCTCGGGTCCGGCCCACCGTCGAACTCCGATGCATCCGGTCATGGCGCGTCGAGGGCCAACACGTTGCGGAATTGGGTGACGGCGCGGTGGTCGCCCACGACTGTGGGGCCGATCACCGGCAGTCACAATCACGATCGGTCGCGATGACGACGGGATCCGGGGCGGTGGCGCCGGCTGCCGGGGTGTTTGCCGGATCGGCGTGGTCCATCCGCGCGAGGTGGGCCTTGATCCATTCGGTGGTGTTCACCGTCGCGGCGGAAGGTCGGGGCGAGTACTCGACCGGGACGTCGGTCATGGATGCCTCCTTCTTCTGATCGGTGGGACATCGGAAAGGTGACAGCAGTCACCGGATTTTCCGCCTGCGGCGGATCATTCCGGTCGACGAGAGAAGGGGCGAGCAACCAGCACCACACCCGCCGCGAGGAATCCGGCACTGGTCACCGCACCCACGACCATCGCCGGCGCTCTCAGCGCACCGAACCCGAATACAACCGCGGAACCGGATATCCCGCCCAATACCAGGCAGAGCACTCCCGCCACCACCGTCACGACCCCGGCCACGGTCACCCTCTCGGCCCCACCGCGTGAACTCCTTGAGCCGGGGTGCCCACCGGCACCGGTCGGCACACCGGACCCCGACCGGTGAGCGGGACCGTGCGGCCTCTCCCGTGGTGGGCGGCGGGGTGTTCGGTGCGGCGCCGGGCCGGTCACCGGAGGTGGGGATCGTTCTCGGCGCCGGGACGGGGGAGGATCCGTTGGCCGGTGAGCGCCTCGACGGCGCTGGCGATGTCGGTCGTGGACAGTTGCTTGTCCGGCCGAGGGTTCGGGATGTGATCGGACGGTGGGTTGTGGCGTGATGTCTGGTTCGTCATGAGCGGGTGACCCATCCGGTTGATGTACTGGGCGGTACTGGGCGCGCAGCCCCATCGTATGCCTCGGGGAGCATCCACTGTGTTTCGAGAAGGTGAGGTCGACATGACTTCTGTCCCCCACGACCACGTCGAACAACCGGCCAGCCGGTGGAAGGCGGCACCGAAAGCGCACGTGCCACCATCTGCTATGCGCGGATGGCGGGCTCCGGATCCTCCTCAGCGGCGCGGGTTTCCGATCGAAGGCGCAATGCCGAGCCAAGACCGGGGTTCGGTGCGGTAGGCGGTCAGTCCCGCGCTGCCGGTCGTGATGTCCGGTCTCGGCAGATACGGGTCGGCCTCGGCATCGGTGTTCTCCACCTCGGCGCGCACCGCGAGGCAGGACAAGCGGGCGCAGTGATCAGCGGGGTCGGTCTGAGGCCGGATCTGATGGTGTGCATTTCGCCCGGCGCACTGGTAGCGGTCAGGGCCAGGTACCGCAGGTCGCGGCCGGGGTCCACAATCCACACCCCCGACTCGGCAGTCTCGGTCGTCGGGCGAAGCCGGCGTCGCGGCCGTCGGCGGTGACCGCGGCGAACACCTCGCCGTGCGTGCACCAGGGGCACCGTTGAACAACAGGTACATTGTCGGCGTGGTGTGGCGCAGCGCCGGACCCGAGGTGAGCCTGCAGCCACACCGCATCGGCCCGTCCGTCGCCGCAGCGGGCGGGCGGGCGCGTGAGCGCGACACCCATGCGGGCAGCCCCTGATGGTGAGGGGTGTGGGACTGGCCCGGTTGATGCTCGATCTGCCTGCATTCTGCATGAACATCGAGGCGCTCGGCTGAGCGTCGATCGAACTGCGCGAACGCCGCATCCGCGGTGGGCCCGGCTGGCGCTCGGTGCGGGGCACTGTGAGCATGCCGGCGATCCGGGCGGCGGTGAGTTCTCCGGTTTCATAGAGACGTTAGGCGAGGTCGAGCTGATCATGGGTGAGGTTGGGGGGTGTCCGCCTTTGCGCCCACGGCTGCGGGCTGCGGGCTGCGGCAAGCCCGTCACGGGGTGTGGCCATTACCTATATGACGTGAGGGCGGATTCTCCTCTTCGACTGGGGAATCGGGATATCGGCGGCACATCGCTCTTGTGAGTCACGCTCTCTCGATGTCGTAGGCTTGTTCGAGGGCAGAGACGAGAGATCATCTCCGGGTCTGTTCGCCGTGGCTCTTACGCGCGGCGGCACGGCGATAGGTCAGGATCGTCAGTTGCTCCAGCCCCATTGATAGTTCAGCAGCTTGGAGAACTTGATGCTCATCATTATCGGACTAGTCGTACTACTGGCCGCCGTCGTGATCGGATTGACCGGTGTTCTGGCCAACGCTGGAGACGCGCACTCGTTGACTGATGATTTCTCGGCCTTCGGCTACCACGTCACGGGATCGACGGGGTCGCTACTTCTGTACGGAATTGTCATCGGCGCGGTAGGGGCACTGGGGTTGGCCATGGCGCTCGCCGGTGCGCGGAGAACTGCCCGCCGCGGGAAAGAAGCGCGCCATGATCTTGCGCAGTCGCAGCGCAACACCGAATTCGTTGTCCACGAACGCGACGAACTCGCTGAGCGGAACGAGACACTCACCGAGCAACAGAGCACCAAACGCGGTGACACTCACACCTGACTGGAACGGGCGTTGGACCGACGGACTCGAGCGGTTCCACGGGTTCGATCATGCACCGACAGTATCGAGCGGTATCGACATTACGGATGGATTCGACCATGCGTGGAAGCCCGGACAGTCGGGCGTACTTGTGTGGGGCTTGGTTCACGCGCCCGGTACCTATTTGGCATGCGGTAGAACCGAATCGCACTCCATGGCGGCACCACCGTCACGGGTATTTTTGCAGACACCGGGCGACCGGCGTCGGCGCGTTCAGTCCGGTGACACAGGGAAGTGGCTCGGTTCGAGGAACACGGTGGCCGCGGTGAAGTCGAGGCCGATCTGCGTCCACCCTGCGGTGATGGTGGCGCCCAGACGTCGGGAGGGAACGACACCAGAAGTGCGGGTCGGTTCGATATGTCGGCACTCCCTCCCCCGTACGACATCGACCGTGTGCTGGGCAGGTACGGGATCGGCACCCCCAGGGCAAGTTCACCGTGACCACCATAGAGAAGAAGCACAGAGAGAAGGATCGGATGAGTCGGGGCGGTGCTGGTGTCCGCGGGCTGCGCGCCCTCGGGACGATCGGGTTGCGAGATCGATTCGCTGCCCCGATCTCTGACCTGTCGCCGATCGCAGCTCAGTGTTTGATGCGGGTTCGCGCGCGCTCGGCCGCTGCCGCGAGATCGTCTTTGGCCCGACGCATACCAGCGGTCACCTCCACCCACGCCTTCTCGCTTTTCTCCTGCAGGCCGGCGAGCTGCTGCTTCGTCTGCTCCTGCGTCGTCTTCGCGGTCTCGACTGCCGCCGACGCGCTCCTGCCGAGAGCATCGACGAGCTCACGCGTCGCTTCCTGCGCGGTCGCCGCGCGCCCCTGCAGGTCGGCGAGGACCTCCTGCTGCTTGCTCCGAAGGCTCGCGGATTCCTTCCTGACCGCTTCGGTTCCCGCCGCGACGCCGCCCTGAAGTTGATCGATCGCGCTGTCGTACGACGTGCCCAGCGCGGCGATGTCGTCGCGAACAGTTCCTGCCGTGTCGCTGGCGCGGAGTGCCACCTGATCGAGCAGCGACTGTGCATGCTCGCGGGCTGCGGTGAGTTCTTTCGCGAGCCGGGCGCCGATGTCGTCTGCGCTTGCCCGGGCGTCCTGCTCGGAACGTTTCAGAGTGTCGATGAGCGTCGAGAGTTCGGTACCGACCTTCGTCAGGAATGTGGGGTCCTCAGCCATGATTGCCGTCCTTCGTGTGGAGGTGGGCACCGGGATAGGTGTCCATCGTGGTGTCGACGGTCGTGGTGTCGACGGTCGTGGTGTCGACGGTCGTGATGTCGACGGTCGTGATGTCGACGGTCGCGATGTCGACGGTCGCGATGTCGACGGTCGTACCGGGACCATGTTGGCAGATGTGTGACAGATGACAACTGTTTCCCTATGTGGTTGTACAGGACAGACTCCAACGGAGCTACCTGAGCCGATGTCATCATTGCCAGTTACTGAGCACGCAGACGACCTGAGTGCTCGACGGAAGGACTGTCGGCCCTACTGCTGGCTCGCGATGAACGAGTCCAATCGAGAAGTCAGCTATTCGTTGCTCTTCTTGATCGGAGTTGTCATGAGCGTTCTTTCGTCCCGCCGCCCACACCGGTCCTGGTTGTCGAATCTGCCTGCCATCGCCGATTGGCCGGATGCTGGCTGGGTTCGAGTCCGTGCCGACGTGGCGCCCGTTCGAAGATCACCTCATCCGCGTCGAGGACCACGTCGAGGATGGGCACTACATCCTGCGCGCTGAACTACTGGGTGTCGACCCGGCCAAGGACGTCGATGTCAGCGTCCGCGATGGTCAGTTGACGATCAAGGCCGAGCGCACTGAAAAGAAGGAAGAAGGCACTCGATCGGAATTTCGATACGGCAGCTTCTACCGATCGATCTCCCGGTCACCGTCCGAGTCGGCGCCTACCGCCCCGGCGGGCCGGTAGCCTACGGAAATCGGCCGGACACAGCAGCAAACCGTAACGCACGTTACTCGGGACACGGTCGGCTGAACCGCGCTGATCGTCAGAAAGCACGGATGGTAACAGCGCTCATACCTAACGTCGATCGCTTGGACAAGACGGTAGGTGGATACTTTTCCGACTCCTGGAGGACTCTGCCGAGGAGCACACATGACTGCACACAAGAATCCGGGGATCGTGGTTACCGTCGACCAGCCCCCCATCGGGCATGACGCTGCCCTGTGGTCAGCCGGCCTCGCCGAACGCCTGAACTGTCCGCTGCGGATCGTCTACGTCGTGCCGGAAGCCAGCCACACGCGAGGGGACATTGCGCAGATCTTCGAGCCGACTACCACCGAGACGCGGAAGACGTCAACGGCGATCATAGACGAAGCGCTCGCGGCAGTTCGCCGCACGTTCCCCGATCTGATGTTGAGTGGCGGGTTGATCGAGGGACCGGCCTGGTGCGCGTTGGCGACTGCAGGTCAAGGTGCCCGGATGGTCGTGCTGGGCCATCCCGACATCGGGGCCACCGATGTCCTGGCGACCAACTCTCGGGCCAGCACGATGACCGAACAAACAATGTGCCCGGTCATCGTGTGGCGGGGGCAACCCGGACAGCTACCCGATCGCCGGCCGGTGGTCCTCGGTGTTGGTGAAGCCGCGGACAGCGCCGACGCCATCCGTGTAGCGTTCGAGTACGCGCATCTGTTCGAGGCCCCGCTCGTAGCCGTACATTCCCGGCCCACCCCCACAGCCACAGGTTCGGTGACAGCTCCCGACGCGAACGCGAGAGAACACGACGCCGAGCAGGACATCCTCGAAACCACCCTGTCCGCGGCGCATCGGGCGTTTCCTGACGTTGCCGTCACCGCCGCCGTCGTCCCCGACCTTCCACATACGGCACTGATCGAACGCGCCGCCGATGCTCAACTGGTCGTCATCGGAACCCATCGCCGCGAACACCCGTCGAGTCCCTTCGCCGCGTCGGTGAGCCCGTTCCTCTTCCTCCACAGCCGCTGCCCGACGATGGCCTGTCCGCCCAGCCTGCCACCGAACGACACCAGCCGAAGAGCTCGGGCGCTCACCCCGCATGCCGATGCGTCGGCGGGTGACGTCGCGATCCCTGGCATCACGATCCGGTATCTCACGCCCGATGACCGGGACGCGGTCCGACACCTGCACGAGCAGATGTCGGCAGAGGACGCCCACCTTCGGTTCTTCAGTCCCCGCCCGAATCATCTGGAACAGTTCGCCGAGCGGCTCTGCGAGCAGGACTTCACGCATCTCGCACTCGGCGCCTTCGAGGGTGACGAACTGGTCGGTGTGGCGAACTACATTGTCACCGATCCCCGGCCGGGGCGCATCACCGCCGAGATGGCGCTTGCCGTCACTGGCAACGAACAACAGAACGGCATCGGTACCCTGCTCGTTCGACGGCTGGGAACCGCCGCGTATCTACATGGCGTGGCACATCTGACCGCCGAGATCCTCGCAGAGAACACCCTCATGCTCGCGATCATCACCGAGCAGGGCTGGAGCCACGCACTACGCCATGACGGCCCTGTCGCGCACTTCGATCTCGAACTGATCTCCCACAGCGACGCACCCCCCGAGACACCCTCGAGCACGGAGGTGACCCCATCCCGGAAACGATTTCCTTGGTGAGCTCACCTTCGAAGACCCGATCACCCCAAGTATCAACTCCCCCATGCGCCCAGATCCAGAGTGAGGGCGTGCCACCGCACCGTACGAAGCCTCGGCTGTACAGGCGCACGACGTTGCACCGATTCGCGAATGGCCTTCCACAGCAGCTGAATTTGCGAGCACACGTTCCGGGGAGAGCGTCAACGCTTAGTGGTCTGATCCGTTAATTCGTCGGGGGTTGCTGCCAGGCGGTGGGGTCGGCGAGGTAGAGCCCGCAGGCGCAGTCGAGTGCGTCCTCGGGGGTGCCAGCGAAATCGCCGTTAGGCAGGACC
>NZ_JBAQEO010000092.1:0-5149 GCF_049286785.1 Rhodococcus sp. (in: high G+C Gram-positive bacteria) | reverse complement strand
CGCCGCAGCCGAAGCATTGCACAAACGACTCTGAATCCTTCGCACGACCGGACCACGGCAACACCGGACACGGCAACACCGGACGGGGCAACCCGAACCGGAGCAGCGAGACGAATCCGACAGGAGTACAGGTGGGCACCAACCAGCGTTCGCAGATCACGATGACCGAAGCGGAGATCACGGAATTCGTGCATCGAAGCCGGATCGCCACTCTCGCAACGGTGAGTGCCGACGGCAGGCCGCATCTGGTCGCCATGTGGTACGCGGTGATCGACGACGAGATCTGGTTCGAGACGAAGGCCAAATCTCAGAAAGCGGTGAATCTTCGCCGCGACGACCGCGTGACGGTTCTAATCGAGGACGGCGACACCTACAACACCCTCCGCGGGGTGTCGATCGAGGGCCGAGCGCAGATCGTCGACGATCCGGACGCGATGTTCGCCGCCGGAGTCAGCGTGTGGAAACGCTATACGGGCCCGTATTCCGACGACCTGCGCCCAGCCATTCACCAATTACTCCACAAACGGATAGTCGTGCGGGTCGTTCCCGAGCGGATCAGAAGTTGGGACCATGCAAAACTGGAAATGCCTTCCATGCCGGTAGGCGGAACCACAGCTGCTTTTCTGTACCGGCCCGACCGTCGCCGCTGACTGGGAAGAAATCTGAGGCATTGCCGGCTTCTCTGGCGTAGCTTCACATTATGAACCGACTGACGAAGGAGTTCGCCGTGGCTGCAGACAACGAGGAAACGAAGAAGAGATTCCGGGAGGCCCTGGAAAAGAAGAACCACCAGGCATCGCAGTCGACCGACCACAAGGACGGACACTCCGCCGTGCACGGGGCGCACGGCCCGGTCGACCACAAGCGCCAATTCCGCCGGAAGACCGGGTAGAACGCCCGGTCCGACCTACCCGTCCGGAACATGAGAATCCGTCCGGAAGAAGGTTCGGAAAAAAGAAACACCCTCCAGTTTCCCGGAGGGTGTTTCTTTTTGTAGCCCCGACGGGATTCGAACCCGCGCTACCGCCTTGAGAGGGCGGCGTCCTAGGCCGCTAGACGACGGGGCCAGGAACTTTGCCTTGCTTTGGAAGCTCAGCAAGCATAGCTTGCTGAAGTTCGGTAACAAAATCAGCCGAACTTCCGCTGGGGTACCAGGACTCGAACCTAGAATGGCGGTACCAGAAACCGCTGTGTTGCCAATTACACCATACCCCAATGGCCGTTTCGCACCGCCGAGCTGTGAGGCCCTGCGGCCCGCCTCGGGCCGAAGAAGAGATTACCAGCCTACCGACCGCATTTACCAAATCGTATGGTCAGCGCCTATTTCTCGCACTCTTCGGCCCGGACCCGCGCTCAGGCCGCGACGCGGGCGCGCGCAGAACGAAGACGCGACAGGGTCATGTCCCGGCCCAGAAGCTCCATCGACTCGTACAGCGGCGGGCTGATGTGCGAGCCCGTGACAGCCACCCGGACCGGCGCGAAGGCCTTGCGTGGCTTGAGACCCATCTCGTCGATCAACGCACCTTTGAGTGCCTCCTCGAGGGTCGCCGCATCCCATGAACTCAGAGCCTCCAGCGAGGCGATCGCGGCATCGAGAACCGGTGCGGAATCGGGGCCGAGGTTCTTTGCTGCAGCGGCGGGGTCGATCTCGAAGGCATCCTCGTCGACGAAGAGGAACTTCAGCAGTCCCCACGCGTCGGACAGCACGACGATGCGAGTCTGGACGAGTTCCGCGGCTGTGGTGAACACCGCGTCGTCGACATCCTCCCCAAGGTGCCCGTGCTCCACGAGGAACACACGCAGCCGAGCGGCGAAGTCGGCCGGCTCGAGCAACCGAATGTGCTCAGCGTTGATCGCGTCCGCTTTCTTCTGGTCGAAGCGAGCCGGATTGGAGTTGACCTCGGATATGTCGAACGCCGCTACCATCTCGTCGAGCGAGAAGACGTCGTGGTCGTCGGAGATGCCCCAGCCCAGCAAGGCCAGGTAGTTGAGCAGACCCTCGGGAACGAAACCCCGGTCACGATGAATGAAGAGGTTCGACTCCGGATCGCGCTTCGACAGCTTCTTGTTGCCCTGCCCCATCACGAACGGAAGATGACCGAACCGGGGAGTGAATTCCGCCACTCCGATCCGCTGGAGGGCCTCGTACAGCGCGAGCTGACGCGGCGTCGAGGACAGCAGGTCCTCCCCGCGCAACACATGTGTGATCTTCATCAACGCATCGTCGACAGGGTTGACCAACGTGTAGAGCGGAATCCCGTTGCCACGCGTGAGAGCGAAATCGGGAACCGTGCCGGCCTTGAACGTGGTCTCCCCGCGTACGAGGTCGACCCAGGAGAGGTCGTGGTCCGGCATCCGGAGTCGAACGACCGGCCTGCGTCCCTCGTCGAGAAACGCCTGCCGCTGCTCGGTCGTCAGTTCACGATCGAAGTTGTCGAATCCGAGTTTGGGATCACGGCCGGCCGACAGATGCCGCTCCTCGACCTCCTGCGGTGTCGAGAACGACTCGTAAGCCTCTCCGGCTTCGAGAAGCCGGGCGACGATGTCCAAGTGCATGTCACGGCGCTGCGATTGGCGGTACGGGGCGTACGGTCCGCCCACCTCCGGCCCCTCGTCCCAGTTCAGTCCGAGCCAGCGCAACGCATCGAGGATCGCCCGGTAGGACTCCTCGGTGTCACGGGCAGCATCGGTGTCCTCGATGCGAAACACGAACGAGCCACCGTTGTGCCGGGCGAACGCCCAGTTGAAGAGGGCGGTGCGGACGAGCCCGACGTGCGGGGTTCCGGTGGGCGACGGGCAGAAACGGACGCGAACTTCGCTTGTGGTCATGGCTCACTTGGGTGGACGCAGGGGGAAGGGACCCCTACAGGCTAGTCCGCACCCGAATCCGGCACGAGAGCCGTCAACGCTTGGCCTTCACCGGGTTCGTGAGAGTTCCGATGCCACCGATGGTCACGCTCACGGTCTGACCGTCCACGATCGGGCCGACACCTTCCGGTGTGCCGGTGAGGATGACGTCTCCCGGAAGGAGTGTCATGACCGCGGACACCCACTCGATGAGCTCCGGAATATCATGCAGCAGAAGCGAAGTGTTGCTGCGCTGCTTCACCTCTCCGTCGACCTCGGTGGTGATGTCGACCTCGGAGGCGTCGAGTTCGGTCTCGATCCAGGGACCGAGCGGACAGAAGGTGTCGTGGCCCTTCGCTCGCGTCCACTGTCCGTCCTGACGCTGATGATCCCGGGCCGACACGTCATTGGCTGCGGTGTAGCCCAGAACGACGTCGAGCGCCTTAGCGGCCGGAACGTCCTTGCAGGGCCGTCCGATCACGACGGCGAGCTCGCCTTCATAGTGCACTTCGTTCGACGAACTCGGCAGCATGATGGCGGCCCCGGGGCCCACGATCGACGTGTTGGGTTTGAGGAAGATGACCGGCTCTTCCGGCGCCTCCCCACCCATCTCGGCCGCGTGAGCTGCGTAGTTCTTGCCCACGCAGACGACCTTGCTGGCCAGGATCGGCGCGAGCAGGCGAACGTCCGCGAGCGGCCAGCTGCGACCGGTGAAGGTGGGAGTGCCGAAAGGATGCTCTGCAATTTCCTTCGCCGTCAGGGAGTCCCCCTCTCCCTCGATACTGACGAACGCAACACCATCGGGACTTGCCACTCGACCAAGACGCATGCCGGCGAGTCTATCGGCCCGCCCTGTGAGTCGGGCGACGCCGGTATAGACTCCCAGGAGAATTCACTATGTGAGACCCATATCCTAGATAGTGAGATTATGACCGAAAGACTCTCCCGATCCACCACCGTCCCCGCCGGCCACAAGTGGCGGATGCTCGCGCTGGGAACCTATGCCCAGGCTGCACAGGCCGTCTTCGTCAACGGTGTGGCGTTCCTGATACCCGCACTGCAGGACGAGCACGGACTGAGTCTCGCCCGCACCGGTCTTCTCGTGGCGGCCCCCACCGTGGGCGTCATGCTCACATTGATCGCGTGGGGCGCCCTGGCCGACCGCTACGGCGAGCGCATCGTTCTGGCCACCGGAATGGCAACCACCGCAGCGGCGGGGTTCGGAGCGGCAGTCTCCGGATCTCTGGGCGCGATGGCCTTCTTCCTGCTCGTCGGCGGTATGTCCGCAGCCTCCGCGAATGCCGCGAGCGGCCGGGTCGTCGTCGGATGGTTTCCACCGCAACGCCGCGGACTTGCGATGGGAATACGCCAGATGTCGCTTCCCGCCGGCATCGCCTGCGCCGCACTGATCATTCCTACTGTGGCGCGTGATCACGGAATCGAGTGGGCACTCGCGTTCCCCGTGGCGGTGTGCACCCTCGCCGCCGTCACGTGCGCGGCCTGGGTGATGGATCCACCGCGCCCCGACCGCGACTGCGCCGAAGCGCAAGGAATGCTCGCCAATCCCTACCGGGACAGCAACACCCTCTGGCGAATCCACGCGGCATCGGTTCTCCTCGTCGTGCCCCAGTACACGGTGTGGACATTCGCCTTGGTGTGGTTGATCTCCGAAAGGCACTGGGAAGCAACGGCAGCGGGCTTGATCGTCACCGCCGCACAGATCCTCGGCGCGCTCGGGCGCATTGCCGTCGGATTCTGGTCCGATGTCGCAGGCAGTCGCATGCGCCCGCTTCGCTTGGTCGCTGCCGCAGGCGGGCTGTCGATGGCCGCGCTCGCTGTGACCGATTGGATGGATTCGCCGGTGGCCGTCGTCGCCCTGCTTGCCGCATCGATCGCCACCGTCGCGCCAAACGGACTCGCCTTCACCGCGGTCGCCGAGTTCGCCGGGCCGTACTGGAGCGGTCGCGCACTCGGAGTGCAGAACACGGGGCAGTTCGTCGCCGCCTCGATCGTTCCGCCGGCCTTCGGCGCGCTGATCGGGCTGGCGGGATTCCCGGTGACATTTGCGATCGCCGCCTGCTTTCCCGCCGCCTCGATACCACTGATCCCCGCGGGCCGATCCGAAGACCGCCCCACGGGGACCGAGGTGACAGAGACGGATTCGCTCTCCTAGAGGGCTGCCGCGATCCGGTCGCCCACCTCGGACGTGACGATCTTCGCCTCACCGCGCGAGGCTAGATCAGCCTCTACGGCGGCTTCGATGCGCGCGGCGTCGCCATCTCGGCCGAGATGGCGAAGGAGC
>NZ_JBAQEO010000091.1:0-3729 GCF_049286785.1 Rhodococcus sp. (in: high G+C Gram-positive bacteria) | reverse complement strand
GACCTCTCGAGCGGAGTAGGCGTCGAGACCGGGCGCTTCCCCACCGTCCGTCAACCCGACTCCGTCGCCGTCGACACGGTTACCGGTGATCTCCTGATCGGTTCCGCCACGGGTGACGGCCTCCAGCAGATCCCCACGAGGAGCCCGTAGATGTCTTCGCATGCACGACGACTCCCCGCCGGCTGGGAGACCGACACCGACGATTTCGAATACGTGCCGCTGCGGCTGCCACCCGACGTCACCAGGATCAGCGCCTCGATGAGGCTGGCCATCCAGGCGGAATTCGGCGGCTGGGAACTGTCCCGGGTGCGGCTGTACTCGGACGGCAGCCGCCGGGTGCTCCTGAAACGTAGGAGGACCACTCACCATGTCCCCGACCCGGCAATCTAGGGAGACCTCCGTGTATCACTTGCTCTTACGCCTGATGTTTCTCGTACCCCCCGAGCGAATACATCACGTGGCCTTCACGGCAATGCGTCTCGTCACGCGGTTTCCACCGCTGCGCCAACTGGTCGCGAAACTCCTCGTCGTCGACGACCCCGTGCTGCACAGCACCGTGTTCGGACTCGACTTCCCGGCGCCCGTGGGTCTCGCAGCGGGATTCGACAAAGACGCGACGGGTGTGGATGCCTGGGGGCCGCTCGGGTTCGGTTTCGCGGAGGTCGGCACCGTCACCGCTCAGGCCCAACCGGGCAATCCGGCGCCCCGGCTGTTTCGACTGCCTGCGGATCGCGCTCTGATCAATCGGATGGGTTTCAACAATCACGGGGCCGGCAACGCCGCCAACAACCTTCGCCAGCGCCGTATCGGCGTACCGGTCGGCGCGAATATCGGCAAGACCAAGATCGTCGACGCGGCGGATGCCCCCGCCGACTACACCGAGAGCGCCCGACTGCTCGGACCGCTGGCCGATTTCATCGTGGTCAATGTCAGCTCCCCGAATACGCCGGGCCTGCGAGACCTGCAGGCCGTCGATTCTCTGAGGCCACTGCTGCAGACGGTTCTCGACACCGTCACGGTTCCGGTACTGGTGAAGATCGCTCCCGACCTGTCCGACGCGGACGTCGACGCGGTTGCCGATCTGGCGCTCGACCTCGGGCTCGCCGGTATCGTCGCGACCAACACCACGATTCGCCGGGACGGGTTGAAGACCCCCGCCGCCGAGGTCGCGGCCATCGGCGCCGGCGGCCTGTCCGGGGCACCGCTCGCCGAACGGTCCCTCGAAGTTCTACGGCGGCTGCATGCCCGTGTCGGTGACCGACTGGTGCTGGTGTCCGTCGGTGGCATCGAGACGGCCGATCAGGCGTGGGAACGCATCCTCGCGGGCGCCTCGCTGGTCCAGGGTTACACCGGGTTCATCTACGGCGGCCCCTTCTGGGCGAAACGGCTGCACAAGGGGCTGGCCCGCAAGGTACGCGCCGCCGGCTACCGCACCATCGCCGACGCCGTGGGCGCGGGCGCCGTCCGCTGACCCGCCCCGACAAGACAAGACAAAACAAGACAAAACAACGGTGGGCGGCGAGTCATCTCGCCGCCCACCGGAGTCGTCAGGACTACTGCTCGTAGGTTGCGGTAATCGTCGTCCGGGCGATGCCGTGGGAGAACAAATTGAAACCCAGGAATGCCGGGGTGGAGTCGGCGTCCAGCCCATCGATCGTTTCGACATCGAGGGCGTGGACCGCGATGATGTAGCGGTGGGGTCCGTGGCCGGCCGGCGGGGCTGCACCGATGAACCGGCGCAGTCCGGCGTCGTTCTTCAACTGGATCGCACCCTGAGGGAGTCCGGTTCCGTCGTCGTCACCCGCGCCCTTCACCAGCGACGTGCAGTCGGCCGGGATGTTCGCGACGGCCCAGTGCCAGAAACCGGACGCCGTCGGCGCGTCGGGATCGAACATCGTAACCGCGAAACTCTTGGTCTCCGGCGGGAAACCCGACCAGGACAACTGCGGTGAGTTGTCGTGCCCGCCGGCCCCCATGATCCCGCTGACCTGGTCCTTGCTCAACGGCGCACCATCGGTGACATCAGCCGAGGTGAGTTCGAAACTCGGCAGATCGGGCAATGGCTCGTACGGGTCGTGAGACATGCGATTCCTCTCGTGGCGTATCGGTCTTCGGGTCGCTTCGTTCAGCTGCGGAGCAGGAAATGCTCCAGCACGCGTGTGCCGAAGAGTAGTGCGTCGACGGGAACTCGTTCGTCCACTCCGTGGAAGAGGGCACTGAAGTCCAGGTTCGGCGGTAATTGCAGCGGGGCGAAACCGAAACACCGGATCCCGAGCTTCGCGAAGGATTTCGCGTCGGTGCCGCCGGACAACATGTACGGCACGGTCCGGGCGCCCGGGTCGTGGGCGAGAATCGCGTTGTTCATCGCGTCGACGAGGTTCCCGTCGAAGGTGGTCTCGTAGGAATCGAGGCTGGTGATCCATTCCCGCTGCACGTCCGGACCGATCAATTCGTCGACCGTGGACTCGAACTCGGCCAGCCGTCCCGGCAGGATCCGGCAGTCGACGACCGCTTGGGCCGTCTGGGGTATGACGTTGGCCTTGTATCCGGCATCGAGCATCGTGGGGTTCGCAGTGTCGCGAAGGGTCGCGCCGATGATGTTGGCGATGCTCCCGAGCTTCGCCAGCGTGCCGTCGAGATCGGGCGAACGGACGTCGAAGTCGAGACCCGTCTCCTCGCCGGCCGCGGTGAGGAACTCGGCCACGGAGTCGGAGATCACCAGCGGGAACGTGTGCGCGCCGAGGCGGGCCACCGCCTTCGCCAGAATCGTCACCGCATTCTCGGTGTGCAGGAAGGAACCGTGTCCGGCCCTGCCCTTGGCCGTCAGCCGCATCCATCCGAGACCCTTCTCCGCGGTCTCCACCAGATACAGGCGGCGGTCGGTACCGTCCGGCCGCGCGACCGTGAGCGAGAAGCCACCCACCTCACCGACGGCCTCGGTGACGCCCTCGAACAGGTCCGGACGATTCTCGACCAGCCACCGGCAGCCGTACTTGCCGCCTGCTTCCTCGTCGGCGACGAATGCAAATACGAGATCACGCGGCGGAACGGTGCCCTCTGCCTTGAACTGGCGGGCGATCGCCAGAATCATCCCAACCATGTCCTTCATGTCGACCGCGCCGCGACCCCACACGTAGCCGTCCTCGACCGCTCCGGAGAAGGGATGAACCCGCCAGTCCGCGGGTTCGGCGGGTACGACGTCCAGGTGGCCGTGCAGCATCAGCGCACCCCGGCCTGGGTCCGCCCCCTTCAACCGCGCGAAGACGTTCCCTCGTCCCGGCGCCCCGGACTCCACGTATTCGGTCTCGTAGCCCACCTCCTCGAGCTGAGCTGCCACCCACTGTGCGCACTCGCGCTCCCCCTTGGTGGTGGCGAGCTCACCAGTGTTGGAAGTGTCGAAGCGGATCAGTGAACTGACAAGCTCCACAACCTCCGCTTCGGCGCTGCCCCTGCCTGAATTCTCCTGAGTAGTCGACACTCCACTTTCCTACCAGAGCAGCGGGAAATGCTCAGGTGAGAGGCGCGATTTGGGCCGGGGGACATCATCGGATACTCTTTCTCAGCACCCAGCAAACGGGTGCAACTGCAGGTGCAAGTCCGAGTGGCGGAATGGCAGACGCGCTAGCTTGAGGTGCTAGTTCCCTTTATCGGGCGTGGGGGTTCAAGTCCCCCCTCGGACACGTTATTTCCACACCAAATGTGGTGTTTGTTTACTGCAAGGCTGATCCC
>NZ_JBAQEO010000090.1:0-2662 GCF_049286785.1 Rhodococcus sp. (in: high G+C Gram-positive bacteria) | reverse complement strand
GCCCGTGCACCGGTGGGCCGTCGCCCTCGACGACGGGCGCCTGGTCTTCGTCGACACCGAGGACCTCACTATCGATCCCGGCAATCAGCAATCCGGGCCGGGGAGCTCTCCGCGCCGCTGATCTGATACCACTGATCAGCAGAGATAATTCCAGGAGCTGCATCACTGCTGGAGACCAACACATTTACGACGCGCAATGGAACTGGGTGGCATACATCGTGGACGGACACGCCTGGTCGGCGTCCACGGGACGCTGGTGTGGGCCTGTGGACGACACCAACTCCTACGACCATTCCAGAGGCCTGGTCTGCTGGAATCCCGACTTCGAACCGCATGGCGCGCGGTTAGAAATGCACCGCCGGCGTCCGAGTCGTCGTCGATGGGGTTGACGGCACCACTGGAATTGCGAAACTGCTCCTGAGCCGACAATCGGACAGACGTAGCACAAAATATGTTGTGGCACAGCACATTAGACCGTCACAGTTAAGTGCCGATAATCTACCTTATGTCAACTAGACTCCTTTGTATTGCATCAGTTGAATCAACCGCCGGACGCACCCTCCCCCGCACGTAACGAGGACTACCGGATACGCGCCCCCTGCCCCGCTTTCTAAAATTCAGCGCCCGATGGGCAGCACCGAATCGATCGTCCACATTGACGGGTACCGAGCGCCGACGTGTCCCTGACAAGCGCCGCACAACACCGCCCAGAGGGTGTTATCCCCACCGGGTGCCACTTCAGCTCGGCATCGATGTCCGCAGATTCAGATCTGACCCGGCCTTTTGCATGAGCAACGCAAACCGGCCCAAGATCGGGAACACGCTAATTTCTGCGTCGGTCAGCCATCCACAATCCACTCCCGACACCGAGGAACACCACGACCATCCCACCCAGGACGAAGAGCAGAGTCCGTCGATCCTCATGCAAGCTCTCGCATGCATCGAAGATATCAGAACCACGCTGCCAGTCCGCGAGCATGTCGTCGACCGCCGCGCTGACAGACGCCTTGGGAGACCTGATGCTGCTGAAATACCCTTCGGGCCCGTCATAGGGGGCACTTCGCGGTTCCGCGTGAAAGTGCGTCCGCTGTGAGATGTGTTCATGCCGCACTGTGGGCGGCACTGGTGAGCAGAATACGGGCCCGATAGTGCTTCGCGTTCCTGAATCCGCGACCGATGCACGTCCCCAACCTGCACCATCGAGGCCGGGACCTCGCGAATCACGGCGAGGGAACCGGCCGGCATGGTCGGAGCCATCGAGCCGGTCTTGAACATGATGAAGGTGATGTCGAAGCCCGCGCCAGACCCGGCGACACGGTCTGCCGCTGCCTGAGGAGTTCTGCCGCGCCCCGGCCCTAAACTGCTAGCCGATATAGCAATGGTTTAAAATAGGAGTAACTTATGACCAACACCAAAGAAGCGCAGCTCGCAGAGCTGCATAGGACGATTTGGCTCATCGCCAACCAGTTGCGCGGCAGTGTTGACGGCTGGGACTTCAAAAGCTATGTGCTCGGCATGCTGTTCTACCGCTTCATCTCCGAAAATTTGACCGCCTATATCAACGCCGAGGAGCGCAAGGCCGGTCAGGTCGATTTCGACTACACCAAGCTCGGAGACGACCAGGCGGAATTTGGGCGCAAGGAGACCGTCGTTGAGAAGGGCTTCTATATCCTCCCCAGCGAGCTGTTCATCAACGTCCGAGCGCGCGCCGCCGAGGACGAGAATCTCAACAAAACCCTTGCCCAGGTATTCAAGAACATCGAAGGCTCCGCGCTTGGGACGGACAGCGAGTACGACCTCAAGGGTCTCTTCGAAGACCTCGATGTCAATAGCGCCAAGCTCGGGCCCACCGTGGCGAAGCGCAACAAGAAACTCGTCAAGTTGCTCGACGCGATCGGGGACTTGGACCTGGGCAGCGAATTCACCGAGCACACGATCGACGCCTTCGGTGACGCCTATGAGTATCTGATGACCATGTATGCCTCGGGCGCGGGCAAGTCTGGCGGCGAGTTCTTCACGCCCCAGGAGGTCAGCGAACTCTTGGCCCGGATTACCGTGGTAGGCAAGACTGAGGTCAACAAGGTATACGACCCGGCCTGCGGCTCCGGCTCGCTGCTACTGAAGTTCGCCAAGGTGCTCGGCAAGGACAACGTCCGCCAAGGCTTCTTTGGTCAGGAGATCAATCTGACCACCTACAACCTGGCGCGCATCAACATGTTCCTGCATGACGTCAACTACGAAAAGTTCGACATCGCGCACGGCGACACGCTGCTTGATCCGGCCCACTGGGACGACGAGCCGTTCGAAGCGATCGTTTCTAACCCGCCGTACTCGATTGAGTGGGAGGGTGATAGAAACCCTCTTCTGATCAATGACCCACGATTCTCGCCAGCCGGTGTACTTGCGCCGAAAGATCACGCCGACCTCGCATTCACGATGCACATGCTGAGTTGGCTGGCGGTTGATGGAACGGCGGCAATCGTTGAGTATCCGGGTGTGCTTTCGCGAGCAGGTGCTGAGCGGAAGATCAGGAAGTATCTCACCGACAATAACTATGTCGATGCAGTCATTCAATTGCCACCCGACATGTTTTTCGGAACGCCGGTGCGCACCTGCATTATCGTTCTAAAAAAGTCCAAAAAGGATAACAGTGTCCTCTTTG
>NZ_JBAQEO010000089.1:0-1627 GCF_049286785.1 Rhodococcus sp. (in: high G+C Gram-positive bacteria) | reverse complement strand
GCCCGTGCACCGGTGGGCCGTCGCCCTCGACGACGGGCGCCTGGTCTTCGTCGACACCGAGGACCTCACTATCGATCCCGGCAATCAGCAATCCGGGCCGGGGAGCTCTCCGCGCCGCTGATCTGATCCCACTGATCAGCAGAGATAATTCCAGGAGCTGCATCACTGCTGGAGACCGACACATTTACGACGCGCAGTGGAACCGGGTGGCATACATCGTGGACGGACACGCCTGGTCGGCGTCCACGGGACGCTGGTGTGGGCCTGTGGACGACACCAACTGCTACGACCATTCCGGAGGCCTGGTCTGCTGGAATCCCGACGTCGAACCGCATGGCGCGGGGTTAAAAATGCACCGTCGGCGTCCGAGTCGTCGTCGACGGGGTTGACGGGGTTGACGGCACCACTGGAATTGCGAATCTGCTCCTGATCCGACAATCGGACAGACGTAGCACCAAATATGTTGTGGCACAGAAAGTTATACCGTCACAGTTGAGTGCCGATAATGTATCTTATGTCAACTAGAGCGCCCGTAGTGCATCAATGATCACGCTCTCCGACAACCGTTAGGTGCTGCGCGAAGTGGAGGAGCGTCTGAACAACCGACCGCGCAAGAACCTCGACTGGCGAACACCGGCACAGGTTTTCGCCGAGAATCTGGCACCATGAACCGACAGCGTTGCGAGGACTACTCGAATTCGCCCTTGAACCCGCCTGCCGAAAAGGGGTCAAAATTCAGATGCCGTTGACACAACGGCTTAGCGACTTCATCGAACAGACTAAGCCTCAATCCGTGGATCGGTAATCTCGGTGATTTTCGGGTCGATCTATCTGGTGATGCCGATGGGCGACGGTGTTCGGGGCGTGGCTGATCTGCTGACCGGGTTGTCAGCTTATCCACGTTCGGTGTTCCTGGGTCGGGGCCGGTGGCCGGGGTGTCGGGGTCAGGCCGCTTGTGGCGGTTCGTAGTCGATGTTGTTGTCCCAGAGAGTTGTCCAGTTGACTTGTCGCGGCCAGTGAGCTGGAAGGTGGAGCACGGGTTTGCGCGCAGGTCGGGCGAATCGGGCCGGTACGTTGACCAGGTGCCGGCGCAGCGTGGCCCCGCGGGCCACGGCGTGACGGCTGCCGGCGAGGGTGCCGTCGACTGGTACACCGAGGATGAGGCCGACTCGCGTCCGCGTACGAGCGCCGTACCGACGAACAAGCCGCCCGGGAACAGATGGAGCTGTTCTGAACGGCCGACTGACGCAGCGCCGGACAGGCGGATCACCAACTGGACAGCGCGAATAGGGTGGCTGGCGTGTCTCTACTGAATCCAGAGCTTCCAGGCCGAGTCTTCACGGCCGGAGAGCCGTACCACGTCGGCCGCGAAAAGGTCCGCGAGTTCGCCCGTGCCGTATCGGCCACGAACCCGATTCATCACGACCCCGTCGCCGCGCGGGAAGCCGGCCACGCCGACGTCGTCGCTCCCCTAACCTTCACCACCGTGGTCCAGGGCGGTGCGGTGCACCACCTGACCACCGACCCTGATACCGGACTCGACCGCACCCGGCACGTCGCGGTCCACACGACCGAAAAGCTCGACTTCACCCGGCACATCGTCGCCGGAGACGAGCTCACCACCACA
>NZ_JBAQEO010000088.1:0-16189 GCF_049286785.1 Rhodococcus sp. (in: high G+C Gram-positive bacteria) | reverse complement strand
CGAGCCTGTTCGAAGCCGGCGCCGTCACGCTCGACCGCGGTCAGCATCGCGTCGGTCAACGCAGCGACCCTTCCGGCGAGCTCGGCGTGGTGGCTCTTGATGGCTTCGACCGCCGCCGCATCCTCTGCGTTGGTCGCCATGACCACTTCGTCCGTCGTCATGATGCAGGTCCTCTCGGGGGTGCGTTGACTCACGAATCGGTCTGCTGGCCGATTGCCTTCCAATTTACTACAGTTAATTCCGTGGAAAATAGTGATCTCGGATACGGCCCGGCCCCGGCACCGGGGCCCCCGGCCCGTGCCCTGCTCTCACCACAACGCGCCACCGTGCTCGACCACCTGCGCCGGCAAGCACCGGCCAGGACAAACGACATCGCGAGTCAGCTCGGCCTGCACCCCAATACGGTGCGCGAGCACCTCGAGGCCCTGCTCGACTCCGGTCTGGTGACCCGAACCTCCGCGAGGGCACACGGCCGGGGACGCCCGGCCTGGCTGTACCGCGCTTCCCCCGACTCCGAACCCGACGTGCGCGTCCGTGACTACGCCGGCCTGGCCGCCGCGCTCGCCGGCCATCTCGCCCGCACCAGCGCGGACCCCGAGGCCGATGCGCGCTCAGCGGGCCGGGAATGGGGACGCGAGTTGATCCGGGAAGCTGCCGACGGCAACGCGGCCGACGACACCCGCCCACCGCGAGCACGCGTGCTCGACCTGCTGACCACGCTGGGATTCGCACCCGACGATTCCGGATCGGCCACGGACGGCGTCGCGTTGCGGCGGTGCCCACTGCTCGATGCCGCGCGCCGCTACCCCGCCATCGTCTGCCAGGTGCATCTCGGGATCGTGCAGGGCGCACTCGCGGAACTGGGTGCCCCGCCCCCTGCTCCGCGGGAACTCGATCTGATCCCCTTCTCCGAACCGGGTGCCTGCCGGCTGCTGTTACCGGGGGCCCCCGATGAGTGATCCGGCCGTCCCCTCCCGCGCCCTACTCCTGATCCCGGGTGGTATCGCACTACTTGCCGGGCTGGACGCCGCCCTGCTGCTTCTCGGACTGCCGGCACCGGTCACGTCGTCCCGGCTGCCGAGCGTGCACGGCGTGATTCTCGTGCTGGGCTTCGTCGGGACCCTGGTGGCGCTCGAGCGGGCAGTGGCGCTGGACCGGCGGTGGGGACTGCTCGCGCCCGCCTGCCTCGGCGCCGGTGGTGTGCTGGTGCTGACGGCCGCGCCGCGAACTGTCGGCGCAGCCCTGTTCCTCGTCGGCACACTGACTCTCGTCGCTGTGTACGTTCCGCTGTGGCGACGGGCGGGCGACGCGGCGATCCTGGTGCAGGCGGGCGGCGGAGTACTCGGCGCCGGAGCGGCGTTGTTGTGGCTCGCGGACGTTCCGGTCCCGTGGCTACTGCCTTGGCTGGCCGGATTCCTGATCCTGACCATTGCCGGTGAGCGGCTCGAACTCGCTCGGGTCGCGCTACTGGATACAGCAGCCGAGACGCAGCTGCTCGCAGTCGCCGGCGGCCTCGTCGCTGCGGTTCTCGCCGCCCTGCTGTGGCCGACGGTCGGTTATCCGCTGCTGGGCGCTTCACTGCTCGCGTTGATGTTCTGGCTGTGGAGGCACGACGTGGCCCGCCGGACGGTGCGGGCGTCCGGACTTCCGCGCTACATGGCCTGGTGCCTTCTCGCCGGCTACGCATGGCTGGCGGTGCCGGCGCTGGTGTGGCTGCTGACCGGTCCGGTGCGCTCGGGCGCCGGCTACGACGCCGTCGTGCACGCGCTGTTTCTCGGCTTCGTGATCTCGATGATCATGGCGCACGCACCCGTGATCCTGCCCGCGGTGATTCGGCGGCCACTGCCGTACACCCCGGTCATGTACCTGCCGGCGGTGCTACTCCACGCGTCGCTGCTGCTGCGTATCGCGGTCGGCGACGCACGCGGTATCGAGTGGGCGGTGCAGGCCGGTGGCGTGCTGAACATCGTGGCGGTACTGGCGTTCGCGGCGGTCGCCGTTCTGTCCGCGGTGCGCGCGGCCACCGCGGACGAGGTGAACGCATGAACCGCTCCTCCTGGCATCTACGTACCGGTGCGATCGTGTTCCTCTGGCTGGCGGCAATATTGGTGGTGTCGCTGGTGCATCCGTTCCTCCCGTATTCCGGGTGGCTGCTGGTGCACCTGCTGGGACTGGGCGCCGCGAGCAACGCGATCCTCATCTGGAGCTGGCACTTCACCGAGACGCTGCTGCGCAGACCCCCGGACGTCGGCCGTCGCGAGCAGGCGGTACGGCTGGCGGTCTTCAATCTGGGCGCCGTCGGAGTGATCGCCGGCGTCGTGTCCTCCTGGTGGCCTGCGGTTCTGGCTGGTGGCATCGCCGCCGCCGCCGTCAGCCTGTCGCATGCGTTCTCGCTGCTGCGCCAGCTTCGACGAGCACTCCCCGCGCGATTCGGCTTCACCGTCCGCTACTACGTCGGCGCCGGTGTCGCGCTGCCCGTCGGTGCCGGTCTGGGCGTGGCGATGGCGAACGACCACCTGTCCGGGGAACTGCACGAGCGCCTGGTGGTGGCGCATGCTGCGATCAACCTGTTCGGCTGGGTGGGGCTGACCGTGCTCGGCACCCTGGTGACTCTCTGGCCCACCATGCTTCGCACCCGGATGGCCGACGGTGTCGAACGCGCGGCGCGGCGCGGTCTGCCCCCACTGATCGTCGGCCTTCTCATCGGCGCGACCGGTGCGATCGCCGGCATTCCACTCCTCGCCGCGGCCGGTGTGCTCGGGTACACCGCAGCCGCGGGCTACGTACTCGCACCTCATGTCGCGGAGATCCGGCGGAAGCGGCCCACCGACTTCGCCACCATGTCGGTGCTCGCCGGGACAGTGTGGTTTCTGGTGTGCCTGCTGTACCTGGCGGTGGGGATCGCTCTCGCACCGAACTGGTTCGACGCAGCCACGGTCGCAGGCCTGGTCACGATTCCGCTGCTGGCAGGCTTCCTCGCACAGGTGCTCCTCGGCGCCCTCACCTATCTGGTTCCGGTGGTGCTCGGTGGTGGACCGCGCGCAGTGCAATCCGCCGGTGCGGTTCTCGACCGCGGCTCGGGGGCCCGGATCGCCGTGGCCAACAGCGGACTGCTGATCTGCGTGCTTCCCGTCCCCAGCCTCGTCCGGGTGCTGTGCTCGATTCTGGTCCTCCTGGCACTGGCCTCGTTCCTCCCGCTCGTCGTGCTCGCGGCCCGGACGTCCCGCGGCTTACGGGGCCGGACATCGGACGCCCCGCACCCTGCCGAATCCGCCGCGCGGCCCGCCCGGCCGAATCGGCGTCTCGGCATCGCCGCCGCCGGACTCGGCGCCGTCGTCTTCGCGGCAGCGGCGGGAGTGGCGGCAGACCCGGTCTCGCTCGGAATCTCGACGGTGTCGGCCGGACCGGTGACCGAAACCGGACATACCACCTCGGTCGAGATCCGCATCGACGGAATGCGTTTCGTGCCCGACACTATCGAGGTCCCCCGCGGTGACCGTCTCGTCGTCACCCTGAACAACACCGGTACCGAGCGTCATGATCTGGTGCTACAGAACGGGACCCGCACCCCCCGCACGGATCCGGGCGCGACCGCGACACTCGACGCCGGCGTCGTCGCCGGCGACCTCGACGGCTGGTGCTCGGTGACCGGACACCGGCAGATGGGGATGGTGCTGCGAGTGGAGGTGGGCACCGATGGCGAGGGCACCGATGGCGAGGGCACCGTTGCGACCCACGACGACCATCACTCGTCCGACGCCGCCTCGGGGGCCACGCTCGACGCCGCCGAGGTGCGACGCAGCCTCAGCGGCGAACCCGAGCCCGGCTTCGTGGCTCGCGACCCGGTTCTGCCGGCCGCGTCGCCGGAGTCGCTGCATCGTCTCACTCTCGGTGTGACCGAAGCCGAACGCGAAGTGTCCCCGGGTGTGACACAGAAGCTGTGGACGTTCGGCGGCAGCGCACCCGGTCCGACACTGCGAGGAAAGGTAGGGGACGTCTTCGAGATCACCCTGGTCAACGACGGCACCATCGGCCATTCCGTCGACTTCCATGCGGGCGCACTCGCGCCGGACGGGCCCATGCGCACCATCGATCCGGGCGAATCACTCGTCTACCGATTCACCGCGACGCGCAGCGGAATCTGGCTTTACCACTGCTCGACGATGCCGATGTCGCTGCACATCGCCAATGGCATGTTCGGTGCGGTCGTCATCGATCCGCCGGACCTGCCGCCGATCGACCGCGAATACGTGCTGGTGCAGTCGGAGATGTATCTCGGCCCCCAGGGTGGAGAGGCCGATGCCGACAAGATCGCCGCCGAAAATCCGGATCTCGTGGTGTGGGGCGGGTATGCCAACCAGTACGACCACGATCCGCTACAGGCGCGCGCCGGTGAGCGGGTGCGCCTGTGGGTGCTGGCCGCAGGTCCCAACCGGGGCAGTGCTTTCCACGTCGTCGGCGGCCAGTTCGACACGGTGTGGGCGGAGGGCGCGTACCGGTTACGAACGGATCCCGGGTCGAGCGGCGGCAGCCAGGTGCTGGGGCTCTCACCAGCGCAGGGCGGTTTCGTCGAGTTGACCTTCCCGGAGGCCGGTCACTATCCGTTCGTCACGCACTCGATGGTCGACGCGGAACGCGGAGCGCACGGGATCGTCGAGGTGACACCCTAGCCGCCGGAACCTGCGAACTGCTCGAACAGCGTGCGATCGTGGGCGTTGAACACCCGAGCCCGCAGTGATCTGTCGCCGGCCAGGTCACGCAGTGTTCGGTGATTCTGCCGCACCAGAGACCGATCGACGGCGATCGACCTCTCCAGGATTCCGAGAAATCGAGCTTCCCGGCTGGACGGTACCGCTGCCCGTTCGAGCGTGTTGTGGTGGTAGAAAGCGTCACCGGCGTGCACGAGCCATCCTTCGCCGCCCAGATCCACCGCGACGGCGGCGTGCCCACGCGTGTGTCCGGGAAGTGGCACCAGGAAGATGTTCGCCGCGACACCCCGCAGCGGATACGCGGTCGGGAATCGAAGCAGGGACTCGCCAGGTCCGTCATAGAGTTCCATCGTTGGTCCGAAGGCCCACTGCGGCGCGCGAAATCGAATGCGCTCACGCATCGACGAGGGATGCGCGGCCGCACCGAACTCGGCCCGCGTCGTGTGCACGGTGGCGGCGGGAAAGTCGGCGATTCCGCCGATGTGGTCGGCGTCGAAGTGGGTGACGACGATGTGGCGGACGTCGGCGACAGCGAAGCCCATACGCTCGATCTGCCGCCTGGCGGTCTCGTCCTCCGACAGAACGGCTCCGAGAGAGTGCCGCAGTATTCCCCCGAGCCGCGCTTTCGGGTTCTCGACGTCCGCGAGCCCGAAGCCGCTGTCGACCAGGACGAGGCCGTCCGCAGTCTCACACAGGAGCACATGACACAGCAGACGGCCCGCCACCGACGTCGGAACGAACCACAGTTCAGATGGTGGACGCGCATGACGACATCATCTCACCGCGAACCGGATTCAGGATCGGGGCACAGAACGTCAGCGCATCTCGTCGAGTCGGCTGACCGTCTGCTCGTAGCCCTGGACCAATTCGTCCATCACCTCGGCCACCGGACGGATCTTGTTCATCCGACCGACGATCTGGCCCACCGGCATCGCTACGACTTCGGGATTCTCCGACGCGGCGATACGCTGGTGCGCCTCGCTGACCAGAAGATTCTGCAACGGCATGGGCAGCGGGGACGGCGCTTCAGGCTTCGACCAGGCGTCCGTCCACTTGGTCTTGAGCAGACGCGCAGGCTTACCGGAGTAGATGCGCGAGCGCACGGTATCGGCCGATGTCGCGCCGAGCAGTGCCCGTTGGATCGCGGACGGCCCTTCGCCGGAGGCACTGCCCAGCTTGTACTCCGACGTGGTGAGCCAGTACGACCCCATCCACACCCCGGACGCGCCCAGCGCCAGTGCGGCCGCGACCTGACGTCCGCTGCCGATACCACCGGCCGCGAGCACAGTTGCGGAATCACCCAGAGCATCCACGATTTCGGGTACGAGCACCATGGACGCGATCTCACCCGTGTGTCCACCGGCCTCGTAACCCTGGGCGATCACGATGTCCACACCATTCTCGACGTGTCGCCGTGCGTGTTCGACAGCGCCGGCCAGCGCCGCCACCGGAACACCCTTGGCGTGGGCCTGATCGATGACGTCCTTGGGTGGCGACCCGAGTGCGTTGGCAATGAGTGCGATGCGGTGGTTGAGTGCCACGTCGACGTGTGAACGCGCCACCGAGTGCAGCCAGCCCAGCACACCCGTCGCGTGCTCGATACCCGAATCCAGCGGCGGCACACCCAGTTCCGACAGCGTGCGGTCGACGAACGCGCGATGCTCGGCCGGGATCAGCGACTCCAGGTCCACCGAGGTGCCCTCAGTCGGGACCTTGGCGGGCATCACGATGTCGACCCCGTACGGCTTGCCGTCGGTGTTCTCATCCATCCACGTCAGGGCTGCCTCGAGCTCTTCGGGGTCGTTGAACCGGACGCAGCCCAGCACACCCAGACCACCGGCCCGCGAAATCGCGGCCGCCACGTGCTCGGAGGGGGTGAACCCGAAGACCGGGTACTCGATGCCGAACTTCTCACTCAGACTGTTGTGCATTACGCGCCTTTGCTCGTCACTGTGGTGCTCTCGGGTGAACCGTTACCGTTGGTGTCATCGGCCGGACGGGACTCTGTCTGTTCCTTGGCCCAGCGGTAGTCGGGCTTGCCTGCCGGCGACCGCTTGATCTCGTCGACGTACCAGAGGCTGCGCGGAACCTTGTAACCCGCAATCTCCTTGCGTGCTGCCTCCACAAGCTCGTGCAGCCTCGGACGCGCTCCGCCGCGAGTCTGCACCACAGCGGCGACCCCTTGACCGAATCGCTCGTCGGGCACGCCGACCACCAGTGCGTCGAACACGTCGGGATGCGACTTGAGCGCACCCTCCACCTCTTCGGGGAAGACCTTCTCGCCGCCGGTGTTGATACACACCGATCCGCGGCCGAGCATGGTCACGGTGCCGTCGGCCTCGACCTGGGCGAAATCACCGGGAATCGAGTACCGGACGCCGTGGAATTCCTTGAACGTGGCCTTGGTCTTCTCTTCGTCCTTGTAGTAGCCGATCGGGATGTGGCCCCTGCGCGCCAGGATGCCGATCTTGCCCGACCCCGGTTCGACGGGATGGCCTTCCTCGTCGAGAACCGACGTCGAGCCGTCGATCTTCACAGTCGGTCCGCCGCCCAGGGACTTGCCCTTCTCTACGATGCTCAGTCCCCCGAAGCCGGTCTCGGACGATCCGATGGAATCGGTGATCATCCGGTTCGGCAGGAGTTCGAGGAACTTGTCCTTGATACTCGGCGAGAACAGTGCCGCCGAGCTGGCCATGAGGAACAGCGACGACAAGTCGTACGGTTCACCGGTTGCCGGATTTCCTTCGACCAGTGCGTCGAGCATGGGGCGCCCCATGGCGTCGCCGGTGATGAAGACGAGATTGACCTGGTGCTGATCGACGATCCTCCACACCTCGTGGCCGTCGAACTCCGGGTGCATGACGCACTTGCCGCCACCGAAAAGACTTTGGAACACCGCCCATTGGCTGCCACCGTGAATCATCGGCGGGATGGGGAAACGAGTCATGCCCGGGTTCTCGGCACCCAGCTTCGCCAGATCCCACTCGTCCTCGACGTACTCACCGGTCATGAAGTTGATGCCGCCACCGAGCACACGCCAGACGTCCTCGTGCCGCCACATGACGCCCTTCGGCTTACCCGTGGTGCCACCGGT
This sequence comes from Rhodococcus sp. (in: high G+C Gram-positive bacteria), assembly GCF_049286785.1. Lineage (GTDB taxonomy): Bacteria > Actinomycetota > Actinomycetes > Mycobacteriales > Mycobacteriaceae > Rhodococcus_F. Next base: position 8,386 of record NZ_JBAQEO010000088.1, on the reverse strand, counting down.
GTAGAGCATGTAGATGTCGTCGTTGCTGCGTTCACCGAAGTCGCGGTCGGGCGAACTCTGGGCGAGCGCCGTCTCGTACTCGACTCCCCCGTACGCGGAGTAGTCGAGGTCGGTGCCGTCCTCGACCACCACGACGGTCTTCAGCAACGGAGTCGCGGGCAGGACCGCGGCCACCTTGTCGGAGTAGCGACGCTCGTGAACGAGCGCGACCATATCCGAATTCTCGAAGATGTACTGCAACTCGTTCTCAACGTACCGATAGTTGACGTTGACCATCACCGCACGGATTTTGAAGACGGCGATCATCGCCTCGATCGCCTCGATCGTGTTACGGCTGTAGATGCCGACTTTGTCACCGGGCTTCACACCGTGTTCACGCAGGTAGTGGCCGAGCCTGTTGGCCCTTTCCTCCATCTGCGCATAGGTGACTTCCCGGTCGTCGGAGACCAACGCGACGCGGTCCGGAACGAGGTCGATTGCGTGCTCTACGAGATCTGCGATGTTAAGGGCCACGTCAACAAAGTAGAACGTGTTACCGTTTCTGGCAAGACCCTGTTTGAGAGCCAGCTCACATACCTTCCGGGAGACTTCAGTGTCCTCTACCACCACCGAAAAATCCGGCACTTCGGAACATGCACCGCACTGCCTCGTCGAGAAGCGCGGACACGTTCTGATCGTCACGATGAACCGCCCCGAGGCGAAGAACGCCCTGTCCGGCGACATGATGGCGATCATGCGGGACGCCTGGGATCGGGTCGACTCCGACCCCGAGATCCGCGTCGCAATCCTGACCGGCGCCGGCGGCGCGTTCTGTGCGGGCGCCGACCTCAAGGCGATGACGTCCCAGCATCCCGGCGACTCGTTCTCGGCCGCGGAACGTGGCGAGGGGGGAAAGTCGTCGGGCTGGGATCTGTCACGGATCGACGCGCTCCTCAAGGGCCGTCGGCTCACCAAGCCGTTGATCGCGGCCGTCGAGGGCCCGGCGATCGCCGGCGGCACCGAGATCCTGCAGGGCACCGACATCCGCGTCGCCGGTGAGAGCGCGAAATTCGGTGTTTCCGAAGCGAAGTGGGGCCTGTACCCCCTAGGCGGGTCCGCCGTCCGACTGGTGCGGCAGATCCCGTACACCATCGCGGCGGACATCCTGCTGACCGGACGTCATATCAAGGCGCCCGAGGCCAAGGAGATCGGCCTCATCGGGCACGTCGTCCCGGACGGGCAGGCGCTCGACAAGGCTCTCGAACTCGCCGAACTGATCTCCGCCAACGGCCCGCTCGCCGTCCGCGCGATCCTGAAGACCATCCGCGACACCGAAGGCATGCACGAGGAAGAGGCTTTCAAGATCGACGCCGCTCTCGGCACCGATGTCTTCAAGAGCGCCGACGCCAAGGAAGGTCCCCGCGCCTTCACCGAAAAGCGCGCCCCGAAGTTCACCGGCGCCTGACTCTCGCTCCCCGGGCGAACGTATCGTTCGACGCAACAGATGCGTTGGACGGTAAATTCGCCCGGCGGCGGGCGGGTTATCCACAACCGCTCAACGATCCACAGGATCGGAGAAATCCCAGGTCACCGGCCATCCGATCCACACCGGGTCCGGGAGGATCACGGGTGTGCGACGGGGAGCGTGGGGATATCGGCTCGAAGACTTGTACGGAATGAGCCGCGACGGGATCATCAGGGTTGCCGAGTTGAGGCAGCTGGGGGTATCGAATTCGGCGGTCGATTCCCGCTGCCGTCCTGGCGAGCCGTGGCAACGATTACCGCCCGGCATCGTCATGCTCGGAAACGGCCACCCGACGGCCCGGCAGCGCGCGGTGGCCGCCGTCGCCTACACCGGTGAAGGCGCACTTCTCACCGGTCGCGCAGCCCTCCACGAGTACGGCTACGGTTCGCCGGCTTCCGGAGATGCCCACATCCTGATCGCCACGCACAGGCGGGTCCAGTCCACCGGCTTCGTGCTCGTCGAGGTGATCCAGCGAGGCGGTGTAACCGTCGCCGAACTGAGAACGGAACTCGATGCCGGCAGCGGCAGGGGGTCCGCTCTTCCCCGGGCAGTTCTGCGCGAGGTCAGCGCCGACGTCCACTCGGTGTCCGAGGCCGAGGCACGCCGACTCTGGTTGCGCAGCGGACTGCCCGAGATGGTCTTCAACCGCAAGGTGCTCGACGCCGGTGGACAGTTCATCGCCATGCCCGACGGGTGGATCGACGAGGTTGCATTCGCCTGGGACATCGACTCACTCGATTGGCATCTCTCTCCCAAGGCCTACAAGTCGACGGTCGAGCGCCGGACTCGGATGCAGAACCACGGCATCATCGTGCTGCCCACACTCCCGAGCGCCGTCCGCGACGATCCGGAGCGGGTGTCAGCCGACCTGCGTTCCCACTACCGGCTCGCTGCTTCGCGTCCACGACCCGACGTCCGAATGCTCGTTCCCGGCGGGTGAATGTACCTTTCGATGCCTCAGATGCGGTGGACGATACATTCGCCCGCGGTGGGGACCGACTGCGTGTCGGCGTCTACACCGGAACGGGTCAGCCGGTCACGGCCGCTGCCAGCTCCCGGACGTGGTCGGCGTCGCGGCAGGACACCAGCAACATCGTCACGCCGGCGTCCTCCCATCGCCGCACACCGGCGCGCACCTCGTCGAGATTGCCGATGATCATGGTCTCCGTGACCATCTCGTCCGGCACGACGGCAGCGGCCTCGTCCTTGCGCCCGGCGCGGAACAGCCGGCCGATCTCCTCGACCTGGTCGCCGTAGCCCATGCGGGTGTACACCTGCGCGTGGAAGTTGAGTTCGGGTGCGCCCATACCGCCGACGTACAGGGCGGTGATCGGCTTGAGGGCGGCAATCGCTGTCGCGCGATCGTCGGTGATGATCACCTGGCACGTGGCCGCGACTTCGAAGTCTTCTCGGCTTCGCCGCGCACCGGCCCGGGCGAAACCCTCGTCGAGCCACTTGTTGTACAGGGGAGCCAGCCGTGGTGAGTAGTAGATGGCGAGCCATCCGTCGGCGATCTCGGCTGTGAGCGCCACGTTCTTCGGTCCCTCCGCACCGAGCCAGATCGGCACGTCGGCGCGCAGAGGGTGGGTGATGGGCTTGAGCGGTTTCCCGAGTCCCGTACTGCCCGGCCCGGTATACGGCAGCGGGTAGTGGGGGCCGTCGTTGGTCACCGGTTCCTGGCGGGCCAGCACCTTGCGCACGATCGAAACGTACTCGCGGGTCCGCGCGAGCGGCTTCTCGAACGGCTGGCCGTACCAGCCCTCGACCACCTGCGGTCCGGACACCCCGAGTCCGAGGATCGCGCGTCCTCCGCTGAGGTGATCGAGTGTCAGCGCGTGCATAGCGCAGCTCGTCGGTGTCCGCGCGGAGATCTGGACGACGGACGTCCCGAGCCGGACGCGTTCGGTCCTCGACCCCCACCACGCGAGGGGGGTGAACGCGTCGGAGCCCCACGATTCGGCGGCGAACACGGCGTCGAATCCCTCGGCTTCCGCGGCGGCGATCAACTCCGGCGCATTCGCCGGTGGCTGCGCACCCCAGTACCCCAGTTGCAACCCGAGCTTCATCGAATGCCTCCGCATCGTCGGTAGTCAGAAGTGGCCCTTGCCACAAACACTAGAACCTGTTCTACTCGAAGTTGTGAGCATGGGAAAGAGCGCGGTGGCCGAAAACCTGTCGGACAAACCGTTGAGCGCTCCGCTGAAACTTCAATTCGACTACACGAGATCGGTGGGTCCGACCATCGGCGCCTTCGTGACCGCGCTGCGCGATCGCAAGGTCATCGGAGCCCGAGGCTCGGACGGGCGCGTCTACGTGCCGCCGCCCGAATTCGATCCGACGACCGCAGAACCACTCACCGACTTCGTCGGTGTCTCGGACGCCGGGACCGTCGTCAGCTGGACGTGGATGCCGGAACCCATTGCCGGACAGCCGCTCACCACCCCCTTCGCCTGGGCGCTGATCAAGCTCGACGGCGCCGACACCTCGCTGGTGCACGCGGTCGATGTCCGGTCGCCGGAGGCGATGAGCACCGGGATGCGAGTGCGGGCACGGTGGGCCGAGGAGCGCGCCGGGCGTATCCAGGACATCGAGTGCTTCGAGCCCGGTGAGTCGTCGAGCGAACCCGCCGTGGCCGGCGAGTCCGAGCCCGTCACGATGATCACGACCCCGGTCGAACTCGACTACATGCACTCGGCGTCTGCGGAGGAGAGCTACTACCTCCGAGGTCTGAAGGAGGGCAGGCTGATCGGTGGCCGCACCGGCCCCGGCGGCAAGGTGTACATCCCGCCGCGCAGCGCAAACCCCACGGACGGGATCCCGACGAAGGAACAGGTGGAACTTCCGGACCGCGGCATCGTCACCACGTTCTGCATCGTGAACGTGCCGTTCCTCGGACAGCGGATCAAGCCGCCGTACGTCGCGGCCTACGTTCTGCTCGACGGCGCGGACATCGCCTTTCTGCACCTGATCCTCGAATGCGACGCCGCCGACGTTCGGATGGGCATGCGCGTGGAGGCCAAGTGGAAGCCGCGCGAGGAGTGGGACTACACCCTCGAGAACATCGAGTACTTCAGGCCGACGGGTGAGCCCGACGCCGAGTACGACACCTTCAAACACCACCTGTAGAGGCGCGGCACAATGACAGATATCGCAGTCGTCGGCTTCGCGCACGCACCTCACGTGCGCGAGACCACCGGCACCACCAACGGCGTAGAGATGCTGGTTCCCTGTTTCCAGCAGCTGTATGGCGAACTGGGAATCACCAAGTCGGACATAGGTTTCTGGTGCTCCGGATCTTCGGACTACCTGGCCGGCCGGTCCTTCTCGTTCATCTCCGCGGTCGACTCGATCGGTGCCGTGCCGCCGATCAACGAATCGCACGTCGAGATGGACGCCGCCTGGGCCCTCTACGAGGCCTGGATCAAGATCATGACCGGCGAGGTCGAGACCGCATTGGTCTACGGGTTCGGCAAGTCGTCCGCGGGTAACCTCCGCAAGATCCTCTCCCTGCAGCTCGACCCGTATCTGGTCACGCCGCTCACCCTCGACTCCGTGTCGCTCGCGGGCCTGCAGGCCCGCCTCGGACTCGATGCCGGCAAGTGGACAGCGGAGGATATGGCGGCGGTGGCGGCCCGCAGCCGAGCTGCCGCGCAGAACAACCCGAACACGCAACTGTCGGGACACGTCGACGTCGAGACCCTGCTCGCGTCGCCGTTCATCTCCGATCCGCTGCGCGCACACGACTGCCCGCCGATCACGGACGGTGCGTCCGCGGTGATCCTCGCCTCGGGCGACCGCGCCCGCGAACTGTGTGAGCGGCCGGCGTGGATCACCGGTATCGAGCATCGAATCGACTCCCCCAACTTCGGGGCCCGCGACCTCACGGTGTCGCCGTCGACGACGATCGCGTCACGCGCCGCGACGGGCGGTGACGTCGGTGGAATCGACGTCGCGGAACTGCACGGTCAGTTCACTCACCAGGAGCTGATCCTCCGCGAGGCCATCGGACTCGAGGACGGCACCACGATCAACCCGTCGGGCGGGCCGCTGTGCGGCAACCCGATGTTCTCGGCGGGACTCGAACGCATCGGTTACGCAGCGAAGGCCATCATGGATGGTGACGCCGGCCGCACGCTGGCGCACGCGACGAGCGGACCTGTGCTGCAACAGAATCTCGTAGCGGTCATGGAGGGACGCAACTGATGGCGAACGAATTGGCCGCGGTGCTCGGCACCGGCCAGACCCACTATGTGGCCAAGCGGCACGATGTCTCCATGGCCGGACTGGTCCGTGAGGCAATCGACCGGGCGATGGAAGACGCGCGAGTGGGCTGGGACGACATCGACGCGATCGTGATCGGCAAGGCACCCGACCTGTTCGAAGGTTCGATGATGCCGGAACTCGCCATGTCGGACGCACTCGGCGCCAACGGCAAACCGCTGTTGCGTGTCCACACCGCCGGCTCCGTGGGTGGCTCCACCGCGATCGTGGCGTCGAGCCTGGTGAAGTCGGGCGTCCACCAGCGGGTGCTGACGGTGTCCTGGGAGAAGCAGTCCGAGTCGAACGCCATGTGGGCGCTGTCGACTCCGATTCCGTTTCACATGCCGGTGGGCGCCGGCGCCGGTGGTTACTTCGCGCCACACGTCCGCTCGTACATCCGGCGCTCCGGCGCACCCGAGCACATCGGTGCAATGGTGGCGGTGAAGGATCGGCTGAACGGCGCACTCAACCCGTACGCCCACCTCAAGCAGCCGAACATCACCCTCGAGTCGGTGCAGGCCTCGCAGATGCTGTGGGATCCCATCCGGTACGACGAGACCTGCCCCTCTTCCGACGGCGCGTGCGCCATGGTGATCGGCAACGAGGCCGCGGCCGAACAGGTACTGGCCGAGGGGCGTGAGGTGGCCTGGATCCACGCCACCGCCATGCGTACCGAGCCCACCACCTTCGCCGGACGGGACCAGGTGAATCCCCAGGCCGGCCGCGACGCCGCGGCAGCCCTGTGGAAGGCAGCGGGCATCAAGGATCCACTCGACGAGATAGACGTCGCCGAGATCTACGTGCCGTTCTCCTGGTTCGAGCCGATGTGGCTCGAGAACCTGGGCTTCGTCGCCGAAGGTGAGGGCTGGAAACTCACCGAGTCGGGTGAGACGGCCATCGGCGGGCGGCTTCCGATCAACGCGTCGGGCGGTGTTCTGTCGTCCAATCCGATCGGCGCCTCGGGCATGATCCGGTTCGCGGAATCGGCCATGCAGGTGATGCACCGTGCGGGTGACCACCAGGTGGAGAACGCCCGCAAAGCACTCGGTCATGCCTACGGCGGTGGTTCGCAGTACTTCTCGATGTGGGTGGTCTCGTCCGACCGGCCGAACAGCTAGATACAGCAGCAACCAGGTACAGCACCAACTAGGTACAGGGACAGCACATGAAGTACACCGTCGGCGTCGCCATGACTCCTCTCGACCAACTGCAGGCTCTCGCGAAGACCGCCGAGGAGTGTGGCTTCTCGTCCATCGCGCTCCCCGACTCGCTGTTCTTCATGGAGAAGCAGAGCGCCGACTACCCGTACACCCCGGACGGGTCGCGTATGTGGACCCAGGACACCCCGTGGGTGGATCCGTTGATCGCGGCGGCGGCGATGGGTGCGGTGACATCGAAGATCGAGTTCTACACGCAGGTACTCAAGCTGGGTTCACGCAACCCGGTCCTGCTCGCCCGTCAGGTGGGGTCGGTGGCCAACCTGACGGGCAACCGATTCGGTTTCGGCGTCGGAATCGGATGGGCGCCGGAGGAGTTCGAATGGTGCGGCGTCCCGTACAAGCGCCGCGGCGCTCGCGTCGACGAGATGATCGAGGTCATCAAGCTGATCCTCGGCGGCGGCATGGTGGAGTACCACGGCGAGTTCTTCGACTTCGACCGGTTGCAGATGAGTCCGGCCCCGAGCAAGCCGGTGCCGTTCTACGTGGGCGGTCATACCGACGTCGCGCTTCGCCGGGCGGCACGGGTGGGCGACGGCTGGACGTCCGCGATGATCAAGTTCGACGACCTGGTGCAGGTGATCACCCGGCTACGCCAGTTGCGCGAGGAGTACGGGCGCGCGGACGAACCCTACGAGATCCAGACCGTCTGCATCGACCGCTTCGGCAAGGACGGCTACGCGGAACTCGAGGACGCCGGAGTCACCGACACCATCGTCGTGCCGTGGATCTTCGACGGTATCGGATTCGACGGGCCGCTCGAGGCCAAGCAGGACTCCCTACGCAAGTTCGCCGAACAGTACATCTCCTAGAAGAGGACAACCCGTGACCAAGAACGACGCCGCCGCTCCGTCGGATGACACCGCCGAGCACCCCGCACGTGCGGCGGGGCGCGCCTCTCGCGAGGCGGCCAGTGGCCGGCGCAAGGACGAATGGCTCGCCCTTTTTGCGGAGGACGCCTGTGTGGAGGACCCGGTGGGGCCGTCGGGGTTCGACCCCGAGGGCAACGGGCACCGCGGACTCGATGCGATCTCACGGTTCTACGACATGACGATCGCGACCACCGAGTCGCTCGAGTTCCTTATCGACGACTCTCTGGTGTGCGGGAACGAGAACGTGAACATCGGAACCATCCGGTCCACGGTCGCGGGTGCACAGATCGATGCCGAGGGCGTGTTCATCTACCGGGTGAACGACGAAGGAAAGATCACCTCGCTCCGCGCGTTCTGGGAAGTCGAGCGGGCCATGAAGACGCTCAGGAAGGTGTGAGCGCGCAGCGCTGACTCGCACCTTCCCCGTGCGCTCACCCGTGCAGATGCGCGGGTTCGTGTGTGCTCGCCTCGATGTCCTCGGTTGCGGCTTCGAACAACTTGTGCGCGAGATCGGACAGTGCGCGTGCCACCGC
>NZ_JBAQEO010000087.1:0-5371 GCF_049286785.1 Rhodococcus sp. (in: high G+C Gram-positive bacteria) | reverse complement strand
GGACGAGGTGTACTGGCTGATGGCCGAGACCCTGATCGCAATGGAGGCCGGTCTGTACAAATCGGCAGGCGTCGCAGTAGGTGACGTGTGGCGCGACGTACGGGTGCGCGAGCGCCGCCACGAGTCGGCCGACACGGTGTCGTTCGTACTCACCTCCTTGGACGGCACGCCGTTGCCGAAGTTCGCTCCCGGCCAGTACCTCTCGGTGGGCGTCCACCTGCCCGACGGTGCGCGTCAGATCCGGCAGTACAGTCTCTCGTCCGCTCCGTCACGAGACGACTGGCGAATCACCGTGAAGCGCATCGACGCCCACACGACGCCGGACGGAACCGTCGTGCCCGCCGGTGAGGTTTCGAACTTCTTGTACCACAATGTTTTCGAGGAAGACATCCTCAATGTGACCACGCCGTTCGGCGACCTGGTGCTCCAGGACGACGACGCGCCGCTGCTTCTCGTCTCGGCCGGTATCGGATGCACTCCCATGATCGGAATGCTCAGCCACCTCGCCGACACCGAGGACGGTCGCCAAATCTCGGTGCTGCACGCGGACCGCTCCCCCAGCAACCACGCGCATCGCGCCGAACTCACCGAACTCGTGGAGCGTCTGCCGTTCGCCGAGATGCACCGCTGGTACGAGGACCTCGGCGCACGCACGCCCGAAGCCAGCCTCAGCCTCGGGCGGGCCGACCTCGGTGACGTGAGCATCACCCCCGGAACCCACGCGTACCTGTGCGGTCCGCTGCCCTTCATGCTGGGTATGCGGCGGGCGCTGCTCGAGAAGGACGTTCCCGAGCAGAACATCCATTACGAGGTGTTCGGCCCCGACAACTTCGCAGGCGCCTCTGCCTGATCGAAAGAGCCCAGACGGGAGTCCGGCTCACACCGCCCAGGTGTGGACCGGGCTCCCGTCGCGCATGTTCAGAACATATTGGGCCAGCATGGACGACAAGGCTTCCCGCCGGCCGAGGCCGGCCTCCTCGTGACGCAGCACCTGCGCACGCTGCCAGGCTGCGCCGGTCTGCCGATTGAGGCACCTGCCCTCGATGACGCTGAGGTAGCGATCACGAGCCTTCTGCGACAATCCGAACGCTTCGAGTCCCCGGTCGGCGATCGGCAGGAGCCGGCGCAGCACCAACTCGTCCGCTCCCACCCATCCCACGTCGGGCCAATACAGCTCGGATTCCAGCCCGCACCTCGCGCCCTCGTGCAGATTCTCCTCCGCTGCGTTGAACGACATCCGTGACCAGACGGACGTCTCCTCGTCCACGAGTCCCCGCAACGCTCCGTAGTAGAAGGCCGCGTTGGCCATGGTGTCGAGAACGGTGGGCCCGGCGGGGAGCACCCGGTTCTCGATCCGCAGATGCGGCTTTCCGTCCGCGCAGTCGTACACCGGCCGGTTCCACCGGTAGATCGTCCCGTTATGCATCTGCAGTTCGCTGAGATCCGGAATATTCCCGGCGTCGAGCTCGGCCGACGGGTCGATATCGGTGACCTCGGGCAGAAGGGCGGGGAAGTACCGCGAGTTCTCCTCGAACAGGTCGAAGACCGAATCGATCCACCGCTCCCCGAACCACACTCGCGGACGGACCCCCTGATTTCTCAATTCGAGGGGACGCGTGTCGGTGGCCTGCTCGAAGAGCGGGATGCGCGATTCGTGCCACAGCGCCTTGCCGGCGAGGAACGGTGAATTGGCTGCCAGAGCCACCTGTGCGCCCGCCAGGCACTGCGCTGCGTTCCAGTGGGCGGCAAAACGGTCCGGCGCCACCCGAAGATGCAGTTGCAGCGACGTACAGGCCGCCTCGGGAACCACCGAATTGGTGTCGGCGCGCAAGTGCTCCGGGGACTTGCCCGGCAGAGCGACGCCCTCGAGATCGAGCTCGAGGTCTTCACCGCGTGCGGCGAAGATCTGCTCGTTGAGCAGCTCGTAGCGGGGGTTCGCCGAGATCCATTCGCGACCGAGGTGCTCGAGTTCGAGGGTCGGAAGCATCCCGATCATCACAAGTTGCGCGTCGTGCTGGTGGATTCGGGCATCGGCGACACGGAGCGACGCCCGCAGCGTGCGCTCGAGTTCGAAGGTGGCATCTCCCGTCAGCGGCCCGGGCTTGACGTTCATCTCGACGTTGAACTGACCCAGCTCGGTCTGGAACACGGCGTCGTCGTCGATCGCCTGAAGGACCTCCGCATTCGCCATCGCCGGACTCATATCGGCGCGGACGAGATTGAACTCGATCTCCATCCCCAGCATCGGCTGCGGCGGATCGACGTCATCGGCAAATGCACCGTCTCGGAGCATTCTTTCGAGCGCCTCGACGCACATCAGCACCTTCTGCCGGAAAAGCCGCCGATCTGCCCGGGTGAACGTCCGAGAGCTGACTTCGCGACCCATTACACTCCCCCGCTGCCAGTGAATTGCGAGCACTCGCGAGCATATCCGCTCATCCCACGCGAATGCGGGCATCGCGGACTAACCTCGAATCAGACGATGGTGAGCGGAAGGAACAGAGATGGCACCTCGAACCGACTCCAAGTCCAAGAAGAAACCAGAGTTCTCCGTGGGAACACGCGTGAAGACGCGGCACTCCGTCGATCCCGCAGTCCCCGAGAAGGAATGGCCCCTCGAAGCGGGCGCTATCGTCGACGAGTTCGGCGAAGTGCAGGACATCGAGGCCGATTCCTACGGCCGCGACTGGGCTGTGTCACGCCGGTGGGCGGTAGCCCTCGACAGTGGTCCCCTCGTGTTCCGTAACGATCCCGACCTCGAGCCGGAGTGAGAAGCTAGGCGTTTGCGCCGGCGTCGCCCCAGGTGACGGCCACGCCGCGTTCCTTCAGCCACCGCCCCGGATCAACCTTGTTGCCGTTCGCGTCGTGCACCTCGAAGTGCAGGTGCGGACCGGTGGACTGGCCCCGGTTGCCTACGGTGGCGATCTGCTGTCCTGCGCTCACCTGCTGACCGACGCTCACGGAGTAATCGTTGACGTGTCCGTAGACGGTGACGGTTCCGTCGTCGTGGAGAAGCCGCACCCACAGTCCGAACCCGGACGCCGCCCCGGCGTCGATGACCTCACCGTCGGCGGCGGCGAGGACCGCGGTACCTACGGGTGCCGCGATGTCGATCCCGCCGTGATGTGCACCCCAGCGGGAACCGAAATTGGAAGTCAATGTGCCCGAGACAGGCTGAACCGCGTGCCGCTTGACCGGGTTCACCGAGGTCAGCCACTGCTGAGCCTGCGCACCCAGGTCGGGGGCAACGAAGTCCTGTGCGGCCGCGGCGAGGTCTGCGGGCAACTCGAAACCGGCGGGGAGGACACCGGCCGGGAGCTGGAACGGCAGGCTGGGCGCGGTCTGCTCGCCGCCGGGCTGAACCTCGTTCGCGTGAACGGGCGCCGCGGCTGCGGTACCCGCTCCCAACTGGGCGGCACCGGCAAAAATAGCGCCGGTGGCAGCGGCAACTGTGGCGGCCTTGATGCCCACACCCGTTCCGGCCTGCTGGTGGCGATGGCGCCCGCGCGCCGCGTCCAGATCGATCTCGAAACGAACGGCGGACCCGTTCGGCCGGTGGTGGGAACCCACAGTGAATACCTCGTCAGTCGTCGGAATGCAGCACTCCCCGTTCGGCGAGGGCTCCTCTGTCTGCCGAAGAATGTAACAAAACGATATAGGTATGCGCCACCGTTACCGGAGCTTTATGTTCGGCGACCCGCGAACTCGGCCCTTGAAGACGGCGTCACGGGACTTGTGCTGGGAGAATTTCCTGATCAGCCGAGGTGCTGCCGGAAGAACAAGTCGATCCGCTTCCAGGCATCTTCCGCAGCGGCGGGCTCGGGCACCATTCCCGAGACCTTCGACAGCAACCGCACCGGGGCCGGGCCAGCCAACGTGTCGTTGAGGAACGCATGACCCGCCGTCGGGTACTCCTTGACGTCATGCTCCACACCGGCCTTGGTCAGTGCGGCGTCGAGTTTCACCGCCGCGTTCCGCAGAGAGAAATCCTTCCCGCCGTAACTGGCCACCACCGGGCACACACCCTCCATCGCCGCATCCAGGTCGCGCGGCAGCATCCCGTAGTTGGGCGCCGCCGCGTCGAACCCCGAACCCGCAGCAACCAGCGCGAAACCGCCACCCATGCAGAAGCCGATGATGCCGACCTTTCCCGTGCAGTCCGCCGAGCCGAGCAGCCATTGCCGGGCGGCCTCGATGTCACCGAACGCGCGCCCCTGACCCGCCAGCATCGCCCGCATCGTCGTGACGAGACAACGCACCGCTCCGCCTGCACTGAACAGATCCGGCGCCAACGTCAGGAAACCGGCTGCGGCGAGCCTGTCGGCCTGCCTGCGCATCACGTCGTTCAATCCGAAGGCCTCGTGAATCATCGCCACACCGGGCCACGGACCGTCACCGGACGGCCGCGCCAGATAGCCGCTCAACTTCCGCGAACCGTTGTGCCCAGCCGCCAGGTCCGTCAAGTCGATGTCTGCCATGCGAACAACAATGCCCTCCCCATCGCGGGCACACCACCATTCCCGCTACACTCACCTCGGTGCGCGCCCGCGTGCACGCGCCCTCGTAGCTCAGGGGATAGAGCAACCCTCTCCTAAAGGGTAGGTCGCAGGTTCGAATCCTGCCGAGGGCACCGAATCGGGATCGGTTCCTCAGTGCGGACACCGATCGACCGCCATCCTTCATGCGGTCGCCCATGACGAATACCGAAGCGCGAACCGCCACCCTGCATTCCCACGTCAGCTACCGTGACGCGAAGTCGGTCGCCGGAAGTGCGGTCCGAAACCATAGGCACGGGACCATATCTAGGTGCCAGTACCCACTCGGACGTGGTCGTAGCGCATTCCGCGTTCGTCGCGGCAGTCCCCGCTTCCATTCCGAAACCTGCTGGAAGCAGCGGGGTTCGCATCGCCACCGCATCTACGATTGACGCGGCACCAGTGCACATGCCCGAGAAGTGAAGGCCGGTGAAGCGTTACTGCTCCGCAAGCTGCTTCAGCAGACGATTCTGTGTTGCCGACTCGGATTCCGGCCGTAGGGATTTGCCGGTCCTTGCCACCCGTCGTCCGGCGACGGTCAACATGGGTCGCGGGATCCCCATGCCCATGATCGGTACGCCCGTCAGGTAGCCACCCTTGTAGAGATGGTTCGAGCCGTCGGCCACTTCGTCTCGGGTGAGCGGCGAGGGCGCCCAGCCGACCGTCTCGCCGATGGAATCCGCGTCCAGAATCGGGCTTCGATAGCCTTCGGTGGCATTCGCGAGAAGCCAACGCAGAACAGCGTCACGAACCGCCCACTGACGATCGGTAGCTGCATTCACATTTCAGTCCTCCGGTAGTTGGCGTTGATGCCTGCATGCACCATAGCCACCGCC
>NZ_JBAQEO010000086.1:0-8525 GCF_049286785.1 Rhodococcus sp. (in: high G+C Gram-positive bacteria) | reverse complement strand
GCCCTGGGTGATGGCGGCGCCGGGTTCGACGGCCAGGCCGGTGACGACGCCGGCCTTGTGGGCGTTGACCGGGTTTTCCATCTTCATGGCCTCGAGGACGGCGATGAGGTCGCCCTCGGCGACCTCCTGTCCTTCGGTGACGGCAACCTTGACGACGGTGCCCTGCATGGGTGCAGTCACTGCGTCACCGGAAGCCGCGCCGCCGTGGGCTCCACCGCGGGTGCGGGCCTTGGGCTTCTTGCGGGCGGCACCATTGACTGCGCCGCCGGGGGAGCCGAGGGTGAACTGGCCGGGTAGTGACACCTCGACGCGGCGCCCGCCGACCTCGACGACCACCTTCTGCCGGGGCAACGCGTCGTCTTCATCGACGGGCTGGCCGCCGGCGAACGGTTCGACCGTGTTGGTCCAGTCGTTCTCGATCCACTTGGTGTAGATGTCGAAGGTGGTGCCGTCGCCGATGAAGGCGGGGTCGTCGACGATGGCCCGGTGGAACGGGATAACCGTGGCCAGGCCCTCGACCTGGAACTCGGCCAGGGCGCGGCGGGCCCGGGCGAGGGCCTGGTCGCGGGTGGCGCCGGTGACGATGAGTTTGGCGAGCATCGAGTCGAACTGGCCGCCGATCACGCTGCCGGATTCGACGCCGGAGTCCATCCGGACGCCGGGGCCGGTAGGCGCGGTGAAGGTGGTGACCGGACCGGGGGCGGGCAGGAAGCCACGGCCTGCGTCCTCGCCGTTGATGCGGAACTCGAATGCGTGTCCGCGGGGGGCGGGGTCCTCGGTGAATCCGAGCTTGTCGCCGTTGGCGATCTTGAACTGTTCGAGGACCAGGTCGATGCCGGCGGTCTCCTCGGTGACGGGATGCTCGACCTGCAGGCGGGTGTTGACCTCGAGGAACGAGACGGTATCGCCCTGGACCAGGTATTCGACGGTGCCGGCGCCGTAGTATCCGGCCTCTTTGCAGATGGCCTTGGCGGACTCGTGAATCCGGTGGCGCTGGTCGTCGGTCAGGAACGGGGCGGGAGCCTCCTCGACCAGTTTCTGGAAGCGGCGTTGCAGTGAGCAGTCGCGGGTGCCCGCGACGATGACGTTGCCGTGCTGGTCGGCGATCACCTGGGCTTCGACGTGGCGGGCCTTGTCGAGATACTGCTCGACGAAGCACTCGCCGCGGCCGAAGGCTGCGACGGCCTCGCGGGTGGCGGAGTCGAACAGTTCGGGGATTTCCTCGATGGTGTGGGCGACCTTCATGCCGCGTCCACCGCCGCCGAACGCGGCCTTGATGGCGACCGGGACGCCGTATTCCTTCGCGAACGCGACGACCTCGTCGGCGTTCTTGACGGGATCCTTGGTTCCGGCGGCCATCGGGGCCTTTGCCTTCTCGGCGATGTGGCGTGCGGTGACCTTGTCACCGAGATCGCGGATCGATTGCGGGGACGGGCCGATCCAGATCAGGCCGGCGTCGATCACGGCCTGGGCGAAGTCGGCGTTCTCGGAGAGGAAGCCGTAGCCGGGGTGGATGGCGTCGGCACCGGACTTGGCGGCGGCGTCGAGAATCTTGTCGAACACCAGGTAGGACTCGGCGGAGGTGTTCCCGCCCAGGGCGAAGGCTTCGTCGGCCAGGCGCACGAACGGGGCGTCGGCGTCGGGTTCGGCGTATACGGCAACGCTGCCGTACCCGGCGTCCTTCGCGGCTCGGATCACCCGCACAGCGATCTCACCGCGGTTCGCTACAAGCACCTTCGTGATGTGCGCACTGACATGACTGGGCACTGAGCCTCCTGTGGTTCGCAATGGACGTTCGCCGCGGTGGTCTGTCTCGGGTCACCAGCGGTTGGTTACGGGCATCACTTCGGAGTGTATGCACCGAACCGGAGGACGATGTAACCGGATCGAGATTTCGACCTAGGGGTGGGCCGAGGTCTGCGAACCTACTGGTGAGTAGTGTGCGGAAACACGGTCGAGTTGCCGCCGAAGGCTCGCCACCCACAGGTGAACGCTCGCCGCCGCGACATCGTTTCCGGGGTATCGAACGGCGAGATTCACACCTCGGGGAGTGCGGTTGATCCATGCGTACACGTCATGGGTGTACTGACGGCTACGCAGTGCCCGGGCGTTCCGCTCGATCCATCGATCCGCTTCCGGGGCGAACCGGACATCCATGTAGGAGACGACGAATCGTGGACGGATCGGGATGCCGAGTTGCTTTTCGATCCGATCGAACGGGACGACGGCTGCCGGTTTGGTGTGGGAGATGTTCCCGGCGGCGGCTTGAGCGACCGTCCCGAAATCATCCGACACGACCTCGAAATCCACCGGGCTCAGACCCACGAACCATCCGAGAGCCGACACCCATTCCGGAGCGTGCCGGGTGTGCACCGGCGTCACGGCACGGAAGCGGTGCTGTCCCGCAACCTCGGAACCGGCCAATCCGAGACACGCGAGCAGTCCGGGAAAGAACCCGACAGTCGCCTCGCGGCACCTCGCATTGAACAATGCGGCCTGTTCGGCATCGAGGATCCACGCGGAAACGTTCTGCTGTGGCCCACCGGTGCGTGGACCGACTTCGAATGGGAACTCCGGAAGCCCGGAACCGTCGAGTGCGGTGCGCCACACGTCGAGAGCGTGCCGCTCCACCTGGGCGTCGGGGACGTCCTCGCGTTCCTGCCGCCCGAAATTCAGATAACTGCCCACGGGTAACAGGTCGGCTACGCGACCGGACACCGCCTCCTCGTAGAGGGAGGTCAACTCGTGCGCGATCAGCACCACCGAGAAGCCGTCGATGATCGAGTGGTCGGCCGCGAAGAACACCATGAAGCGGTCCCGCTGCACGGGTTCGAGTGTTGCGAAGACGTACGACGGCCAGCTGTGCGGTGAAGCGTGCTCGTCGAACAACTCCTGCAGGTGGGCGTAGTTGTCTCCGCCTTCGACGTCGTGTCCACGGCTGAGAACCCCGATGTGCACCCCGCCAGGAGGGGCGGTGTGCCGCCGGATCTCTCCCGTCTCGGCATCGAGACCGGTGTGGGAACGCAGCACCTCATGACGATCGGTCCACTTCTCGAGTGCTGCCGCGAAGGCGGCGACGTCGAGAACACCGTCGATCTCGAAGGCGGAGCCGAGCCAGGATTCCCGTCCACCGGTCTCGGCGCACCGGCGCAGATGAGCTTCGTGAATGTACGACGCCGGACGGGGATCCTCTTCCCATCCCGAGCCGGCACAGGGCAGCCATTCGGTCAGTGCCCCGACGGGGACGGGATAGTCGGCGAGTTCGGTGAATTCCATCAGCGCCCGGTCGGCCCTGCTTCGCGGCGAAGGTTGCGTTTGATGCGTGTGAGCATGGCCGACATCCCGCGCAGCCGCAGCGGGCTGACGGCGTCGGCAAGACCGAGGGCGGAATAGAAATCGTCCGGAATGCCGAGAATGGTGTCCGCACTGTGCCCGTCGAGACCCTGATGAAGGATGGAGGCGAATCCACGTGTGGTGGGAGCCTCGGCGGGCGCGCTGAAGTGCAGGCGAACATGCTCCGGGTCGGAACTGTCCACCGAGAGGAACAGTGGGGATTGGCACTCTGGTACCGGTTCCATCGCGTCCTGCTCGAGTTCTGCGGGCAGGGGCGCGAGTTCGCGGCTGAACTCGAGCAGCAGTTGCAGCTTGTCCGAGGTGTCGACGGCAGCAAAGTCGTCGACGATCTCGGCAAGCGAATCGGGGAGTGCGGTCATGACCGGGCGCCGGGAACATCCCCCGGCTCTTCACCCTTCACGATGGGTACGCGGACCATATTGCCCCACTCCGTCCACGAACCGTCGTAGTTGCGGACGTGCGGGTAACCGAGCAGGTGGGTGAGGACGAACCAGGTGTGGCTCGAACGTTCACCGATGCGGCAGTACGCGACGATGTCGTCGTCGGCAGACACACTGCTGTAGATCTCGTCCAGTTCCCGACGCGAGCGGAAGCGGCTGTCGGGAGCCGCGGCCTTGGCCCACGGAATACTCACGGCGCTCGGGATGTGCCCGCCGCGCAGCGCGCCCTCCTCCGGGTAGTCGGGCATGTGGGTTCGCTCGCCCGTGTACTCCTGCGGTGAACGGACGTCGATCAGCGGGCCCTTGCCGAGGTGCCCCAGCACGTCGTCGTGGAATGCCCGGATGGGCGCATCGTTTCGCTCGACCACCGGGTAATCGGTGGGCTGGGTCTCGGGAACGTCGAACGCGGTGTCGCGGTTCTCCGCGATCCAGGCGTCACGTCCACCGTCGAGGAGACGAACGTCCTCATGGCCGAACAGGGTGAACACCCAGAGCGCGTACGCCGCCCACCAGTTGCTCTTGTCGCCGTAGATGACGACGGTGTCGTCGCGGCGGATGCTCTTGCGGCTCATCAGGGCGGCGAACTGCTCTCCGTTGATGTAGTCGCGAGTGACGGGGTCGTTGAGGTCCAGGTGCCAGTCGATCTTCACGGCACCGGGGATGTGGCCGACATCGTAGAGAAGCACGTCCTCGTCCGACTCCACCACCTTCAGGCCGGGGGAGCCCAGGTGCGCCGACAGCCATTCGGTCGACACCAGTCGATCCGGATGAGCGTAGTCGGTGAAGGACTGTGTGGGATCTGGCGCGACGGGCACGGGCGGGCTCCTGGGGCAGATTCAGTGGGGACGACGTCGATTCTAGGCGGACGCGCAGGCTTCGTCCGACCGGCCGTTCGCGGTGACAGGTCTGGACGACCACGGTCCGTCATGAGCGATATGTGGGAACGCGTTCTTCTACGTGCCGGCATCTACGACCCGATCGCCGTCGCTGCGGCGCGGGTTGTTCTTCGACAACAGGGCGCAGGTTGTTCTTCAGACAACCGGAGTGCCCATGGGATACAGCTGACGGGTGAGTTCGGCGACCGGAGTGACCCCACGCTCGCAGATGTCCTGGAGAACGTCGCACAGCAGGTCGAGAAACTCCGTGACAGTACGTCTGGCTGTCGGTGTTTCGGGGAACCGCGACCGCAGTGCAAGTCCGCGATGAGTGCGGGAAATCCAGAACTGGGCGTCGTCCGCCATCGTGACATTGCTGATGTGGTGAGCGTTCAGCAACTCGTGGTCCTCGGAGCCCGGCAGCCTCCGGTAATCGATGTACGACACCATGAACACGTCGGTCCGAGTACGCCGATAGCCGTCGCCGAGGGCCTCCCGGACCTGTGCCATCGTGACGCCCTTGAGCGTCAGTGCCGTGCGGAACGATGCGTGGGTGTGGGCCAGCGAATTCTGGAAGTCGCCGTCGGGGGTCATCTCGACGGTCAGCGGCGCACTCGTCGTGAGCCATCCGAGTGCGTTGGCCCACTGTGCATCCTGGCGGATGTGCAGCGGGAACTGGAGGGGCATCCGGGACAGGCCGCTGATCGACCGCACGACCATACCCATCGCGGTGAGTGTGCCCGTAAACAGGCTCCCCCCGGATTCCAGGCAGATCTGCTCGAAACGGTCGGTGTCGCAGGCATCGAGGAGGGTCCGCACATCTGCGCCCTGAGGCGCCGGTTCGCCGGCCTCGACGCCCAGGTCGAGGGGAAAGCTCGGGGCGGTTCCGCCACAACGCTGGTAGAACCGGGTCCATTCCCGGACCCGGGGGTCGTCCACATCGGTGACGGGTGTCTCGGCCTCGAGTTCGCAGTACCGCACGAAACTTCCGGGATCACCGAGTGCAGCGGTCAGGTCCGCCGCGGTGATCTCGATCATGCCATCGGCGGCGAGGAGTCGCTCGTAGATCTGACGGAGTTCCCCCAATGCGATGACGAGCGAATAGCCGTCGACGAGCGTGTGGTCGAAGGCGCTGACCACCGTGTAGTGCGAATCGCGCTCGATGGTGGCGAACAGGAATGCCGGAAACGTCAGGGGGTCGCAGGCCTCGGTGAACCGGCGCCGAAGAAGACCACGGAGTTCGTCGGCAGTGGCAGTATTCGAGGTTTCGGAAGCGATCACAGTCACGTTGTCGGGGTCGAGTTCGACCCGGCTCAGCGAGTCCGGCCGGACATCGAAACCCGACTGCAGGGAGTCGTGACGACGGATGAAGTGCACCAGGGCCTGTTCGAAGGCGCCGCGGTCGAGTCGTCCCGGTAGGTCGAACGCCGCCGCCATCCAGACACTGTGGCCGACGCCGTGTGTGCGTGCGGTGTCGAGATGGAACTGCTGGTTGTACGACGGCGGCACGTCCGAGGACGACAGCGAGTTCGGGTCCGACGCGACGGACCACTCGGTGACGGCACCGGGTTCGAGCATGTATCGGTCGATCGAGGTCACGTGCACTACCGCACCTCCGTCGCCGACGCCAGTCCGGAGGTGGCGGAATCGAACGGTGTGATGACGTAATCACCCTCGCGGGCAACGGTTCTCATGATGGCCGAGAGTCGCTCCGCATAGGCGCCGACGGACCGGTGACCGGCCTCGGTGTCAGGATGGGACACGGCCATCCAGGTGCCCTCGAGGACGCGGTTGATCCAGATGGATGCGATCTGCGTTGCCTTGCCGCCGACGAGGCCGGTAGCGCGGGTGGCCACGAAGTCCTCGGTCTGCGGCAGTCGCCGACCGTCGATATAGGAGACGATCGGGGGTGGAGTCAGCCCGGTGTGTTGCACGGGCACGCCCGGACCCGCGTGGGCGAGAACCGTCTCGATCACCTGCTGTACGGACACCTCGCCGAGGGCCTTTCCGGAGTGGTAGGCCTGCTGGGCCTGCTGGGCGAGAGCCGTGAACGTCGCCGCGTCACCGAGGGCGAAGCCCACCGGAACAAGGTTGATGAACCACCCCTGGGACCAGAAATACCGGGGGTCGTTGCGGGTCGTGACGGGCGAGAGCGCCAGGTAGCGGTCCCGTCCGGCCAGTTCGCGCTCGGTGATCGCGAGAGCCGCGAACACGCCTCCGATGAAGTTGGAACCGTGCGCCTTGCAGACGGCACCGAACTGCTCGCACTCCTCGGCGTCGGCCAGTTCGAACCGGCTGCCGATCGCCGGCTGAGGCGCGTCCGATGCGCCGAGGTCGAGCGGGAAGCCCGGAAAGCTCCCGCCACAGGCGGTGAGGTGGCCGAGCCAGCCGTGCACCTCGGGTGATTCCAGTGTCAGGGCCGCAGCTCTTTCTCGTTCCCGCAGGCTGTACTCGACGTAGCTGCCCGGATCGGGCAGATCAGGTTCGGCGCGGTCCAGTTCGGCTTGGTAGATGATCCGGATCTCCGCGAACGTGAGAACCATCGACTGCAGGTCCGTGTGGGCGTGGTCGACCGCATGGAAAAGGGTGAAGCTGTCCCGCGGATCGGGCACGCCCGCCGCATAGTGCTCGACGACGCCGAACACGAACGCAGGCCAGCCCAGAGCGCTCGTCTCGTTCGCGAAGCGGGCGGCAACGTGATCGCGGACCTGCTCCGGTGTGACAAGGATGTCGCCGTCGACCGCGTTGAGTGCGATGTCGGCGGGCGGCACCACATGCCGCCGGACGGCGTTCGCCCGGTCACCGGGAGCCCCGTCGGCGTCGGAGAACGAGAACCAGCTGTGCAGGGTGTCGTGGCGAAGCACGTACCGCTCCAGGGATCGTGTCATCGCATCGGTGTCGAGCCGGCCGGGAAAGTCGAACGCCACGCCGATCCAGGGTGATTGTGTCTCACCGTTGTCGGCGGCCAGCTTGGCCCGCCTCAGGTGGCGTTCCTGCATGGTGGTGGGCAGGGCCGGATCCACCGGGGCGTTCGCGGCGGCGCGTGCGCTCGTGTCTGTGACTTGCCACTTGACGACCCTGCCAGGTTGTGGATTCCAGTGGGTGATCAAGTTCAAGTCCATGGAGCGGCTCCTGTTCGTGGCGAATTCGTGTGTGCGAGCGGGGTCGGTTGGTACGTGACCTCTCGCAACGAACATGTGGCATCGACGTGCCGTACCGCGAGTGGTGTAGATCCTCAGCCAGATTACAGGCTGATACCAGTTACATAAGTGTTGGGAGAAATACCTGTACTTCGCAACCTGTCCAGGATAATATCGCGAACTTGACATGCCTCCCAGGTCCGAACACCAGGCGCTCCATTAACCTAGCCGGATGTCCCTGATCCAGCATGATGTGACCGAACGGCCCGAACTCGGCCAGTGGACGCCGTGGCTGGGTCTGGCCACGAGTCTGGCGGCGGTCTTCATGCAGCTCCTGGACGCGACCATCGTCAACGTCGCCTTACCGAGCATCGCGGTCGACCTCGGCGCGTCGGTTTCTGCGCAGCTCCTCATGGTGAGCGTCTACACGTTGGCCTTCGCATGTTCCCTGATCACAGCAGCTCGCCTCGGCGATATTCTCGGCCGCCGGAAGGTCTTCCTCACCGCCCTGGCGGTCTTCGTGGTGGCCTCTCTGCTGTGCGGACTGGCTCAGACACCTCTCTCGCTCGTCGCATCCAGAGCGGTGCAGGGGCTCGCCGCCGGCTCGATGTCGGCGCAAACCTTTGCCATCATCTCGGGTCTGTTTCCCAAACGCTCCCACCCGCGGGTCTTCGGAATCTACGGAGCGACCATCGGGCTCGCGACGATCTGTGGTC
>NZ_JBAQEO010000085.1:0-3073 GCF_049286785.1 Rhodococcus sp. (in: high G+C Gram-positive bacteria) | reverse complement strand
CACCGCCTACAAGGACGAGTACGAGGTGGCCCGGATGCTCACCGATCCGGCGTTCCTCGAGGCGGCGGGCGCCGAGGTTCCCGGTGCCGGCAAGCTCACCTACAACCTGCACCCGCCCGTGCTCGAGACGATGGGACGCAAGAGCAAGATCGGCTTCGGTCCCCGCTCCCACGTCGTGCTCAGAGCCCTCGCCAAGGCCAAGTTCCTGCGTGGCACCGCGTTCGACCCGTTCGGCTACACCAGGGTGCGGCGCCTCGAACGTCAACTGCTCACGCACTACGAAACGACGGTGTCGGGCCTGATCGCCGACCTCGCTGCAGACACCTACGACACCGCCACCCAGATCGCCGCGGCGCCCGACCTCGTGCGCGGCTACGAGGACGTGAAGCTGCGGGGCGTCGCCGTCTACCTCCAGCGCCTGTCCGAGCTGGGAATCGAAACCACCTCCATCACGATCACTGTCGATCCCGAAAGGTCCTGAACAGTAATGACTCTCGCCATGGAAAGTCCTGCAGGAGTGTTCGAGCGCACCGACTTTCCCGCTGACTCCGCGCACGAGCAGGTGACGTATTTCCAGGACCCCGCCACCGGGCTGAAAGCCATTGTGGCGATCCACGACACCACGCTCGGCCCAGCCCTCGGCGGCACCCGCTTCTACCCGTACGCCGACGAGGCCGCCGCGCTGAAGGACGTGTTGCGCCTCTCTCGCGGCATGACCTACAAGGCCGCGATCGCAGGTGTCGACCTCGGCGGCGGCAAGGCCGTCATCATCGGCGATCCCGCCAGTGCGAAGTCCGAAGCCCTGCTCGAGGCGTACGCCCGGTTCGTCCAGGCCCTCGGCGGCCGGTACATCACCGCCGGTGACGTGGGCACCAACTCCGACGACCTCGACATCATGGGCCGGGCCACCGAGTACGTGGTCGGACGGAACACCGCGGCCGGCGGCTCCGGCGACAGCGCCCCGATGACGGCACTCGGCGTCTTCCAGGGGATGCGTGCCGCGGCCCGGACCCAGTGGGGAAGCCCCGGCCTGGCCGGGCGACTCGTCGGTGTCGAGGGAACCGGCAAGGTGGGATACCGGCTGGTCGAGCTGCTCCGCGCCGACGGCGCATCGGTGATCGCCACCGATGTGAACGCCACCGCCCTCGACCTTGTGGCCCGCGATTTCCCCGACGTGGTGGTGGCGCCGCGCGTCATCGACCAGGACATCGACGTCTACGCACCGTGCGCGATGGGTGCCACGCTCACCGACGCGTCCGTCGCCGCGATCCGGGCGAAGGTGATCTGCGGGGCCGCGAACAACCAGCTCGCACATCCCGCCGTCGAGCAGGCGCTCGGGGACCGCGGCATCATCTGGGTTCCCGACTACGTAGCCAACGGAGGCGGACTCATCCAGGTGGCGGGCGAGCGAGTGGGCACACCGGCTGAAGTGGTGCGCGCACAGGTGGAGAGGATCTTCGAGACCGTCGTCGAGATCTTCGACATCGCCCGGCGCGACGGCGTCCTCGCCGGTGCGGCCGCCGACTCCCTCGCCGAGGCCCGCATCGCTGCAGCCCGCACCGCTGCAGCCCGGTAGGGGGCACCGGCCGTCGGCCTATGCTGGGTCACATGGAACCCGAGTTCGTACGCTGGATCGAGGACGGCGTCGAACATTCGGCCCTGTGGCGATCCACCAGTGGGGCGCGGCCGCCGAAGAAGATTCAGGTGGCCGACGATGCGATGAAGGCCGATGACGCCTATCGTCTCGCGTGCGAGGGTACGGCCCTGCTGTGGCGCGGCGACTTCCAGAACGCCCGCCAACTCGCCACCGCGATCGCCAAGCGGGCCGACCGCAAACCACGCAGGACATCCGAAGATCCGGCCGACGCGTTCCACCTGCACCGGCAGTCGCAGTCGCGACGGGCCGGCATCCTCGGAAAGTTGCTGGTGCCGTTCGACGCGGATCAGACCATTCCGCTTCGGCGGGCTCCGGATGTGCGCCAGGCCGTGCTCGAAGCCTTCGGGCCGTCGGACCAGCCGATGGTCACCACGCTGCGTGACCTGCTCGGTGCGATCGGCGGACACGAATGGAACAAGAAGGGGGTCGACGTCCCGGCCCTGGGCGCCCGTATCCACCCCGGGCACGGTGTGTTCTCACCCATCCGCGGCGAATACGTCGACCTCGTGGCGCAGACCCCGTTGCCGTCGATCGAGTCGGCCTTCGACATCGGCACCGGTACCGGGGTGCTCGCCGCTGTTCTGGCGCATCGCGGCGTGAAGAAAGTGATTGCGACGGAAATCGACTCGAACGCGCTTGCCTGTGCGCGGGAGAACCTCACCCGACTCGGGTACGAGAAGCAGGTGCAGGTGGTCGAGACGGACCTCTTCCCGGACGGCCGGGCCCCGCTGGTGGTGTGCAACCCGCCGTGGATACCGGCGAAGCCGACCTCATC
Organism: Rhodococcus sp. (in: high G+C Gram-positive bacteria); assembly: GCF_049286785.1. GTDB lineage: Bacteria > Actinomycetota > Actinomycetes > Mycobacteriales > Mycobacteriaceae > Rhodococcus_F. Next base: position 641 of record NZ_JBAQEO010000085.1, on the reverse strand, counting down.
CATCGAGTACGCAATCTACGACCCGGACAGCCGGATGCTCCGAGGCTTCCTCGACGGACTGGCCGAGCACCTCGAGCCCGGGGGAGAGGGCTGGCTCATCCTCTCCGACATCGCCGAACACCTCGGGTTGCGCAGCCGCGAACAGCTACTCGAAATGATCGACCACGCCGGACTCACCGTGCTGGAACGCATCGACGTGAAACCCCGGCACGCCAAGGCGTTCGATCCCTCCGATGCTCTCCACGCCGCGCGGAAGAAGGAATCCACCTCGCTGTGGAGGCTCGGCGCGAAAGTCGCCCAATGCCACACTGGTGCAGTCTGACTGAACCACTGCGACATTGGGCGACCGCCGGTGCGAGGCTGCGTCAGCGCTTCTTTACGTGCGAGACGATTTCCGGATCGCTCTGTCCGCCCGACTTCGTCTTCTTGTCGGCGCGTTTTTCCTTCAACGACTTGCCGGATTTCTTCGACATGGAATTGCGGGGCGATTTGTCAGCCATGGACCATCCCTGAATGAGGAACCTGGACGGCTCCGATGGGCTGACACTACGGCATGCGCGGGATTCAGGAGGGATCGTCGAACAGCGTCTGCTCTTCCGGGTTGCTGAACAGTCCCATCTGCTCGGGTCGGGGCTTGGGGT
>NZ_JBAQEO010000084.1:0-5083 GCF_049286785.1 Rhodococcus sp. (in: high G+C Gram-positive bacteria) | reverse complement strand
GTGCTGGCTGTGGCGGCGAGCAGTCGAGACAGCAACACGGCACCCGCCCTCGATCCGGCGACGAGCGCGAGTCCGACGCCCACGTCGCTTTCAGTCTCCAGCGTCGTCGGTGTGCCGGCCCCTGCTTCTGTTCCCGCGCCGCCCGTTTCGGTGCCGCCCATTTCGGAGGGCGCACCCGTGCCGAACCCGGCTACCATTCCCCCCCTGCCGAATCCGCCCCTGCCGAACGACAACAGCAAACCCAAGAAAGACAAGAGCAACGGAAACAACGGCAACGGGGGCAAGAACTGAGCGTTTCTCGTCGGGCGCTGACTGCCCCGACGAACCGGTATAGCGTCGAGCAGAGGTGGGCGGGGTCGCGATCCCGGAACGAGAGGTCGAACGGATGCGAAGGAAGCGGCGAGAGCAGGACTACGACGAGTCCGATCTCGAGGTCGAGTCGCCGAAGGACCATGCGGCCGGCGCGACGGCAGTTGCCGTCTCGATGAAACGTTCCCTCGAGCGCATGGGTGTGGTGCGGACCGCGGAAACGCTGCTGCGCCTGAACCAGGCCGAGGGGTTCGATTGCATGAGCTGCGCGTGGCCCGACCCCGATCCGGGCCACCGCCACGCCGCTGAGTTCTGCGAGAACGGTGCCAAGGCTGTGGCAGAAGAAGCGACCCGGGACCGCGCGACACCGGAGTTCTTCGCCCGTCACAGCATCGCCGAACTCGACAGTCACAGCGAATACTGGCTCGGCCAGCAGGGCCGCATCACTCATCCGATGGTGAAGAAGCCCGGCGGCACCCATTACGAGCCGATCGACTGGGACGACGCCTACGCGCTGATCGGCAGTGAGCTGCAGGCGCTGGACAGCCCCGACGAAGCAATTTTCTACACCTCCGGCAGGGCGTCGAACGAGGCCGCGTTCGCGTATCAACTCTTCGTCCGCGCCTTCGGCACCAACAATCTGCCGGACTGTTCCAACATGTGCCATGAATCCACCAGCATCGCGCTGCAGGAATCGATCGGCATCGGCAAGGCGAGCGTCACGATGGACGACGTCTACAACGCGAAGCTCATCATTCTGCAGGGCCAGAATCCTGGAACGAACCATCCGCGGATGCTGTCGGCGCTCGAAAAGGCCAAGCAGAACGGCGCGAAGATCCTCTCGATCAACCCGTTGCGTGAGGCGGGTCTGGTCAACTTCAAGAATCCGCAGACGCCGCGCGGAATGGTGGGGCCCGGCACCGACCTGTCCGACATGCATCTGCCGATCGCGCTGAACGGTGATCTGGCCCTGCTGCAGGCCTTCGGTGCCCTGCTCGTCGAGTGGGACGCGCTCGATCACGAGTTCATCGAACAGCACACCGCCGGGTTCGAGTTGTGGAAGCAGCACGTCACCGACATCGACTGGGATGTCGTGATCCGGACGACCGGACTCTCGCGTGAGCAGATCACCGATGCCGCGCGCCTGCTGCGCGATTCCGACGCCACCGTGTTCTGCTGGGCGATGGGGCTCACCCAGCACCGCAACTCCGTCGCGGTCATCAAGGAAGTCGCCAATCTCGCTCTGGCGCAAGGTAATATCGGCAAGCCGGGAGCAGGATTGCTGCCGGTACGCGGCCATTCCAATGTGCAGGGTGACCGTACGATGGGAATCTGGGAACGTCCTCCGGGGCACTTTCTCGATGCGCTGCAGAAGGAGTTCAATTTCGATCCGCCGCGGGTGAACGGGTACGACACCGTCGACTCCATCCGGGCCATGCGGGACGGCAAGGCGCATCTCTTCGTCGGATTGGGCGGCAACTTCGTGCAGGCCGCACCCGATACGGAGGTGACTGCTGCGGCACTGCGCAATACGAGGATGACCGTCCACATCTCGACCAAGATCAACCGGTCGCACCTCGTCTGCGGCGACACCGCCTTGATCCTGCCGACGAAAGGTCGCACCGAGCAGGACGTTCAGGAGAGCGGTCCGCAGTTCATTTCGGTGGAGGACTCGGTGTGTGCGGTCCACTCCTCGCGGGGGCCGTTGAAGCCTGCCAGTCCCTACCTCGATTCCGAGGTCGGCATCATCACGCGGATCGCCGAGTCTGCGATCGGCGATCGTTACGGACTGGACTGGAAAGGCATGCGCGACAACTACGCAAACATCCGGTCGCACATCTCGCGAGTGGTGCCGGGATGCGAGGGCTACGAGGTGAACGTCCGGCGGCCCGGCGGTTTCATACTCCCGCACCCGCCTCGGGACTCCCGGACCTTCCAGACACGTTCCGGTAAAGCAGAATTCGCTGTGTCACCCATCGAAGTGCTGCAGGTGCCGCCCGGGCACGTGATCCTTCAGACGTTCCGTAGTCACGATCAGTTCAACACCACGATCTACGGGCTGAGTGACCGCTACCGCGGAATCGAGGGCGGTCGCCGCGTGATCTTCCTGCATCACGACGACATCGCCGCGCTGGGTTTCGACAACGGTGACATGGTTGATCTGTTCACCCGCTGGGACGGCGACGACCGGGTGCGGTGCGCGCCGAACTTCCGGATCGTCGAATACGACACGCCCCGGGGATCTGCGGCGGCCTACTATCCCGAGACCAATCCACTGGTGCCACTCGACTCCACGGCGCTGGGAAGTAACTGTCCCACATCGAAGTCCGTCGTCGTCTCCCTCCGGCGAGGCGGTGACAGCGGCGGTACGGGGGGCCGGGACTCCGGTCAGGCACAGGTGGGGTCCGATTGGTCCCACAAGAAGGATCCCGAGCCGAAGCATCTGTCCTAGCGAAAGCCTCGGCGCGCAGCGAGGTGGCGCTCGCACCGATACAGTGACAGACCGTGGACCATTCCGTGCTCGCCGTGGTGTTCGCTCTGTGTGCTGCGTTGTGCATCGCCGTCGGTACCGTCGTGCGGCATCGGAGTGCGGCGCAGATTCCGGACGAGGCGGTGGGCGCTCTCGGTCCGATCACGTCGCTGGTCCGGCAGCCGGTGTGGTGGCTGGGCACGATCGTGGGAATCGGTGGATACGCATTCCAGGCAGCGGCGCTGGGTCTCGGATCTCTCCTGCTGGTACAGCCCCTGCTCGTCTTGTCGTTGCTGTTCGCCCTCCCGCTCGGTGCCCGGTTCTCGGGCCGCACCATCAAACGTGCCGACTGGTTGTGGGCTGCGGCGCTGACCGCGGCGATCGCGGTTCTCGTGGTGGTCGGTGATCCGAAACCGGGAATGGAGCGCGCGGAGACGAAACATTGGATCGTGGTCTGTGCGATCGGGCTTCCCTTCGTCCTGGGCTGTCTGCTGGGGGCTCGGTCGGGTAGCCGGTCTCGGCGAGCGCTGCTGCTCGGGTTGGCGGGTGGGGCGCTGTTCGGTGTGGCGGCGGTCCTCACCAAGGGAGTGGTCCATCTTGCCGGCGACGGGGTTCGACCGCTCGTCACCTCGCTCGAGTTGTATGCGCTGATCGCGGTGGGGTTCGGCGCGGTCTCGCTGCAGCAGTCTGCTTTTCAGGTGGGTGCGTTGCAGGCGTCGCTGCCGGCCACCACCGTCATGGAGCCGCTCGTCGCCTCGATGCTGGGTTTCGTCGTGCTCGGTGAGTATTTGGACGCAGATCGGGAGGTGACGGCAATTCTGGTGGTGGCTCTCGTCGCCGTGATCATGGCAGCGGTGGCGCTGGCTCGAGGAGCTGCCACCGTCGAGGAGACGGCCACCGTGCCGGTGCCGGCCGAGTAGCTCGCCCGGACTCGGAGCAGGCTCGTCGCCTCCGGTGGGGTTTTCGGGATGACCAAAGACCCTGGACCGGGGGACCGACCGCGGTGATGCTTGGGCCATGGACCCTGTCGAGTCGGTACCGGTCGAACTCCGGCATCCCGGGCATCGGCCGGGGGTGCCCACCGCGGTCCGGCTGATCGGGGTGTCCCGGCGCTACGACGTCGGCGGTGGCGCCGTGTATGCGCTGCGCGATGTCGACCTCGAGATCGACGAGGGTGAGTTCGTGGTGGTGCTCGGCCCGTCGGGCAGCGGTAAGACGACGCTGCTCAACATGATCGGTGCGCTCGACGTGGCCAGCGAGGGCATGGTCGTCGTCGCCGGACGTGAGCTGACGGGGGCGGGCCGCGGCGAGCTGTCCAGGCTGCGCCGGGACACGGTCGCCTTCATCTTTCAGACGTTCAACCTGTTTCCCACGCTTACTGCGGTGGAGAACGTGCAGTGTGCTGTGGAGATCTCCGGCCACCGCCGGGGCGCGAAGGCGATTGCGGAAGAGGCACTCGCCAAGGTGGGCCTGGCCGATCGCCGGCTGCATTACCCGTCCGAGCTGTCCGGTGGAGAGCAGCAGCGAGTGGCCATCGCGCGGGCCCTGGCCACCGGCAATCCGATCCTCGTCGCCGACGAGCCGACGGGCGACCTGGACTACCACACCGGCGTGCAGGTGCTCGAAGTCTTGAAGCAGCAGGCGCGTGCCGGCCACACGGTGATCGTGGTGACGCACAACCGGGAGATCTCCCGCATTGCAGACCGGGTGATCGAGTTGAGTGGTGGGCGAATCGTCAGCGACGGCCCACCCACCGGTGGTGTCGCCGACGTGGCCGACCTGCGGTGGTAGGCGCGCTGTGAGCCCACTGTTCCTTTTGCGCTGGTCACTCCGCGACCTGCGACGCAAATGGGTGCAGGTGCTGGCCATCGCGTTGGTGATCGCCATCGGTACCGGTTTGTATGCGGCGCTCAGCGGCTCCGCTCAGTGGCGCTATGACAGCAACGATGCCTCGTTCGCGGCCACCGGGATGTACGACCTGCGGGTGAAGAGCACCCAGGGACTCGATGCCCGGCAGGGCGAGATGCTGGCGGTGCTGGGCTCGCTCGCCGATCCGTCCGTGGTGACCGCTGCCGAGGAGCGATTGATTGTCGACGTCCAGGTCGACGCGTCGACCGAGGACGAGTCGATTCGCGTGCCGGGCCGCGTCGTGGGGCTCGATGTCTCGGCGGGCGGGCCGGCGCTGACCTCGGTGGCGGTCGCCGACGGCGACGGACGGACACTCACCGCTGCGGACGATGGACGTCCCGTGGCGGTGCTGGAATACAACTTCGCCGACTACTACGGTCTGTCACCCGGCGGCGC
>NZ_JBAQEO010000083.1:0-1975 GCF_049286785.1 Rhodococcus sp. (in: high G+C Gram-positive bacteria) | reverse complement strand
CCGGGCATGTCAACGCGCGGGCCTCCCACCGGCTGGGGCGCACCGACTACGGCATTCGGTGGCCACGACGTTGCTCTCCGAGGGTGTCGCGCTGGCCGACATCAGCCAGGTTCTGCGCCACCATGACCTGGCCACGACCGCCATCTACGCCAAAGTCGACCTGGCTTCACTGCGCACCGTCGCTCAGCCCTGGCCGGGAGCCCTCTCATGACCACCGAGAACCCGACATCCTTGCGGATGCATTTGACTCAATATCTGCTGCTGCGCAACCGATTAGGGCACAACCTCGCGGACGCAGCGCGCCTCCTGCCGCGCTTTGTGACCTACCTCGAGGAGCTCAGTCACTCCACGGTGACCATCGCCGATGCACTGGCGTGGTGTCAGCAACCACCATCACCGCCCGGGAGTTCGGTCTGGCCGCGGCGGATGGGCGCGGTCCGAGGCTTCGCTCGCTACCTCAGTGGCATCGACCCGGCTACCGAGGTGCCGCCCATCGGGTTGCTGCCCAGTCGCCGCCGGTGGCGTCCACCATTCATCTACAGCTCCGACGACATCGCGGCACTGCTAGGCGCAGCGGCCGCGCTGCCCTCCCCGCGGCGGGCAGCGACCTACTCCACCCTGTTCGGTTTGCTCGCCGCCACCGGCATGCGAGTCGGGGAAGTGTTGACCCTCGATAGCTCCGACATCGACTGGGACGACGGTGTTGTGCTGGTTCGGGAATCGAAGTTCGGTAAGTCCCGCAACGTCCCCCTCTCGGACAGCACTACCGAGGCGTTGGCGCGCTACGCATCCCTACGCGAGGGCTTCGATCGCACACCCGGGAACGAGAGCTACTTCGTCTCGCTCACCGGCCGCCGGGTGATCTACGAGTCGGTGTTCGAAGTATTCGCAGACCTACGGCGCGGCAGCGGAATCGGGCGCCAATCGACGGTGGCGCCGAGGATCCACGACCTCCGCCACACGTTCGCAGTGACAGTGCTGTTGCAGTGGTACCGCGACGGCGGGGACGTCGCCGCTCGACTTCCGCGGCTCTCCACCTACCTCGGTCACCGCGACCCACGATCGACCTACTGGTATCTGTCCGCGGCACCGCAGTTGCTGGCGTTGGCGGCAGAACGGCTCGAACCAACCCTGCCGCAGGCGAACTCATGACCGCCATCGCGCCGACGGTGCAGTCGTTCTTCCTCGAGCGGTTGACCATGCAGCGCCGCGCCAGCGAACACACCATCGCCGCCTACCGAGATGCGATGCGGCTGCTGCTGGGGTTCATGGAACAACGAACCCACAGAGCCCCGTCACGGTTGGACTGGACCGATCTCGACGCCGACGCGATCTGCGCGTTCCTCGATCACCTCGAGAACGATCGCGCCAACTCCGCACGCACCCGAAACGCCAGACTGACCGCCATCCGCTCGCTGTTCTCCTATGCCGCCCTGCGGCATCCCGAGCATGCTGCGCTCATTGCACAGGTCCTGGCGATCCCACCGAAACGGTTCGACAAAGCCATCGTCTGCTTCCTCGACGAACCCGAGGCCGCTGCGATGCTTGCCGCTACTGACCGCAGCACCTGGGCCGGGCGGCGTGATCATGCGCTGATGACGTTGGCGATGCAGACCGGTCTGCGGGTCTCGGAACTGCTCGGACTCAACTGCGGCGACGTCGTCACCGGAACGAGCGGACACGTCCGGTGCGTAGGCAAGGGCCGCAAAGAACGGTCGGTGCCGATGACGGAATCGGTGCGCGCTGTCATGAACGTGTGGCTGATCGAGCGAGCCGGACAACGCGACGATGCGGCGTTCTGCACTCGGACCGGCCGACGGTTGAGCGTCGATGCCGTCCAACGCAGAGTCACCGTCTACGCCGCACAAGCTCGGCAGTCCTGTCCGTCGCTGGTCGGAAAACACCTCAGCCCCCACGTCTTCCGGCATACCTGCGCCATGACGCTTCTGCACGCAGGCGTCGATACGACCGTCAT
>NZ_JBAQEO010000082.1:0-3185 GCF_049286785.1 Rhodococcus sp. (in: high G+C Gram-positive bacteria) | reverse complement strand
TGCGGTGGGCGGTGGAGCACGGTATCCGTCGCATCCACTACGGCCTCGCCGCCTACGAGGCCAAGATCGCGCGGGGCTGCCAACTGCGACCCCGCTGGGGCTGGTTCGCATTCCGAGGCGAAGGGGCCGACAAATTTCGAGAGGCTCTGACGCTGCAGTCGCGCAGCATCGAGCGGCGGCTGGAGTTGGTCGGCGCACCGGCAGTGGCCGTCCCGTCCCGGCGGCCTACCACCACCGAACCGAGAGCAGAACAATGAAACTGATCCCGACCAGCACCGTCTGGATGGATGGTGAATTCGTTGCCTGGGACCAGGCGCAGGTCCACGTGTTGACACCGAGTCTGCACTACGGCTGGGGTGTCTACGAGGGTATCCGAGCCTATGCGACTGACCGTGGTCCGGCCGTGTTCCGGCTACGCGACCACTTGCGGCGGCTGCACGACTCGGCGCGGGTGTACCTGCTGGACCCCGGATGGTCCGTGGACGAGCTCACCGAGATCTCGCTCGAGTTGCTGCGCCGCACCGGCTTGGACTCCGGCTATCTGCGCCCGATCGTCTACCTCGACTACGGTTCGATGGGCGTCGCGCCTGCGCTGGACAGCGCCCGCGTGGCCATCGCGGCCTGGCCGTGGGGTTCGTACCTCGGTGAAACCGCGGACGAGGAGGGCTGCCGCCTCGTCGTCAGCAGCTGGCAACGTAATGGAGTCCACTCGGTCCCGCCGCTGGCCAAGGCGACCGGCGCTTACGTCAATTCGGCACTGGCCAAGGTCGGCGCGCTGCGTGCCGGATACGACGACGCGCTGATGCTCACCTCCACCGGGCACGTGGCCGAAGCATCCGCCGCGAACATCTTCGCCATCCGTGACGGTGAGCTGATCACCCCGCCGGTCAGCGACAACATCCTGCCCGGCCTCACCCGCGACACCGTGATCACACTCGCCCGCGACCTGGGGATCACGGTCAGGGAGCAGAGCCTGACCAGAAGCGAACTCTATGTCGCCGACGAGGCGTTCCTCACCGGCACGGCCGCCGAGATGGTCCCGGTGGCGTCGGTCGACGACCGCCCGGTGGCGGCGGGCGGCTGCGGCCCGATCACCAAGCAGCTGCGCGACGTCTTCCACGACGTGGTCCGCGGGCGGGTGCCCACCTATCGTCACTGGCTGGAGTTCACATGAGCACGCGTTCACTTGCTTCGACTCCTCCCGAACAGGTCGCCGCGGAGTGGGACGCAGATGGCGTCGGAATCCTTGAGCGCGCCGTCGCCGGATCGGCAAGCAGGGCAGACCTGCTCGACGACAGCCCGAAGGCAACCGCTCGGCATGAGGAGATTGCCGACCGCGTGGTCGACGTCATGGCCGCCCGGGCCTGGCACGCCCTTCCACCGCCGTCGCATGGTCGCGCACGGAGGGTGGCCCGGCGCTGCGTCGCCTACTCGCTTGCAGCGGACACCGTCCGGGTCGACGGGAGCGCCGGCGCCCGGGCAGACTGTTGGGCCCTCACCACTCATGCGTTGGAACTGCTGACGATTCCCGAGCACTTCGACGCGGCGGCCAGGCGGTCGAGAGAACTACTCGGAGTGGCTCCCCACGGACGGTTGCTCGCGGCCTGGCGGATGGTGGACGACGGGCTCGAAGTTCTGGGCACCACCCGCCACGAATGGGTGGGCGCGGACCCCGCGATTGTCGCCGCCGCCGGATGGGTGCTGGTCGACCGGATCAGCCGGCTGCTCAACGGGGCGGCGCTGGTCGCACAGGCCGCTACAGCGGCGTCGGCTCCGACAACCGAACTGCTCGTGAACGCGGCCCGCCGGTACGCCTGGAACCACCTGCGCCGTCCGGCACCCGAGGCGGCCACGCCCACACATGTGCAACGTTCGGCCGATCTTGTGCACGCATTCTTGACGCCGGGGACCCTCCCGTGAACGCCGTCGTACGGCGGCTGGGTGGTGTGCTGCTTCCGGACAGTACGGCGGGCCGCACGCTGGCCGTCGGCGCCGGCATCGACTCGCTGGGCACCGGGATGTTCTTCGCGTCCTTCGCCCTGTACTTCGTCGGGGTGGTGGGGCTCACCGCGAACCAGATCGCCCTGGCGACCACGATCGCGGGTGCGCTTGCGCTGCTCGCCCCGGTGCCCCTGGGCAGGCTGGCCGACCGGGTGGGGCCGGGAGGGTTCTACGTCGCCCTTCTGTTAATGCGCGGTCTCGGCTACGGATGCTTCGCGCTCGTGTCCGACTTCACCACCTACCTGGTGCTCACCGTGTTGCTCACCGCGGCGGACCGAGCGAGCAGTCCGATCCAGCAGGCAGTCGTGACGGCCGTGATCGGAGGCCGCGACCGGACTCGGACGATGGCCACCATCCGTGCCGTCCGGAACGTGGGTCTCACCGCGGGGTTCCTACTGGCGGGCGTTGTCTTCGTGACAGGCACGTCCGCCGCGTTCACGGCGCTGTTCCTGGGCAACGGAATCTCCTTCGTGGCCATCGCGGTCGCCGTGCGGTTCGTACTCCGGACGACGGGAACGGTAGTACAGGGCCGATCTCTGTCCGCCGGACGCGAGTCGGCTCATATCGCGATGCGCTCACCATTCCGCGACTGGTGGTTCATGGTCTTCACCGTTGGCAACGGTGTCCTGTCGCTGTACGACACCGTTCTGATCGTTCTGCTTCCGATCTGGGTCATCGAGTACACCGATGTCCCACTCGCCTGGGTGCCGGTGCTGATGGCGGTCAACACCGTACTGACAGTGGTTCTGCAGGTATATGTCGCCCGCTTCGCCGAGGGCGCGACCGCAGCGGCCCGGCTCCTGACGTGGGCCGGAGGACTGATGGCCGCCTGCTGCGCTGCACTCGCCTTGGGCCAGCTGACCGCCACCACCTTCACCGTAATCGCCATTCTCTTTGCAGTCGTGGCACTTTCGATAGCGGAGAACATCCACTCCGTGGCGGCCTGGGAGCTGTCGGCCGAACTGTCCCCGCCGCCCGCCGTCGCCCGGTATCTCGGCGCCTTCAGCCTCGGCATGACCGGCCAGAAGGTGCTCGGCCCGACGCTTCTGGTCGTCGTTCTGTTGCCGACCGGGCTGATTGCGTGGCCTGTCCTGGCCGGAACGTTCGGGGCCGCCGCGTTGGTCTCCCGGACGGCAGCACGTCGCAGTCTCGCGGATCGCGCGCGGACGAGGGAACTCCCGGCC